>JBAXTB010000030.1:0-25879 GCA_037130425.1 Bacteroidota bacterium
GCCGTATCCGAAGGGATAAAGCGGGGCGTTGGGCATATCAACGTATTTGCTGGTCCATTTGGAATTCGGATCGAACGGGCGACCGGTGTTTTTGTAGTTGTAGTACACCGGTATTTGGCCCACGGCGCGCGGGAAACTCATGGTGAGTTTGCCGGAAGGATTGTACGCGCCGCTCAGCACATCGGCGATGGCGTTGCCGGTTTCGGTGCCCGACCACCAGGTTTCAAGGATGGCGTCGGCTTGGGCGTCTACTTGGGGGATGGTAAGCGGCCGGCCGTTCATGAGGATAACCACGATGGGTTTGCCGGTGGTTTTGAGCGCTTTGAGCAGTTCTTCCTGCACGCCGGGCAAGTTGAGGTCGGCGCGGGAGGAGGCTTCGCCGCTCATCCAGGAGCGTTCACCGATGGCGAGCAGTACCACATCTGCCTGGCGGGCCGCTTTGAGCGCATCTTCGAAGTGGGAGCGGTCGTTTCCTTCCACTTCACAACCTTTGGCTACCGCAACCGGGCGCATACCCGCATTGTTCAGTCCTTCGAGCAGGCTGACGCAATCGGCGCCGCTGCCGGATGCTGCCCAGGCGCCGATGAGGTCGTCTTTCATGTCGCCTAAGGGGCCGATGAGGGCTATTTTTTGTTTTTTGTTGAGCGGCAGGGTTTGGTTGGCATTTTTCAACAACACCATGCTTTTGCTTGCGGTTAAACGGGCGGCATCGCGGTTGGCTTTGCTGAGCACCACTTGTTTTTCGCGGGCTTCATCGCAGAATTTGTAGGGATTTTCGAAAAGGCCAAGGTCGAATTTGAGTTTCAGGATGCGGCGCACGGCATCGTCGATTTCTTTCACAGAAACCTTGCCTTCTTTGACGGATTGGGCCAGGTAACGCTGGTAAATGCCGCCTTGCAGGTCCATATCTACGCCGGCGTGCAGGGCGAGTTCGCCGGCATCTTTTTCGTTGGCCACCACGCCGTGGTTGACCATTTCGTTGATGGAGGTGTAGTCGGTTACGACAAATCCCTGGAAACCCCATTCGCCGCGCAGGATGTCGTGGAGCAGGTAGCGGTTGCCGGTACAGGGCATCCCGTCGTAGTCATTGAAGGAAGTCATAACGCTCATGGCGCCCGCTTTTACGGCCGCTTCGTAAGGCGGAAGGTAGTATTCGCGGAAATAACGCTCGCTCATGTCGACCGAGTTGTAGTCGCGGCCGCCGATGGGCGCGCCGTACGCGGCATAGTGTTTTACGCAGGCAATTACGGCGTCCGTTTGGCCAATTCCCTTGCCCTGGAAGCCCCGCACGCGCGCTTCCGCGATGCGACAACCAAGGTAGGTGTCTTCGCCGGCGCCTTCCATCACGCGGCCCCAGCGCGGATCGCGGGCGATGTCGACCATGGGCGCAAAGGTCCAGTGCAGGCCGGATGCGGCGGCCTCGGAAGCGGCGATATGGGCCGATTGTTCGATGGCGGCGAGGTCCCAGGAAGCGGCTTCGCCCAAGGGAATGGGGAAGATGGTTTTGTAGCCGTGGATCACGTCGTAGCCGAACAGGAGCGGGATTTTGAGCCGGGTTTCTTCTACCGCAATGCGTTGTAATTCATGGGTAAATTTGACGGTGTGGCTGTTGAACAAGGCGCCGCAATTGCCTTTTCGAATATCATTTTTGTAGCCGTCGCGGATGGTTGGGCCGGTGGATTCCCAGTCGGTGGTAAACAGGGCCATTTGACCGATTTTCTCTTCAAGGGTCATTTGTGCCAGCAACTTTTCAACACGTGGATCGCGCTGTACTACCGGTTCGCGCATGGCCGTTGAACTAGACTGTGTTTTTGGGCTGCAAAAACAGCAGAAAAGCAATCCAAGCAGTGGGATGAATTTTATCATTTGCATAAAAGAACGCTATTTATGTTGAGCAAAAAGCCAGTCGAGGACGGCCGGATTGTAGTAGGTTTCCTGCCAAACGGCGTGTCCGAGGGTTTGGTATTCGGTGAATTTTACGTTTGAATTTGCGGCTTGCAGGGCTTTAACCATGCTTCGGGAGCGTTCGGGCATGACAGATTCATCGCGCGTGCCGCAAAATACCCACATTGGGATTTTACTAAATTTTGAGACTTGCGCCGGATCGCCACCACCGCAAAGGGGCATGGCTGCCGCAAATAAATCAGGACGCCGCGTGAGGATGTCAAACGTGCCGTAGCCGCCCATAGATAAACCGGTGATATACACGCGTTTAGGGTCGATGGCGGGGTTTTCGGCGATGGTTTTTTCAATGAGTTTGATTAACATTTGCATCGACCGGTTAGGCTTTGCCTGGAATGCGGAATCGGATACATTCCACTCGTCGTCTTCCGGGCATTGTGGGACCAGCATAAAGCAGGGGTGTTTTTCCCAGTTTGAAGGCTCGGAGAAGGCAAAAACGCCGTTTCTTAGTTGGGATTCGTTGTCAAAACCTCGTTCGCCGGAACCGTGGAGGAAAATAACAAGCGGGATTTTGATGTCTTTTTTAGTGGTAACATCCATCAAATGCCCGTCTTTTTTGACGAAAACACCGTTTATTTGATTGGTTTCCAGAATATTAGACGGTTTTAACAAGCGATAGGGCAGGATATTGCCGGAGTCCCGTAAAACCTGGCGTTCAAAATAAAATATCGGGTTGGTCGGAACCTCGTCGTTGAAGCGGGTTTTAGCTGTCGCTGTTTGTTTATGGTCGTTTTTACCAATCCAGCTGCCTTCAAAACCGGCTTTTTGTAAACCTGCTTTGATATACGGATTCCGTTTCATCAAATTCCACAAAAAGCCGCTGCGGTAATTCTCCAGCATCAAAATGATCGGGCCTTGGTCGATGCCGAGGTAATCCGTATCGAACCAGCCCTTGGGCAGTTGTCCGCAAGCAGTAAAGCTTGGGTTAAAGGCGTCTTTGAAACCATAAGGGCCGACTAAACTGTCACCGTAATTGGTCCACATAGATTCAAGAGCGGGCAAACAAATTTCGGGCGCAAACGGCACGGAGCCACCCGCCGCAGTGGGGGCGATGGTGCCATCGTCGGTTAAATAATCACTCGCCACGCCGCGTGCGCTGTAGCCCATGAATTGTTCCCATTGCTCGATGCAGCGTCGTTGTGGGTCGTGTTTGGCAAGCCAGTCAACCGGGCCGTCGCAAGCGGTGAGACCCCATATTTTATCGGAATAATCCTCGTATTTTTTAGGATTTTGCTTGCAATACGACCAGTTGGCAAGGGTAGCGCGCCGGGTGTTTTCGGCATAATCAATGCCCTTTTCGCGCATGTATTCGTCTTGAATTCCTTTAAAATCAATCCATACATGGCTATATTGATGGCCGAAAAGGGGGCCAAAATTGACGTGTTCCTGGCTTTGGTAGGTATCCCAATAATAATTTTGCGTCCAGGCGTCCCAAGCCGTTGCGGGGATCGCGTGGGTAGGCGAGCCGAGCGCCAGCACATACAAAATCATGGCTTCCGTGTACCCGAACCATTCAGCCTGAATAAAGCCGCGTTCCGGTTTCCAGCCCATGCTGATGCGGTTGTTTTTATTGAGCATCCAGTCCCATTCGACGCGCGTATATATAAAATCAGCAGATTCGCGAATGGCTTTTTCATCGGGCGAGTTTTGATCGAAATAGGTTTGGCAAGATAAAATACCGGCTAATAGCAAGCCTGAATCAATGGTCGAAAGTTCTACGTCGCGGTAGCGGCGGGACTTGCTGTGGTCTAAAAAATGGTAAAAGAAGCCTTTGTAACCCGCCATTCCGGTGGCAGCATCGCCTTGCGGCAAATTTTTGAGTATTTCTAAGGTTTTGCGCACGCGTTCAGCCGCCTGTGCGCGGGTAATCCAGCCGCGTTCAACACCTACTAAATAGGCGCTCAACCCGAAACCGGTAGCAGCGATGCTTGAAAATGTTTTGGTCGGCCAGCGATCCGGCACCTGATAATTGGTGTCGACGAGATCCCAAAAGAAATGAAAAGTGCGGCGCTCTAATTCGTCGATGGAGTAGGGTGGGAGGGGTGCAGCATGGTCAGCAGCTGAGTTTCGAATTGGATTTTGTGCCTGCGAAATGGTGCAACTTGCTGTAATAGAGACAATTAGACTGAGAATTGTCAGGCTGCGTATCATAATAGGAAAATACAGGTTATGCCTTCGATGGGCGAAGGAAGATGGAAAAGGGAGGACTTCTCAAAAGTAGTTTTGAAGCAATCAATTGATGATTGGCAAAGTATTATTGGGATGACCGAGCATATTGTGGGGGTATCATAAGGTGTTTTTATGCAACTTGAGTATAGTTTGCAAAATATTATTCGGAAGGCCGAGCGTATTGTGGGGGTGACTGCCAGTCACCCCCACAATTACGCACGATCTAAACATTTTATTTGGCGAAAAAATCTCAAGTTACCTTATGATTCAGCCTCAAGACATTTGATTGTAAAACTTATTACTGTTTTACAAATTTTGCATTACCAATCAACACGTTCTGGGCATTGTAACCAGTCAGGGTGTACAATCCGGCAGGCAAACGCATGATGTCGATGTCCGTGCGACCTTCGCCCTGGGTATTGAGGAAAATCATACGCTGACCAAGGATATCGTACACATCCATGCGGCTTACATTGCTGAAGTTTTCAACATGCAGCAGGTCGTTGGCCGGGTTTGGCGAAACCACCATTGCTTCCACTTTGTATGGGCTGAATGTGCCGCTTACACCGCACTGGCCGTTGCCGATCACGATGTCGTCATAATACGTTACTTTATCTGTGCCAGAACCTACCGACGTGATGTCAGGGAACATGGTCAGACGGTAGTATTTGTCGCCGTCGTTGTAAGCCGAGAAGTTGAAGGTCAATTCTTCCCATTCGTTCACTTTCGTGTTCGGGAGGGTTACTTCAATTGGCGGAACCGGGTTGCCAAACACCTCGATTTTCATGGTGTGGGTACCGATATGGTCCATCAGCAATTTAACTTTCACTTGTTTGTTGCCTGCGAAGTTGATTTCTGATTCCAAATCAGCGTACATACCTGCGTAGATGGTTGCGTCGCCTGCCTGTACGAGTTTACCAACTTTTGCGCTGGTATTGATACCGGCTGGCAGCGGGTTGTCTACAATCGCAGCCGTCTGACCGCTCAGGGCGCCGTTATTGAAGTAGGTAAAGTTGTTGATGGAAGTAAGCGCCGTTTCGTGGTCGTCCACACAACCGGTGTACCCTTTGCGGCTCCAGCGGATGTTGTCCACATAGTACGTGCCGCCGTTGTCAGTTGCTACGTCAAAGAAAATAACCAATTTTTTGCAATCCGTACCAACTGCACCGCTGAAGTCAATGGTGAAGTCGTACCATTTGTTTGCATCCTTCAGCGTGTCAAACTTTTCAACCGCCGTTGTGCCGCCTTCTAATTTGAACAAGAAAGGCACATTTGCTTTGGCTGAATAAACCTGAAGTTTCAACTGGTTGTACACGGTCAAATCAGGCGCTTGTGCGAATTCGATGCCGATACCGGCGTAAGGCTGGTTTGGCGGATCCGTGTATTCACCTACTTTCAAGGAACCGTTGTTTGGCAACAGGTACGGGTTGTTCACCGGCTTGATATCGCTGGTACCGTAGTAAATCTGCACATAGTTGCGCTGGCATTCGTAGTCGTCGATGATGTTCGGTTTTGGAACAACATCTGCGCAAGGATTAACCGTAGAACCGCTTTGACGCAGGTTGTCAAGGCACCAGGATTGGCCTGGGTTGGCAGTACCTGCATTAAACGTCAGGCGTACTTCGTTGAAGTCGGTAACAGCAGAAAACGCAGAGAAGTCGAAGCCGAGGGTTTCCCATGCGCCAGGCGTCGTAACAGTAGCCGTTACTTCCTGGTTGCCGCTTGGGCCGCTCAGTTGCATGGTCACTTTGCCGCCGCCGAATGGGCTTAATACGTCAAGGTTGAACTGTGGATAAATCGACAAATCGAAAGTCGTACCAGAAACAGCCACAAGGGTGGAGAACGGCGAAGTTCCTTTTGAATAGCAGCCTACGTCGGTAGAACTGTTTACGCCGTTTGGCGAGCTATTCGGCGAAGGCGCGGTGAATGCACCGTGCAGGGTTCCATTTTGGTCAAGCGGCCCCCAATCGAGGTGTACGCCGCCCTGGAAGTCTTCCAGCGGTGGTGCGGTGGCCGGCGCTGCCAGTTTGATGTCGTCTACATAATAAATATCGCCCGGTTCGCCTGGTACAAATGCATTGATAAATACCACAAATTTGGTGTGGCCTTTGCCGATTTCACTGCTAAAATCAGCGGTGTAGGTTACCCATTTATTGAGTTCAGTTACCTGAAATTCAACTTCTTTGGCGCCTGTACCGCCTTCCATTTTCAACAATAGGCGACCTGCTTTTGGCGCCCATAATTTGAGGCCAAACTGGTTGCGAACAGAAAGATCTACCGGGTTTTGGTAATCAGCCTGGAAATTGGAAAATTCTGTGCCAGGGCCGGATGGATCCACCCATTTACCCACTTTAGACGAGTTATTGTCGCCGCTTGGAGCCGGGTTGTTTACGACTGACAGTGCAGTCCAATCACCTGCATACGTGATGTTGCGGTTGCATTCAAAATCATCCAGAATATCCGGATCGGGTGTTGCGCCCGGACACGGATTTGGAACTGCGCACAGGTCATCAAAATAATAGGTGTCGGCGCTGGTAAGCACACCCGGATCAAAGAACAGGATGATTTTTGTTAGCCCTGTATTGGTGGCTGCCGCACTCATGTCAAACGTATATTCCTGCCAGGCGTTTGTGACGGCAATATTTTTGATTTTTTCAATGGCTGCAACACCCGGACCTTCCAATTTTAACAACACCTGTGTAGGCGCTGTGGTGTAAATTTTCAATTTGAACTGGTTCAGGACGGATAAATCAAGCGTTGTTGAGCCAAGGTCAGCCAGCAGAAGGCTGTACTCGTGGGTGCCGCTTTTGGTGTACTTACCAACTGTCGCGCTGCCGTTGATGGCATCCGGGGCAGGGTTCGCAACCGCGCCGTCATAAATGCCATCGGCGCCATTCCAAGGCAATTGTGCGCCGCCTTCAAATGTTTCGTAGCAGATTTGTGCTTTTTCAGCTACTAAATCGTCGAAATAGTAGGTGTTTGCGCTTGGGTCATTACCCGGATCAAAGAAAATGATGATTTTCGTCAAACCAGTTTTGTTTGCGCCTGCGCTCATGTCGAATTTGAGGTCGACCCATTGGCCGGCAGCCGGCATGTCAACCTTTTTTTCAACCGCCTGACCGGGGCCTTCAAATTTTAACAGAATTGGCGTTGCGGTAGCGCACCAAACTTTCAGGTGAAACTGGTTGTATTCTGATAAATCAAGCGGCTGCGCAAGATTAGGAACCCAAAACAGGCTGTAACCGAAACCGGCGCCTTTGGTGTACGAGCCTACGAAACTGCTCGGATTTACGGCATCCGGGCCGGGATTGCCTACGACTCCGTTGTATGTACCGTCGGCAGCAGCCCAAGCAAGGTCAGAAGTACCGCCTTCGAAATCTTCATACAAGATTTGGGCATTCAGTCCGAAAACCCCAAGGGTTAACAGGAGCGAAGCAAGGAGAAATTTTTTCATAAACGCTTCAAGTTGAATGGTTAGTGAAATAGAAACTTTGTTAAAAATAGTGGTTTTGAGTTTCCGGGGATTTATGCTTTTACTTTGTTTTTCGGGCGATTACGATTTTTCGGAAAATGCGTTGATTTTGCTGTTGAACGGAAATCCAGTACACGCCCGGTTCAAGCCCGGCAGTTTCAATAGATTCCACGTATTGTCCGCTTGAAAATGCCTTATCTGCAAAAAGTGTTTGCGTTTTACGCCCATCGAGGCTGCATAAAACGGCAGTCAATATTTGCGGTTTTGACAAAAACAATTGCAGTTTAACCGCTTCCCCTGCTGCGGCCGGAATCGGGTACACTTCAAGGGTGGCGCCGTCTAAGCTTGTTTCATTTGTTGCAACAAAATCAGGTTGAAACCCGATGGCCGTAAGCGCCGGTTGTATTTCCGGGTTTTGCATAAAATAGTTCCACAAGAGGCCCGTGCGCGCATTTTCAATCATAGCCACAATGGGGCCTTGATCGATGGCAAGGTATGAGTTTGAAACCCAGTTTTGGTTCTGATTAAACGCGTCGTAAAACCCATACGGCCCCCAAAGCGTTTCGCCTTTTGTGCGGTAAAAATACTTGAGTGCAGCCATGCTTTCCGCCGGTGTGTAGGGCATATCGGCCAAAGCAGCGGTGGGCGCAATGGTTCCGTTGTCGTTTACCGGCCATAAATCGTGTGAGTTATACCCGGTGAGCGGGTCGTCGCTCGAAGTCAGGCCCCAACAATCGGCCGAATATCCTTGATTGCTTTTGGGATTCAGGATGCAATATTGGTGTTGTATGAGCGCGTGGTTGCGGTTGCGCGTGAAATAGTTGCAAAACGCGTCTTTTTTGTTGCGCGGATCAAAGGCCAAATAAGAATAATGGGCAAAAAACATAGGGCCGCCGCCATAAGGACCGCAGTAAATAGGGTAGCCGTAATAGCTGCTGTAATTGGCGTAATTGCTTGAGGTCCAACCAGTTTGATACAAACTTCCGGGAACAGGATGCGTTGGCGACGCCGCTGCTAAGATGTACACAATTTGCGCTTCGTAAAATCCGCGCAAGGGAAAGTTCATCTGCCAGGCATAATCCGGCGACCAATGCCAGTACAGCACCGGGCCGTTGTTTTTTCTAAACCAATCCCATTGTACGCCTTGCCACAAACTTGTGATGCCGTCGCGCAAGCCTTTTTCCTGCGGGTCGTTTTGGTTAAAATACTGGCGCGCCGTGAGCAGACCTTGCATCATAAATGCTGTTTCGACCAAATCTGCGCCATCATCGTATTGGCTGAAGGGAATGACATTGCCGGTATTTCCATCCATCCAGTGCGGGAAAGCACCGTGAAAGCGATCTGCAAATTGCAGAAAACCAACGATTTGCACCATGCGTTCAACCGCAGCCGCGCGTGTCACCCAGCCGCGCTCTGCGCCTACGATGAGGGCTAAAATGCCGAAGCCGGAGCCGCCGGTTGTTACGGTGTTCGGGTCTCCATTGTTGCGCTCACGGGCCATGCCGCTTACCGGGTGGCCGTAATCCCAAAAATAGCGGAACGTGGCTTTTTGAACCATTTCCTGCAATTGCGCATCATCCATCGGCGCAGTTTGGGCCGCTGCGGACTGGGAAAAATCGCTGTCGCCTGCCGCGTTGCTTGCTTTTACCTTATATGAACGGCTGAGGTTCTGGCCTTCATCGCCAGTCCAGTCAACGCATATTGCATCGTTTGTTTGTTTGAGCAAAGTGTAAACGTTTCCGCCGTCTGAAGACCGGAATATTTTATAAGAAGTTGCGCCGGATACCGGCGGCCATGTCAATTCAATATGCGATTCATACCCCACCGCCGCGACATTGCCTGGCGCTCCGGGAACTTGTGCAAATGCAGCTAGGCTGCCACATAACCATAAAAAAAGAAGTAAGCGTTTTTTCAAAATATACTTGTTTGTTACCGAATCGGAGGGCTAAAATACAAGCGCGCCGTATATTTCGGATAAATAGATGAAACAGGCGTATCGTTTTTGAAAAGATTCAAAAATTCGGCGTCGCCTGCGATTGACAGCATGAAATTATGAATAAAGCGCCATTATAAAGCAAAATATTACCTCACCAAAACTACGCCACCCCTAAAAATCAATAATTCATCATAAATTCGGTCAAATTAGCCTCTTCTGGCAGCCCGATTTTTTTGCGAAGCCGATAACGTTTGTTTTCAACGCCCCGAACTGAAATGTTCAGGAGCGGCGCAATCTCCTTGGAGGCGAGGTTCATTTTCAAATAAGCGGCCAAACGCAGGTCGCCGGGCGTCAAATCCGGATAGTCGGACATAAGTTTTTTGAAAAAATCGTCGTGTACCTGGTTGAACGAAGCTTCAAAAATTTCCCAGTCATGGTCGCTTTCCACATGGCTGTCTATGAGCCGCGCCAGGCGGTCAAGCGCCCTGGTTTCCCCTTTGGAGGCCAGTAGTTCGTCTTTAATTTTGAGCAGGATTTCGTTTTTTCGAATCAGACCCAAGGCCGCATTCGAGAGTTCCCGACTTTTATTGTCTAACTCTAAGCTGAGCTTTTCCCGTTCCGCATCCGTTCGATGGCGGGTCAAATCCTGTTGCTTTTCAGCTTCTAACTGCGCGCGTTGTCGGTCAAGCCGGCGTTGGTTATAGCGTTCGAGTAAGTAAAGGAGTATTAAGGCCAGCAGCGCATAACCGACCCAAGCCCAGGTAGACTGATACCAGGGCGGTAAAATCCGAAATGAAAATGCCGCTTCACGATCAGATATATTGGTGCGTACCCGGAAAACATAAGCACCGGGTGGCAGGTTGGTAAATTCTTTTTCCGGACTGTTTTGCCATTCCGACCAATCGCGTCCAAAACCGTCAAGTCGCCAGGCGTACTTTGGCTGATGCCCGAACACCGCAGCGCCAAAAGTGAATTTCAGGGCATTGCGCCGATGCGGGATTTGTACCTCGTTTGTGCTGTGCTCCATTTCAATCGCCTCGCCGCCTGCCTCCACTTGTCGGATAAATGGTAACACGGAGTACGCATTGGATCCTTGCGGGATTTTATTTTTGTCTAACAATGCGTACCCGTTTTCCTGGCAAAATAAATACTCGTGCGCAGTTAAAGGTACAATATTTTCATAACCATACACCAAAGAAACCGGAAACCAGTCGGCTTGCTTACCCGCGCACAGGCGCACGGCAGATTTGTCGACGATAAAAAACTCATGCCCCATACCTGGCAGAATTTTGCCCGATTGTAAATACGGCGCCAGGGTATCAAATCGGACAGTGGCGCCATTGAAACTAATTTTTCGAGGGGCGCCTTCCGGGTTTACAATCAAGTTGCTGTCTAATCTGACCAGATCTACTTTAAATTCGGAAGGCAAACCATCCGACGTAGAAAAGGCTTTTTGCTCCAAAATTTGATTCAAATCACTTGAAAGCCGCAATCTGAAAAGTCCTCGGTTAGGGTGTGCGCCCCATAAATAGCCCTGTTCGTCAAATGCAATTTTGCGCAAAGGCTCGTTGAAACCCGAAACCCGATGGGAAAACTCCCAGACATTGCCTTTTTTGCGAAATACGATTAAACCGGTGTAAGTGCCTTGAATCAGCGCATCTGATTGACCAGGCACTTGCAGCGTGTGCCAGCCTCCGGTGATGGATGATATTTTTTGCGCCGATGCGCCTGTTAACAAAAACGTACCTGCATTATGTCCGCAAAGTAATTGATTATCAAATATTTGCAACTGCCAAACTTGCCCCTGTGTGCCTTCAACTAAGTAGAAATCATCGCTGGTTCCTTGTTTCCCTTTCACATAAACGCCCTGGTTTGTGCCTAAGTACAAGCGATCCTGGAACCAGGCAGCGGTGTACACGGCCCCAATTTTACCTGTTTGATCGTTGAAAAAAGTGAGGGGCGAATTAAGTTCCACAAAATCATTGCCCCGATCAAGCCCGATCCAAAGATTTTGATCGCGGTCTTCGTGCAGGGCCAGCACCGTATTGTTTTGCAAACCGGCTTCCCGGTTCAGGTGCGCGCGCAGGGAACCGTCAGGGTTTAGCAAAAAGACACCATTTAATATAGTACCGATTGCAGCGCTGCCATTGCGCAGACGAATGGCTTTGTTGAGCTGGTATCGTTTGAACGTGCTGTTCAGCGCGCCCGACCAGGGTCGCATAATGCCGTTTGAATATGCCCAAATTCCGTCGTTTGTGGTGCCGGCCCAAAAACCGCCCTTCCCGTCTGAAATGATAAATTGGACAATCCGTTCTCCCAAAATTTCCGTCCCTTCCAATAAGCGAAACGAATCATCGGGCAGCAACTCAAAGATGCCTCTTCCGATCACTTGAAGCAGCACCCGACCTTCCACGTTATGCGCAAACATAATAGCGCTCGGCGGGTTGAGCACGGTTATTTTGTTGTTTTTATATTTATAAATAGTTGAAAATGATTGAAATAGCACTTCATCCGGCAAAACGAGGATATGCCAGATTTCTTCTTTGGGCAAGTGTATTGCCTGAACATCCTTGCTGAGGGAGTAGTATGAAAGGGCGCCAACTTTGTTCTTTTTCCAATAACCGAATTCGGCAAAACCTCCACTGTAAATCTTACCAGAATCGCTACAGGCAACTGCGCGTAAGGTTTGTTTTTCAGGTAATGAAAAAAGTTGCCATCTTGCGCCATCGTATTCGAGCAATCCGGAATTATTGCCAAAATACATCCAGCCTTCCCTACTTTCCTGATCGATGCACCAATTTTGGGGTTGGGCGTTATAATCTTCCGGGCTAAAATTTCGAACACGGGGTAGTTCCTGCGCAGAAAGTGATAGCGGTGCCGTATAGCACAGCATGAGCAGGATTTGGATGGCCGTATTTTTTATGCGCACAGGTAAACTTTGAGGGTAAAGAACGGAAAAATCCTTCAAATGCAGGGTGGCTTTCATTTTTACCTAAACCGTATCGATGTCTCGGCAATATTATAAACTGCTTTTGTGTTATTGTTTGATCGCCGGATGAATCGAAACTTTTTGCCCCGATGATTGTCCTATTCTAAATTCCAAAAAGTATTTTGTTTTAAAATTTGATTGTTTTATGCGGTTTTACTGCATGACTTAGTCGAAAAGAATATGCTGCTCCTATTTGTGGCATGTAGTTTGAACGCTTCCAGTAACTATGTTTTTAATCTGTCAAGGCAGCGCATCGTGCGTCTATGCGCTCCATTCAACATCCATTTTTTTAACCAATTAAGGTAACACCATGAGTAAAAAAATTACGCTGTACCTCGCGCTTTTTCTTCAGGCTTTTGTGGTACAAGTAAACGCGCAGGGGCTTTTTTCCTGCGGCCCGGTTAATCCGCCGGGCGCACTTACTTGCGCACAATCCTGCATTTATTGTAATTTAGATGGTTTAACCGATAAAAACAATCAGTTTTTACCAGCTGGCGCCAACCAATCACTCTGTTTTGGAGATATTGTACTTGAAAACCCGCGGTGGTATGGTTTTATCGCCGGATCAAGCACGATTGTAATCAACATCAAATACCTGTCTTGTCAAGGTACCGATGGTTTACAGGCGGCTGTTATTGGCAATTGCGGTTCACCCACCATTACTTGTATGCCTGGCCCAAACCCAGGCATAGGCGGTTTAAGTCAATTCGGGATTGGCCTGTATAACTTAGTTGTCGGACAAGCCTATCAACTTTTGATCGACGGCTTAAACGGCGACGTATGCAGTTATGCCATTACGGTTCCGGTTGGTTCAACGATTCCGCCACCATTAGGAGCAATCGGTTTAGTAGATGGCCCAACGCAGGTTTGCCCGAATGCAACAGTTAAATATACCATTCCGCCGGTAGCCAATGCGGTTTCCTACACTTGGTCGGTTCCATTAGGCTCTAAAATCAACGGCACCAACCTGAGCATTTTAACCTTGCCCGCAAGCACCGGTACAACCATTACGGTTAAATTCGGTCCAACCGGTGGAAATGTCTGCGCTACTGCTTCAAACGCTTGTAGCCCTTCTGTTTCCAACTGCCTGCAAGTGACGAATACGGCCATTCCGATTACGAATTTGCCAGAAAAAATTGTATGTTTTAATGAAATTCCTTACGAATGGGAAGAATCACCGAACACAATTTTGTCAGCGCCGGGCACCTATATTTTAACTTCGACGCCGTATAGTTCCTATTTAGGATGCGATAGTACGGTTCGCCAAAAGATTAAATTACTGCCTTTATACACCAAAACCTTGCCGACCATTTTCCTGTGCGAAGGCGAATGTTTCAACATAAACGGTCAGGATTATTGCGAAACCGGCCAAAATCAGGAGATCCTGACCTCTACGACCGGTTGCGATAGCATCATCAATTTTACGACGATTAAAATTCCGGTTAAAGCCGTGATCCAAACGCCGGATACGCTGACTTGCTCCAGAACGAGCGTCACGCTGACCAGCAACGGCTCAACCGTAGGAAATTCCGTTTTATATAAATGGTTTGATAACCTTGGCATTGTAATCAGCACGACCCAAACCGCTACTGTAACAAGTTCGGGTTTGTATTATTTTGAAGTAACCAATGCGCAAGGCGGAAAAATCTGCCACGATACGGCCTCAGTATTCGTCGTGGCAGATGTGTCCGTACCGGTTTCAAATGCCGGTCCGCCAAAAGTGCTCACCTGCGCGCAGCCGCAGGTGCAGTTGTCCGGTTCCGGTTCAAGCGGGCCAACGTTCACCTATTTCTGGACGGCAGCAAACGGCGGGAATATCGTATCCGGCTCCACGACGCTTACGCCAACAGTTAATGCCGTGGGAACCTATCGTTTACGTGTTACAAATACTTACAATGGTTGTACCAGTTTATCGTCAACCATCGTGACGGCGATCAATTTGCCTCCAACCCTTGGTTTGGTTGGCGGAACGATTACTTGTAGCAATCCCTCTGTTACCTTACAAACTACGACCAACGCACAAGGCGGTACGTTTGCATGGACTGGCCCAAGTGGGTTCACATCTACCTTGCAAAACCCGACCGTAAATGTTGCGGGCGCTTACAATGTAGTCGTAACAGACGGTGTTTCCGGTTGTACGTCTACCGGAACAGTAAACGTTATTGCCGACAACGGCGCTCCGGGCGCAATTGCGGTGGGAGGATTTATCACTTGTTCTGAAACGGTGGTTACCCTAAACGGTTCATCTCAGGCGAGCGGATCAGGTTTCAGCTGGAGCGGCCCGAATGGCTTTACTTCCCTGATCGCCAATCCAACGGTAACAGTACCGGGTACTTATAACTTGCTTGTGACGGGTACAAACGGTTGCACCAGCACGGCTGCTGCTTCCGTTCTATTGAACAACGCTGCGCCCGGCGCAGATCTTACAGTATCCGGCGATATAAACTGCAACAACGCAACAGTCAATCTGGTAACAAGCAGCACGGCAAACCCGGCGAACCTCAATCATATCTGGACAAGCCCAAATGGCGCCCAGGACACGACCGGCACGCTTGCGCTGTTGGTTGCGAATGCTCCGGGTTCATATAGTGTGTTGGTTATCAATACAACAAATGGATGTTTCAGTGTAGATACAGTGGTTGTGGTGCGCTACAACAATGTAGCGGCATCCATTTCAAATCAAGTGAATGTGGCTTGTAACGGCGCCAATACCGGCAGCCTGACCGTAGCGCCAAGCGGCGGAAACGGCGTTTATTCCTTCGCCTGGAATAATAACGAAACAACCCCAACGATTTCCAACTTAGATGGTGGCACGTACACGGTTACAGTTACAGACGGACAAGGCTGTACCGCTGGCATCACCGCGACGGTGCTGGAACCAAATGTGCTGGATGCCAATGTGAGTTCCACTGCCCAATCCGCAAACGGCACCTCTGACGGTACGGCTTCTGCCAATCCAAGCGGTGGTACGCCAGGCTATACTTATCTTTGGAATAATACGGCAACAACGGCAACCATCACTGGTTTATTACCCGGTTTTTATACTGTAACCGTAACGGATAACAATGCTTGCACAGATGTAAAAACTGTAAATGTAAGCGCTTATAACTGCGCTGTTTCAGGTACGGTAGAAGCGACAAACATTAACTGTTTTGGCCAAAATAACGGCGTAGCTTCGGTAAGTATCACTGGGGGAACGGCTCCTTTTAACTACAACTGGAGCAACAACCAAACAACTGAAATTATTAGCAACTTGACACCCGGCAATTATACCGTTACGGTAATTGATGCTGCAAACTGCCCGCTTGTAGTCAATTTCAGCATCACAGAACCGGATACATTGCGGGTTAATGCAACCTCTACGGAATCAAGCGGCCCAAATTCAAACAACGGTACGGCTTCCGCCAATCCGACGGGTGGTGCGGGCGCGTACACGTACCTGTGGAGCAATACTCAAACAACGGCTACGATCGGCGGCTTAACCGGCGGTTCGTACACGGTGACCGTAACCGATTCAAAAGGCTGTTCTGCGGTTGAAACCGTTGTAGTCGGCGTCGGAAATTGCAGTCTGGCTACGGATTTCCTTGTAATCAATCCTTCTTGCAATGGACAATCATCAGGTGAAGCAACGGTCGTACTTACGGGCGGTTCCGGACCATTCGGGTATTTATGGAGTTCCGGCGGTACGGCTTCTACAGAGGGCAGTTTGAGCGCGGGTACTTATTTCCTCACGATTACCGACGTCAATAATTGCCAAATCGTAGATACCATTACCCTCTCGCAGCCTACGTTGCTGACTCTTACTTCAGGTATAGTTAATAATACGACCTGTATCGCTGAACCGGGCGGTTCTGCAACGGTGATTCCTGACGGCGGCAGCGGTTCTTACAACATCAACTGGAGCAATAGTCAAACAGGCCCGACGGCTGTTAATTTGGTAGCGGGCACGTACACCGCAACCGCAACAGACGGAAATGGATGTACTACAGTTAAAACAGTAGAAATCCTGGCTGTTGATTTGATTCCGCCTGTGATTCAAGGTGATAGCGTAACGGTTCCACTTGGCCCGTCCGGTACTGTAACCCTGACTTTACTGAATTTGGCTGCGAACGTAACAGACAACTGTGTGGTGTCAAACGTCTCAATTGCACCTGCTTCCTATAACTGCTCCCAACTTGGTTACCATACCATTACGTTGACGGCAACTGACGATTCAGGCAACACTTCGACCCGCACACAAACGGTTCGCATTGTCGACAATGCTTCGCCGACGCTGGTTTGCCCGCAAAGTATCATTCGCTGTTTCGGCAATAATGTAGTGCAGTACAACGCACCTACGGCAACCGACAACTGCTTAGGTATAGGCGGCGGGTTTGCGCTGGTACAAGGCTTACCAAGCGGTTCGACGTTCCCGCAGGGCACGACCACGACCACCTATTCGTACACAGACGGACAGGGTAATGTCGGCAGTTGTTCTTTCGAAGTAACGGTTCTTGACCAACTGACGATCACAAAGGATACGATTGTAAATGATATTGCACAACAGAATATCGGTCGTGTTGAAATTTCGGTGAGCGGTAGTTTGTCGCCATATACCTACCAATGGTTCCGCAATGGTGTAGCCATTTCAAATGCCACGCAGGATCTTACGGGCGTCGGCGAAGGCACCTATACGGTAATCGTAACGGATGCAAATGGCTGTACAAGAACAAGCAATCCACTTATTGTTAAAAGTGTGGTGGGTACTGAAAATCCGAGCTGGTTACAGGAACTGGGTATTTACCCGAACCCGACAACCGGTATGGTTTCAATTGTATTGCCGGATGAATTGCTTGGAAAAAATCAACAATGCTTCCTTTACGATATGAATGGTCGCAAGGTGCTGGAGCTGAACGGCAATGCCCAAAAGCAACAGAATCTTGACCTTTCCGGTTTTGCCGATGGTATGTATTTCATCCTGATTCGGATGGATGGCGACCAGGTTACGCGCAAAATCGTCGTTAACCGTTAACCGTTAACCGGTAGAAGGTAGACGGTAGACGGTAGACGGTGGGCTTCGGGCTTGGGTTTGGTTGGAATTTGGATATTTATCTTCAATTTCAAAACCAAACCCGGACCCGAAGCCTCCCGTCCACCGTCCGCCGTCCACCGTCTCCCGTCCACCGTCTCCCGTCCACCGTCTCCCGTCAACCGACCTGAACCAGCATATCCCCCGCCTCCGGCACATTCAATCCGTAGCGGAAATTACCGAACAGCACCTCGTCGGCTTGTCCTTTGGTGAGGGCGCGCACCAAATATTCGCCGCCGACAAAACAGCCGCGCCAGCTGTTGCCAAAACCGCCGAAAATTTCCTCCCGGTCGCCGCGGCTGCGCACTTTATTGATGCCGATTTTAAAGGCGCGCAAATCTTCAACAATTGTTTCAGCCCAACGCACATCATCGGTGGCAATGCTGGATACTAAATTGCCGTTGCTGACATTCATTTCCGTAATCAGTTCTGCTTCAGAATCGACTAAAACGATGGTATCTACCGGGCCAAACGGCTCATTGTGATATAGTTGCGCGCTTTTAGGAACGGCAAGCAAACAAACAGGCAGCAGATAAGCGCTTTTGTCCTGTTCGGGTAAAAACATATCCGGGTTTTGAACCCCGCGATAAACCGGAATGGCGCCTTTCATAAAAGCATCCTGAATCAAGGCATTGAGTTCCGAAGCCTTTTTCGCATTTATGACCGGACCGAAATCAAGATCCGGCGCTTCCGAGGCGCCTTCCTCTACCAACAAAGGATGCCCGATTTGCAAACTTTTTACAACACTAAGGTAGGTTTCAAGGAATTGTGGAAATAATTCACGTTGCACCACCCAGCGCACGTAGGCTGTACAACGTTGTTTGCCGTATTCATACCCCTTTTTCATTTGCGCGGCTAAAGCGGGCCAGTTTGAAAAATTCCAGATTCCGTACGTATTTAGCCCTTCCATCTCAAGCATGTAGCGCTTGGGTGTTTCCATCAAAGATTCTGCAATACTGCGGCTGTGGCTTTTGCCACCAACATAATTGAGCGCCGCCACTTCCGGACTTTGGATCAGCGCCTGACTCAATTCGCCGCCGGAGCCGCTTACCAAGGTAAATGGTATGCCGTGTTTTCGGCAAAGGGCAACCGCAAACGAAAGCGTGTACAAGCCGCCATCAGTCGGGACTTTTGCCACCACACTGTTACCGCAAAGGGCTTGCACCAACATGGCGTGAATCAGAACGCTCAAGGGATAATTCCAGGAAGCAATGTTGCTCACAACGCCCAGCGGCGCGCGGTCGACCAACATTTGGTCTATTTCCTGCAAGTACCATTCCACCCCACTAATGCAACGGTCGGCGCTCACGCGCGCCTGCCTGACAGGTTTACCGATTTCCCAGGTGAGCAGGTAAGCCATCAAATCGCGGTGCGCTTTTAAAGTTTCAATGGCTGCGGCCACCTTTTCCTTGCGCGCGCTGAGCGATAAGGCGCTCCAGCCGGTAAACTCCTGTTGTGCTGTTTGAACGGCCGTTGTTGCTTCCGCTCCGGAAAGCATTGGTAAATTGCCCAAAAGGGAGCCGTCAATAGGTGAAAGAATGGGTCTTGGCTGACCTGAATTTTGCCATTGGCCGGCAAAGCAGTTTAGAACATTGCCCGAATCATCAAATATTTCCGGGCAGGTGGCGCGCATCATGGCAATCAAATTTTCCCATTGCGCAGCGGGTAACACTATTTTCGGCATCTTGTTTCTTTTGGGATAAAGATATGCGATGCTTACAATATAGGTTTTTTGAATTGAAAAAAATACAAATAATTAAGGTTGCGGGATATTTTTATAGGTTCGGTCTGCGATGGCGCGGATGGTGGCGGCTAATTTTTCTGTGTCGTTACCTTTAGTCATCACCGTAAGCATCAGGGGGATGCCGTGCCAATAAAATACCCCTGCTTCATGCAATTCATAGGGCTGTCCGGCATTGCGCCATTCCCCGAATTTGTGCCACATTTCAGTGCCGGGAGGAAAGCCTTTGCCAAATCCTTCCTGAAAAGTTGATTTACTCAGCAATTCGGCGGCATATTCAGAGTATTCAGGGCTTAAAATAGATGAATTGAAAATGGCACTAAAAAAATAGGAATACTGTTTAGCGCTAATTGTAAACTTGGTTTCATCCATGATTGGCTCTGGCATTCCAAAATCACGAAATAGTTTTTTTAATTTATTGGGATCAAAATGGCTTGCCAACAGAAATGTCGCATTGTTGTCAGAGTTGGCAATCATGTAAAACAACAATTCATGGATCGTGTAAGATTTGCCTGGTTCGATGCCTTTTGTTGGGTAGTATTGTGCGTTGATTTCAACGTTGGAAGGCTTTTCAAATAGGAATTTTTGTTCCAACATGTGTGGAATTGCTTCAGCCTCACGTAAATAACATAGCATGAGCGCAACCTTCATTAAAGAAGCGGGGTGGTAGGTTTTTTCCGGGTTAATTGAAATCCAGCCGCCATGTCTAAATCCTCGAAAATAAACGGTCACGTCATCCGCATAACCGACGGATTTCAAACTGTCAATCAAATTTACCAAAGTAGCTTTTAAACCTTTAAGTTTTATTGATTCTGTTAAAGGCTCAACGACTAATATTGGTTTTATGTATTTGTATCCCTGGATGCGATTAATAGCGTAAGTTTGTTGCGCTGTACTGTTGTTTGGTTCCTGTAAATGTTTAACATTTAAAGCAAAGAACGTTATTAAAACGCCAAGTATGAAAGTAATGCCAGAATAAATGAAACTTCGGCTCTTTTTGCGCTCAAGTGAAATTTCAGGTGCCACACAAAAGTCGTTTAGTTGCTGAGTTGAATCGTTTGGATTAAAATGTGGTTTTAAGTTTTGCAAAAATAGCAATAATGTTTGTGTTTGCTTTGTTTTAATAATCTTCAATTTGCCAAATACTGACAAATTTAAGTTTCAAATACCCACTATTCTATACGCAAATTCGGGGCTTAGGGTTGCGTCATAAAATACCATAATCCGGGCAAATTACCATGTCAAATACCCTGCTAATAATTGTAAGGCCGACAGAACGCCCGTAACTTGCACACTTTTAGCCGACCATGATGACGACACAAGAATTAGTAAACAGGCACCCGAACGATATAGCCGAATATATCGCGGACTTATCGGAGGATACACAAACAATTACCTTTTTATTGCTGCCTGGCCAGTTAGAAGGTGAGGTGTTCAGTTATTTTGATTTAACCGTACAAGAGCGCATTTTAAATGATCTTGGAAGCAGTCAGATTGCGACCCTGCTCGAATCAATGTCGCCCGACGACCGAACCCGCCTGTTTGAAGATTTTCCGGATCACCTGATTAAAGGCGCCGTCAATTTGCTGGGTGAAGAGGAGCGTAAAGTGGCCCTTTCCCTGATCGGCTACCCGGAGGATTCGGTTGGTCGGATGATGACGCCCTATTACATACAAGTCAAAAAGGACTGGACCATACTGCATACGTTTCAGCATATTAAAGAATATGGGAAAAAGGCGGAAACCTTAGATTTTGTTTATGTTGTAGACGAGCATCTGCGGCTCATTGATGACATTAAGGTAGGGAAACTGCTTATGGCCGAACCGGAAGAAACGATTGCGTCGATGATGGACTGGGAGTTTGTCAGTTTGTTGAGTACCACAACCAAGGAAGATGCAATCATCACCTTTGAAAAATACGACCGTTCTGCTTTACCTGTCATTACACAAGCCGGTATATTGGTTGGCATTGTAACCGTGGATGACATGCTTGATACCATCGAACAGCGCAATACCGAGGATATTCAAAAGTTTGGGGGCTTGGAAGCCTTGGATTTGCCTTATGTGGACACGCCATTATTTGAAATGATCAAAAAACGGGCCGGCTGGCTGGTGATTTTGTTTATGAGTGAATTGCTTACCGCATCCGCGATGGGCTATTTCGAGGTAGAAATTGAACGCGCGGTCGTGTTGGCCCTGTTTATTCCGCTCATCATATCGAGCGGCGGCAATTCCGGCTCTCAGGCGGCTACCCTGATTATTCGCGCGATGGCTTTGAAAGAGATTTCGCTCAACGATTGGTGGTTTGTCATGCGCAAGGAAATTCTAAGCGGCCTGGCACTCGGCGGTTTATTGGGTACCATCGGGTTTGTGCGGATTTATATTTGGCAAAACAGCGGTTTTTACGACTATGGTCCCCATTGGTTTTTTGTAGCGCTGACCGTCGCGTTTTCATTGGTTGGTATTGTACTTTGGGGTACCTTGTCGGGCGCCATGATTCCGTTTTTATTGCGTCGATTGCGCCTTGACCCGGCTACGGCCTCGGCCCCGTTTGTGGCTACGTTGGTGGATGTGACGGGTTTGATTATTTACTTTTCGATTGCCGGCATTTTCCTGAGCGGAAAGTTATTATAGGTAGAATTGCTTAGACAAATAAAAAAGCGTCATCTCGGAAATCCGGGATGACGCTTGTATTTCAATTTAATCGACAGTTTCTATTTGAAACAATTAATTTTTAACTTCCTCAAATTCAACATCTTGCGCTTCGCCGCCGCCTGGCTGACCACCTGTTGGGCCGCCGAATGGATTTTCCGCGCTGCCGCCGTTGGCCGCCTGTGTAGCCTGGTAGATGTCCTGGCTTGCAGCATTCCATGCTTCTGTAAGGGCTGCCGTTGCGGTGTCGATGTGGTTAATGTCCTGTGATTTATGCGCTTCGCGCAAATCGTTCAGGCTGCTTTGGATTTTGTCCTTGTGATTGGCCGGAACTTTATCGCCGTATTCGCTCAGTTGTTTTTCCGTTTGGAAAATCAACGTATCGGCGGCGTTCAGTTTTTCGGCTTTTTCGCGTACCTGGCGATCCGTTTCAGCATTGGCTTGCGCTTCTGCTTTCATACGCGCCACTTCATCTTTGCTCAAGCCTGTGCTGGCTTCGATGCGGATGTTTTGTTGTTTGCCAGTGCCTTTATCTACCGCCGTTACCGAGAGGATACCGTTGGCGTCGATGTCGAAAATGACTTCAACTTGTGGTACGCCGCGCGGCGCCGGTGGAATACCGTCGAGGATAAAACGACCGACCGAGCGGTTGTCGCGGGCCATTGGGCGTTCGCCTTGCAGGATATGGATCTCCACTTGCGGCTGGTTGTCGGTAGCCGTAGAGTAGGTTTTCGATTTTTTCGTCGGGATGGTCGTGTTTGATTCGATCACCACGTCGTAGATATTGCCCATCGTTTCGATACCGAGCGACAGCGGCGTTACGTCGAGCAGGAGTACGTCGGTAACGTTACCAGACAATACACCGCCCTGAACGGCTGCGCCAATGGCCACCACTTCATCCGGGTTTACCGAACGGTTTGGTTTGCGGCCGAAGAATTTTTCCACTTCTTCCTGGATGCGCGGGATACGGGTAGAACCGCCTACGAGAATCACTTCGTCCACTTCATTGGCGCGTAAACCGGCGTCTTGCAGCGCTTTGCGGCAAGGTTCGAGGGTGCGTTGTACCAGGTTGTCGGCCATCTGCTCGAATTTGGAGCGCGACAGTTTCATCACCAAGTGTTTCGGCACACCGTCGATTGCTGTGATATACGGCAGGTTGATTTCCGTTTCCAAACCGGCAGACAGTTCGATTTTTGCTTTTTCAGCGGCTTCTTTCAGGCGTTGTTGCGCCATCGGGTCTTTGCGGAGGTCAACATTTTCCTGACGACGGAATTCATCCGCCAGCCATTCGATGATGAGGTGGTCAAAGTCGTCGCCACCGAGGTGCGTGTCGCCGTTGGTTGATTTTACTTCGAATACGCCGCCCCCAAGTTCGAGGATGGAAATATCGAAAGTGCCGCCGCCAAGGTCGTACACCGCGATTTTCATGTCTTTATCGCGTTTGTCGAGGCCATAAGCCAAGGCAGCAGCGGTAGGTTCGTTCACGATGCGTTTTACATCGAGGCCGGCGATGGCGCCTGCTTCTTTGGTTGCCTGGCGCTGAGAGTCGTTGAAGTAGGCAGGAACCGTAATAACCGCTTCGGTTACGGTTTCACCTAAATAATCTTCGGCGACTTTTTTCATTTTTTGCAGCACCATCGCGCTGATTTCCTGTGGCGTGTACAAGCGGCCGTCGATGTCGACGCGGCAAGTGTCGTTATCGCCTTTCACCACTTTGTACGGTACGCGGCTAACTTCCTGGGTGGACTCGCTGAAGCGCATCCCCATAAAACGTTTGATGGAAGAAACCGTCCGTTGCGGGTTGGTGATTGCCTGGCGTTTTGCCGGCGCGCCGATTTTGCGTTCTCCATTATCGAGAAAGCCGATTACGGAGGGCGTCGTGCGTGCGCCCTCGTCATTGGCAATTACGACGGGTTCGTTGCCGACCATAAATGCCACGCAGGAGTTCGTTGTTCCTAAGTCTATACCAATAATTTTTCCCATATTGTTGTCGGGTTGTTCGTTGTAAATGAGTGGTTGTGGGTTCGGATACCTTGTTGAAAATCTGTTTGTTCCGCCTGTTTGATCTGCCGGTTTAACCGACTTCAAAACGCCGTCAAAACATGCTCATCAAAGCCCCATGCTGCTCCGTTATCAATCGTTGTGCCATGCGGGCAAATCTGACGGAATGACAGGGAAAGGGAAGGTGTTTAGGTCGTTTTGACAGGATTTTTGAGCCTGAACTGACAAAGATTCGGCGCACTATTATTTGGGACAATATCAACGATGCACGCTAAAACCAGCCTTCAATCGTTTTTGCATCCACGCCTATCGAAAAAAAAGCGCTTTATTTGTGGGGTGTATGCTCATTTGTATCCTTAAAATTCATTTCGCCATGCACGGATACCCTTTTGAGATATTTGCCTCACGATACGGGCGCTTACAACGGCGGGCGTTCCACAAAAAGCACAAAAAAATGCGTATTTTTTTCTTTTTAATGATGTTGGTCATGTTTACAGGCGTTTTTCTGACAGGTATTGTATACGTTATTGCCAAGGCAATTTCACAAATCAGCTTCAATCCTGAGAGCACTTCGTGGAAGCGCATGATCGAGCGCTTGCGCGCGCAAGTGAAAAAACAAACGGATGGCAAATTGGTGCCTTGGGATACCGAAATGCTGAGTTTGTTGTCGTTTAACCGCTCCATTGTTAAAAAACCGGGCTTTTTTGACAATACGGCAGAGGGCGTGTACACCACGATATTCCATGAACCGATTTTGGCTTATGCCCTGCAAAAAAGCGGCAATACCGGCGTAACTGTGGCTGCCACCAGCGACCGTGAGTTTATTTACCGCAACAAAGGCAAGGAAACAGAAATTTGGCTCAATGGTCAGCCCTATGCTTTGTACATCGACGGTAATTTACTGGCTGCGGGCAAAACAAGCCGAATCCTCGCGCGCCTTGAACAAGCGGACGACGAACTTGCGCTGCCGGTACTGATCGGCGACAAAGAGGCGGCCTCCATTGCTAATCCAAGCCGGATCAGCAGCCCTAACCCGCGCGCCTTGACGATCCTGCGCACGTTGACGGCAGAGGAAGAAAACGCTTTATTAGCGTTGGCGGTGTTGAAGATGACTCAAGTGTAATCGCAAATATTTTTACCGCTATACCCAACCTTATCTATCTTTCCTGCGTGAATACTTCCGAACGTACATATAAAGCCTGAACACTCCGGTATGTAGCGTTGTACTTATTTTTGATATTATTTATATGACTATCGACCCGCAAATGCTTAGAGCCGCCCATGAAGGCGATCGAAAGGCGCAGTACGCGCTTTATCGGGTCTGTTTTCCGATTTTGATGGCAGTGTGCAGGCGTTATCGCAGGGATGAGCAAGAGGCGGTTGGGATGTTGAATATCGGTTATTTAAAAATCATACAAAACATAGACCGATATCGTATAGATGAAGTGCCGTTTGATGCCTGGATACGCAGAATTATGATTAACACCGCCATTGATGAATTCAGGCGGGAAAAAAAGTGGCGGGAACTGACGGAATTTACAGACACCATTGAGCGCAGTTATCCGAATGAACCGATTGACTGGAACGAGGCAGATCAGCGTTTAAATATGGCGCATTTGGAGGCGCTGATACACCGATTATCGCCTGTCACCAAGCAAGTCTTCAACTTGTTTGCCATAGATGGGTTTAGTCATAAGGAAATCAGCGTGATGTTGACAATGAGTGAAGGCACTTCAAAATGGCATGTCAATCATGCCAGAACACAATTACAACAATGGATCAAAACGGAGTTAAATCCGGCATTATAGAAACTGAGGGGCGAATACGCCTAATTGAGCAAGATTATGGAAAATCTGGACGAATTCATGCGTCATAAATTCAACAGCGAGG
>JBAXTB010000300.1:0-7241 GCA_037130425.1 Bacteroidota bacterium
ATGGTGTACCCGCTTTTTATTTCAACGGGATTAATATGTAAACCCTCGTCGATGAGCACGTCGATTTCTTTCCCCGATGACTCACGCCAGAAATACATGTTTGAGCGTTGGCCTTGGTTGAAACGTTGTTTCAGCAGTTCTTTCAAAATGAAATTTTCAAAAATTGCGCCGCGATAAGGGTGTTCTCCCAGCAATTCGGGCGCCCGAATGCCCAACAAGGAGCAGGCCAGGCCCGTATCGTAAAAGTATAATTTAGGCGTTTTGACGATGCGTTTGTTGAAATTCTTAAAGTAAGGCGGTAACAGCCAAATCAAGTAACTTGCCTGGAGGATTCCCAACCAAGATTGAATGGTTTTGTGATCCACGCCGACTTCTATGGAAAGGTTTGAAAAGTTGAGTTCCTGACCGATTCTGCCTGCACATAGCGACAACATGCGCTCAAAAAGCAACAAGTTTTCAATGTTTTTTATTTGCCTCACATCGCGCTCTACATACGTGCGGATATAGGACGGATACCAGTCGGTCGGCGGAATTCCGTCTGCTTGTATCGGCGGGTAAGCGCCTTTCCACATCAAAGTATTGAGATCATCTAAGGCGTTTGGTACGTCGCGCAATTCAGGCAGTGAAAAAGGCAATTGTTCTATGAAAGCCACACGGCCGGCCAATGACTGCGTTACTTTTTCCAACAGCAGAAAATTATTTGACCCAGTCAGAATAAATTTTCCTTTTCGCGGGTCTTCGTCCAAATTTTGCTGCAACCAGGAGAATAATTCGGGGGTTCGTTGAATTTCATCCAAAATTGCGCCGTTCGGATAACGTTTCAAAAACTGGATTGGGTCTTCAATGGCAAGATTGCGGTCGGATGGCGTTTCCAATGAAACATAAGGTTTGTCCGGAAAACATTTCCGCGCAAGCGTAGTTTTTCCACTTTGCCTTGGACCTATAATTGCCACCGCTTTAAAATGCGTGGCCAATTGCCTGAGTTTTTCTTCTGACTGACGGTAAATCATATTTGCAGATTGGGAATCCAATTCCCAATCTGCAAATATATAGGCGGATTCTGTAATTAAAAACAAAATAAGGCTTCAATATCTAAATCCGAACCACCCCGTCCACCGTCTACCGTCTACCGTCTACCGTCCACCGTCTACCCTAAAAATCACAACTATTCCGATTCTTCTTCAACCACTGCTCTTTCTCCTCATAATCAGGCATATAGCGCTGCACCAAGGCCCAAAAACGGTCGGAGTGGTTCATTTCCACCAAATGCGCCAGTTCGTGGAGGATCACATAGTCCTGCACATCGCGCGGGGCAAAGAGCAGCCGGGTCGACAAATTGACATTGGCCTGGGATGAGCAACTGCCCCAGTTGGAGTGGTTGTATTTCAGGTTGACGCTTTGGATGGGTCGGCGGAAGGTGCGTTCATTCCAGTCTAAAACCCGCTGCGTAATTTCCTGTTGAAAATCGCGGGCCACAATGCGCGACAAGAGGGTTTTGGTCACCTTTGTGCGCTGAAAATCATTGAGTTGTGGATTGAGTTGCAGGCTGATGGTATCGCCGATCATACGGGCCGTATTCGTGGCCTGGGCTTTGAAAGCAATGTCAAGGATATAACGTCGACCGCCCACAACCAAGACTTCTCCGTGCTGGTGTACTTTACCGAAATAGGCTGCGCGGAGTTCCGGTTTTGCCTGCATGGCTTGTTGCACCCAATCGCGGCAGGCTGCCAAATGCTCCTGAATATGTTGCTCCTGCGCATGTACGGGCAGGCGCATCCGGATACTACGCGCACTCATGCTGTAGCGGTGGCCGCTTAGCAAATCGAGCGAAATCGTAACCGGAAGCGCCGTACCCTCAATGTTAATAGTACGTTTGAGTACTTTTTTCTGAAAAAGCATGTATTATCCCTTGCGACGTGCAAAATCCTGCATCAAGTCGACCAAAGCCTGAACGCTCGTTTGCTCCATGGCGTTGTAAATACTGGCGCGGAAGCCGCCCACAGAGCGGTGCCCCTGCAAGCCGACCATCCCATTGGCTTCGGTTTCTTTCAAAAACTCCTTTTCCAGCGCCATGTATGGTTCTTCCATTACAAAACAAGCGTTCATCAGCGAGCGATCCTCCTTGGAAACGGTGCCCTTGAACAGCGGATTGGCGTCAATTTCGGTGTACAACAACGCTCCTTTGGTTTTGTTTTTAAGTTCGATTTCCTTCAGGCCGCCGAGATTTTTTAACCAGCGCAAGGTCAGCATCGATACATAAATCGGGTAAACCGCCGGTGTGTTATACAGCGAGTTTTCCTTGATAAAGGTGCGGTAATCCAGCATCGCCGGAAGGTAGCGATTTACGGTTCCGAGCAGGTCTTCACGCACAATAACCACCGTGGTTCCGGCCGGACCCAGGTTTTTCTGCGCACCTGCGTAAATCAACCCAAACGGGTTCAAATCCACCGGGCGACTCAAAAAGTCGGACGACATGTCGCATACAATTGGTATCGGCGATTCAGGAAACTGGTGTAATTGTGTGCCGTACACGGTGTTATTGCTGGTCAAATGCAGGTATTTGGCGTCGCCGGGTATTGCATAGTCCTTTGGAATAAAGGTATAGTTCTGCTCCTTGGAAGAGGCCAACACATTTATTTTACCAAAACCTTTTGCTTCTTTAATCGCCTTGTCGGCCCAAGTGCCGGTATTGACATAAGCGGCGGTTTCAGTTTCATTGAGCAGGTTCATGGGGGCCATAAAAAACTGGGTGCTGGCGCCGCCGGTCAGCCACAACACCTTGTATCCTGCCGGGATTTCTAAGATTTCCGTCATCAGCGCGTTGGCTTCTTCGATGATGGCGGTGAATTCCGGTCCGCGGTGGGAGAGTTCGAGCAAGCTAAGGCCGATGCCTTCGTAATTGGCGACCGCTTGGGCTGCTTCTGCGATCACCGGCGCGGGCAAAATAGCCGGGCCGGCAGAGAAATTGTGTTTTTTCATGTTCGGGTGGTTGCGATCGGTGGATCGGATTTTCTGGGGGCAAAAATACGATTATTTGGGGTTGGAACAAGGAAGGGATTTTCGATATCCGATTACATGATTTGAGATTTGCGAATAGATTTGCGATTTTCCACGGCCTCTGGTCATCATACCCCTCGCTTAATCCACCCCTGCCGCACTTTATTTGTTTCAGAAAAATACCCACTACAGGGGCGCTCCTTGCAGGCGCCGAACCCGATGGTGCGCAAATAACGCCATCCACGTCTTAGGGGGGGACACAAAGGACATAAAGATTACGCAAAGGGGGACATTGCCTCTAGCGGGAATCCACGGCTAAGAGGGGAAAAACACAAAGGACACAAAGATTACACAAAGGACACAAAGAAGGTACATTGTCTTGGGTTATTTGCGCGGGCTGAATGCCCTTTGTGGTTTATAGATTTTACAAGGTTCCATTAATGATGCGCTGAATGCCATCTTTAAACAAAACCGTGTTGAAATTTATCAAATACCCAAGTTTGTAACCGGATAATTTGAGGTAAGTGATGATCTGTGCAGTATGAATAGGATGTAAGGCGTCTACCGCTTTTAGTTCGATTATGAATTTATCTTCTACTACAAGATCGACCCTGTAGCCGATATCCAATTTGACATTTTCATAAATCAAAGGAAGCGGTACTTGCTTCTCTACCTTTAAACCCGCTTTTCGTATTTCATAATACAAACATTCCAAATAGGAATTCTCCAAAAGCCCCGGCCCAAGGTTCTTGTGAACCTTCAGACCCAGATTCATAACGATGCGTGCAATTTCATTCTCAGACATAGATTAAAATTTAAATGAAAACATGTTTTGATGCTCTGGGTAAACGTCACCCAGTTGATTATACTCCGCCGCAATAGGTTTTGTGCAAATCGTCTCGACTATTCAAATCCGAATGCACAAAACCTATTGCTTTGGCGCATAAAAAACGACTTTGTATTCTTTATAGTTCCTCGCTTAGTCGTAAATTTCAGGCAAAAGCGCCTTTGTGCCCTTTGTGTAATCTTTGTGTCCTTTGTGTTTTTTCCCCTCTAAGACGTGAAAATCCCCACTTTTTTGTTTTCCCCTCTTCGCCGAAGATGGCATTTAAAAAGCAAAATGATGCTTTACCAACCCAAATAATAATCCTTATCCAACCAATACGGCCAATCCAGCCCGAAATGTTCCTGCAACATTTTTTCCGCTTCGCAAAACGCGCCTTCTACCCAGCCTTGCTGGTCGGAATAAGCCTCGCCGACAATATGAATATGTTCATGTTTTTTCGGTTTCCGCATGTAGGGCATCACGTCTTTTACAGAATAACCCGCTTTCCAGGCATGATAACCTGCGCCGAAAGGATCATCCGTCCAATCTTTAAAATAGGTAACATAAGGCTCCGGGATGTCAACATCCTTTCCGTGCAGTTCCCGGAGTTGGTTCATCACTTCGGCAACCATCATTTTCGTTGCCTGCACATCGTTTAAGGCGTGTAATTCTTTTAAGGAGGCGGATTTTGAGGCGCGCACTTCAAACAACACTTTATCGTCTGACAGCGCTTTCCAGAATGTTTCCGTTTCCATATCGCCGTAACTGCCCAACAACATCGAGTTATCGGTTTCTGTGTCGGTACCGAAATAGTAGCATTGGCGCATGGGCAAATCGGTGATGGAGTGCCCGGAATCAATGCCTAATGCTTTCCACCAGGGATGCGGGAAGCCCATCAGGATTTTGAAGGCCGGTTCCATGATGACCGAACGGATGTTTTTGTTTAAAACCGCGTCCTCATTGATGTTAAAAAAGAAGTTTTCCTGATCTAAGAGTTCCAATGACTTTCTCGGCATACCCAAAACGATGCTGTTGGCATATACATTCCACTCCAAATTTGTTTTAAGGTTCAGAAAACGCAGTTCGTATTTATGCGTATCGTGAAACGGATGTTCTTTGCTAAAGGTCAGCAATTTATTTTCCGACCAGATACAGGCGCCCGGATGGTTCATGTACGCGTTCGCGAGGGCATACGCGATACTGTCGTATCCTTCCTCGATGGTTTTGTAAGTCGTGCCTTCCGAAAAATCGCCCACCATGTATGGAAATGCTTCGGCTGCGTTCCAGTTGATGGTGTTGGAATAATAACCGCCTGCATTGGCTAAAAACTCATAGCCTTCCTGGGAAACCTGATCTTTAATTAAATTCCAAAACCCGATGTCGTTTACTTTTCGGTGATTGTAGGGCGAATGTTCAAAATTGTACACCAATTTGGGTTTTACATCATCCCAATCCCGGCTCGTAAGTTTGAACGTAATATCATATTCCGACGTTTTTACCACCTTATCAGCATAATGCTCCACAAACCAGGGATCGGCCATGAGCACGTCGTAAATGATTACATTGAATAATTGATCGGAACTAAAACCGAAATCGCGTTCATTCAGGTAATAGCGGGTGGCCAACTTTTTGCCCGCTTTTTGCGCTTCATTCCAGGCGTCTTGTTTAAAACGCTCCTTGCGCAGGTACATAATTAGCTTGGAGGCATCGCCCATTGGGAAGTCTACCGGCGTCATTTTATCAGGTAAAACGGGGGTGCGCTTGTTTAAATCCTTTTCGCTCAAGGGATAACCTTCAAGCAGCGTGGTGACAATTTCCTGCGAGGTCAAATAACGCATGCCGCCCAATTCGCCCCAAAAATTCATGCCGGGCATTATGATGGACTCTAAGCGGCCGCCAAGTTTGCTGTTCATGTCAAAAATCTGCACCTGATCGGCCGCGTATTTGTGCGCCTGCACCAAGCGGTAAGCCGTGTACAAGCCGGAAGTGCCGGCGCCGATAATGGCCACTTCCGTTTTTAATCCGTGACTCATCCCGCTATTTAAAGGCGTGTTCTTGTTCATAATCAATGTTTGTGGTTTGGTGAAAATGATTTGAAGAATTGGTGACCTAAATTAAAGGGGGAGATATCAAAAGACGTGCTGCCGTCTAATGCCAGATCGGATAAAATTTTGCCGAGATAGGGCGTGAATTTTGCAGCCCAACCGGTGGCATAGACCACAATATTTTTATGATTGGGGACATAAGCGGGGGCAAAATCGATCAATAATTCCTTGTTAGGGATATTGCTTAATGCCACCAGACAAGTAGAAGTATAATATGGCTTGGGATCCAGCCCGGTCATGTGATTCCGGATCCATTCAGAGGTGTAAGCGATTTCCTGCTCATTCGGGATAAAACTTCGTTGATTCGGGTCGCTTAGCGGCTGCATCACAAAGTCAGGCGCGACCCTGATGTAATCGGGATGATCCCAATGTACTTCCGGAAACCCGTAAAACTGATTTCCATTGTCGCCTACTGCGTTTTGGAATACAAACCAGGTTGGGTACTTTATAGAAGGGTCAGTTTTTTTGAAATAAGCCGAGGCCATATTCCAATAAGTAGCGTCGATGGAAAAATGGAGCAGGTTAAAGACGCTGTTTACATAAGGGCCGGGCACAACGACAATTTTTTCGGCAATATAAACGCCTTTGGGTGTCGTAATTTCAAATAAGCTGCCTTCCTGACTAATTTTAATGACTGGTGATTCTTCCTGTAATGTAATATCGGCATTTTTTCTGTTTAAATGCAGTAAGGTTTCAATGGTGGCCCTGAAATCAATGCTTGCGCCATCCGCTTGAAACAGCCCGGTATATGTGTCGGGCAGGTTTTTAAAGTGATAATTTTCCTCTATCTCTTTGGATGTGAGCGAAGTGTAGGGAACGTTCAATGCCTTGAGCGATTTTTCCGCTTCGGCAATATTGCCTTCCGTAGAATGTACCGACGGATCGCCGAACCAAAGCGTTCCGACCTTATCCCGCAAGGTTTTTTCTGTATGGCTTTGAAGCTCATCCCAATAAGGTTCGGAATCCAGCGCCATTTGCACCATATATTCTTCCGGATATGGAATCCGAAATTGCCGTGATACGCCGGCCGAACTTCCTAATTGGTTTACAAAAGTGAATTGCTCCAACACCAGGGTTTTTGCCTGCCTTTTGCCTAAATGGTAGGCTGCGGCCAAACCCATGGCGCCTCCGCCAATGACAATTACGTCAAAATGATTGTGTTTTTCATTCATAAGGTAAATGCTAGTTTCAATTGGTTAAATGATCGCATTTAATCAGCAAATTTCTGACTCTAATTTACATGTGCAATGATATAATATATTCTGGAATTTTAATAGCAGGCATATTGTATTTTTACATACTACGATAATTTT
>JBAXTB010000301.1:0-7233 GCA_037130425.1 Bacteroidota bacterium
CTATAAAACAAATTTACTTCGATTTAGGTTGTAGGCCTAAGTTTTTACAAAAATACTGTCCATCAAACTCAAGGCCAGGATACGGCCCGCCAAACAGCCAACTACCACGGCGAACCCGAATATCCCAAGGTAATTTTTGTTTAAAATCCAGGTAACATGCCCGCTGGATGCGCCCATGACCCGCCGGATCGCGACTTCCCGCAAGCGGCGCAAAATATTGAGCGACACTAAGGAGAACAAACCGGTGATACTCAATAGTACCGCAATCGCCGCAAATACGGCCATCGTGCGCGCAATATTAGAAGAAACCTCCACCCCTTCTTTCATCATTTCACTCTGATAACCCACGTTGAAAGGTATGTACGGAAACAACGCCTTCCACTTTTGTTCAATCGCCTCCATGATGCGCGGTTGATCCTGCACATTGGCCGTGCGAATGATGCAACGCCGACAATCGCGCAGGGGAATCGGGTGCAGTATCGTAGGACGAATGGCCATAAATGGGCGATTTGTCATAAAATCGGCCACCACTCCGGAAATGCGCAATTTACGGCCCTGATAATCAAGTTGCTCGCCCACCACGGGTTTGTTTCCGCCTACACTTCGTACAAATGTTTGATTGACAACTACTTCCTGAGAAGCAATGGTGTCGCCCGCAGGCGCAGGCCAGGCGCCTTGTTCAAGCAGAATATGCATGATGTTCATAAAGTCGTTGCCCACTTCATACAGGCCCGATTCCTGGGTCTGGCCCTGAAAACCAAATTCAATATTTGTAGCGCCGAAGCCCATCAAATGCATGGAGCCGGCTGTAGCGGTGACGCCCGGAATTTCCCGCACCGCGTCGTCAAAACGTTTATAATCAGCGGCTTGCGGCAACCAGGCTTGTAAAATCGGTTGGTAATCAAAGCCGATGTCGGCCCGGCGGTTGTACTCGGCGTTGCGGGCAAAACTCAAACTCACCACCACCCCGATAATGGAAATGGACACCTGCAAACCCATCATAATGCGCGAAAACATATTGCTGCCGCCAAACAACACACCGCCCCGAAAAATATTGGCCGGTTTAAAACCCGACACGTAAAACGCCGGATACGCGCCCGCCAGCAAGGTCGTAAACAGTGCCGCAGCCGCTATATATCCCAGCAGCGCCGGGTCCTTGTAATGCATCTGCAAATCGGTGAATTTCCAGGTCGCATTGTACCAATCACAAAGCGGATAAGCCAGGATCATCGCCAGCACACTCGCCAGCGCCACCACCACAAAACTCTCGGAAAGCAACTGCCGCATCAATTGAAAACGGGTACCGCCCATCACCTTGCGCACGCCCATTTCGCGCAAACGTCGGTTGCAAACCGCAATCGTCATATTGGCAAAATTCAAGGCCGCTGTCAGTAAAAGCAAGGCCGACAAAATAATATTTCCCCAAATAGCGGCTGGCGGCATACCATTCCAAAGATTATTCCACAGCAGACTGCGCGAATCAGCCGCAACATTTAAAAGCGGATCTAAATAATACGATTCCAGCGTCCAGCCTTTGCTGCCGGCGTTGCGCGGCCCCACATAGGCCTGTAAACTTGTTTGCACCGCCGCTTCATCCGATGCATTTTTAAGCCGCAAAAACACGGCATCCACCATATAATTCCAGTCGCGGTAATCGACTAATTTGGCGCCGTCGTACTGGTTGTCCAAATGCGTAATCATCTCAAAATGAATACTCGAATTGAGCGGCACTTTTTTCACTACGCCGCCCACGGTCAGGTTTTTGCGCTGCTCGGTTTCGGCAAAAAATAAGAGGCTTTGTCCGATCGGGTTTTCTTTGCCGAAATATTTCAGCGCCATTTCCTCATCTATGACCACTTTGCTGCGGTCGCTCAAATCAAGGCTGCCGCTCAGCAATTCAAAATCAAAAAACTGAAAGAAGTTTTCGTCGGCAAAATGAATATGTTCGTTAAACACCTGATCGCCCCGCTTCACCACCGTAGGCCGCGAATCAAGGCGGCACATCGCCTCCACCCCGTGCAAATCAGCGGCCGCTGCCGGCCCCAAGGCCGCCGGGCACACGCCATAACGTTCTTTCGTCGTGGCTTTTACGGTTTCCACCCGCACAATACGCGCGGCATCGCGGTGCCAGGTATCGTAGGAGTCGGCAAAACGTTTGTTCAAATACGCCAGGATGCAAAAAGCAAGGGCAATGCCCAAACCGGCCACATTGATGACGAGGTAGCGGCCGTTGCGGCGCAGGTTGCGGAATGCGATGGTGAAATAACTTTTTATCATAGCAGATGAATATCGAACAGATGAATATCGAATAACGAACAGAAGAATATCGAACACCGAACACCGAATATCGAACGGGGGCCTTGCCTCTGGTACCTGTGCTTCAGCCAAGCCTCGATTGGAGGGCGGAATTTATTCCGCCTAAATAAATGTATTAACTGTTGATGGTTAATATATTATGTTTACTTTTTTTGTAGGCGGAATAAATTCCGCCCTCCAAGCGAGGCTTTATTGAACGGGACATTACAGGCAAATATTCCCGAATACCCAGGGCAACCCGCCCCTTCGATATTCGATATTCGATATTCGATATTCGATATTCTTTTATTCAGAGCGCAGCGATTTAACCGGGTCCATCAGCGCCGCTTTTATACTTTGAAAACTAATCGTACACGCCGCCACCAGCGCCGCCAAGGTACCGGCCGCCAAAAACATCCACAGTTTCAGGTCGATGCGGTAGGCAAAATCGTCGAGCCAGGCGTGCATGAGATACCAGGCCAGCGGGGACGCAACGACGATGGCAATTAAAATCAGTTTCAGGAAGTCCTTGGCCAGCAGCCCGACGATGCCCGTGATGGACGCGCCCAGCACTTTGCGCACCCCAATCTCCTTGGTGCGTTGCGCGGCCGTATGCGCGGCCAAACCAAACAAACCAAGACAGGAAATCAGCACCGCCAGCAAGGCAAAACCCTTGCACATCGCCGAAAAACGGTCTTCATCGCGGTAAAACTCCTCAATACGTTCGTCGAAGTATTTGCCGACAAAAATCTGCTCCGGGAAAGACGCGTCAAACACCTTTTGAATGGCTGCCACCGTCGCGTTCATATTACCGGGCCGAATTTTAATACCCGCCATTTGATAAAATTCCTTGCGGGTACTAATGACCACCGGATCAATCGGATCGCGCATGGAATGTTGGTTAAAATCTTCCACCACGCCTACAATTTTCAAACCGCGCCGAGCGCCAAGGCGCAATTCCTGGTCGATGGCGGTGGTTGGGTCGGTTACGCCAAGTTTGCGCAGCATGGTTTGGTTAATCACCACTTCCCGCAAGGTATCGCTGGGCTCCATGCCCCGGCCGGCCACTAAGCGGAGGTGGTATGTTTTGAAATAATCGGCGTCTACGAATTTGAGGTTGGCGCCAAACGGCGCGTCTTTGGCGCCCCGGCCGTACCCGAAATTCGAGCCCCAGGTATTGCTCGAAGCAGGCGCGTCATTGCCCAAACTCACCGATTCCACCGTCGAAATTTGCAACAATTGTTGTTTAAAATAATCCATGCGCGCCATGCCGCTGCTGTCGGTTGGAATACCGCTCACGGTGTACACCAAATCAGGCGTAAACCCAAGGTCTTTTTTGCGGATAAACTCCATTTGACTCACCACCACCAACGCGCCCACGATCAGGGCATGAGCAATTACAAACTGCGTGACAACCAATGCTTTGCGCAAAGGAATGCCGCCAATGGTGCGCGCCGTAATGCTGTTTTTCAATGCCTTGGCCGGATTAAAAGCCGCCAACACCAAGGCCGGATAAAAGCCCGACAAAAGGCTCACCAATATGGTAAGGGTTACTAAAAAAATCGACACAATCGGGTTGCTTAAAAAAGGCCAGGAATCCGGCACATCCGAAATCAGTTTCAATAAGGGCAGGCCCAGAAAAGCCAGCATCGTACCCGCGCACACCGAAATCAGCACAATTACCGAGGTTTCGCCCAAAAACTGCCCAATCAATTGTCCGCGACTGCCGCCCAGCGTTTTGCGCACGCCGACCTCGCGGGCGCGCCCGGCTGCCTGCGCGGTGGCCAAATTGATAAAATTAAAACAGGCCATCGCCAGAATTAGCAAAGCGATGGCGGACAATACGCCAAGGCGTTCGCGGGTAATCTGGTGGGTGCCGATATTGCTGAAACGGTTGTCAAAGTGCATATCGCGCAGCGGCTGGAGGAAATGCGCTTTTTCGCCTTCGCCGCCGCCATTCGCTTTGTATTCCGACTGACCTACGTTTCGCACCACCGCGTCGGCAGCGGCCAATTGGCCCTTGTTTGACAGCAATCCGAAAGCCTGGTCGTTGCTGCTTGTACTACCCCAGCCCGGGAAATAATTATAAGCTGCTCCGTTCTTTTTTAGGGCTTGATATGACACAAACAGGCTGATCGGCAAATCCGAATTCACCGCCGCGTCTTCCACCACACCCGCTACGGTGAGCAGCAACAAATTGTCCATCACCACCGTTTTCCCGATGGCCGCTGCACACGACCCGAAACATTTTTCAGCCCAATGCCGCGACATTACGATTGACTCCGGCCGCGACAACACCGACGCATCGCCCTCAATCCATTTAAAATCAAACACTTGAAAAAAACCAGGTTCCGCAAAAGTTGCCACTTCCTTCATGTCATCCGTCAGGAATTTTTTCCCCAACATACTACCCGGACGATCCGGCACCGTAATCGTAGGCCAGGTAACGTGCACGCGCGCAAACCCCGAAAACTGCGAAACCGTGTTTTGGATGGCGTCAATGGCCGGAATCGGAATACCCGAATTAAAACCCTCCCCCTCTGACGGGCTGAAAGTGCGCGCCACGACCCGTACGATACGGTCGTGGTTTTGAAAACCGGTGTTAAAACTCAGTTCGTACTGCACCAGCCTGAACAGGAGCAGGCAAGCTGCAATGCCGATCGAAAGCCCCAGAATATTGATGGCGGCATAAGTCCGGTTTTTCAACAGGTACCGGATAGACGTGTTCAGATAGTTTTGAAACATAGCTTAAATATATTCAGTTTGAGCGAGTGTTGCCCCATGACGAGGAAGGGCATAGATTATGCCAACTGAATAAACAATTGATTATCAATTGAATGGATATTTAAGCAACATTCCGGGCGTCCGAAAATGAACAGATTTGTGTACGGTTGCGGACAAGAGGGGACACAAGCGCTTTCAGGATAACCTTCTCCTTTTCCAAGTCGTGCGCGTCGGTGATAACGGCGCTTTTGCTTGTCGGGCTACCTTGCGGGAAAGGTTTTTCATTATAATAGTTGGGCTTCGAAAAATACCCGATGATTTTGCCGATGAAAACCCTTGGCGGAAAGCGTTGGCCTGTAAAGGTGCAAAGGTGGCAGGAATTTCGATGATTTCGCATCTTTGCAAAAGACGGCGGCGATTCTTTGCCCAAGTTCGGATGCCCGGTTTCAAGTGACGGCCTGACTCCGAAGTCAGGCCGTCACTACGCGGGATGCCGGGGGAGATTGGGAGCGGGCGGTTCTTTTGTAAGTTATACTAAATCAATGAATTGTACAGGGTTTGGTGTCGGATGGAATCCCAAAGATCATAGACACGAGGTGGAACCTCGCGCCTGCGGGCTACAAAATCATTTCAACAGGATTACAAAATGGCAGGGGAATCAAACTTAGACACACTTTTAAAAACAATGAAACCAAAGCTACATATTGGCGAATTTGTTTTTTGCTGTATAAAAGACTTGACATCAATCAATCTAAATGACGCCGTATTAATTTTTAAAGAAGAAGAAGCAATTACAATCATTGTAAAAAAGGAAGTAGCGGAAGCCTTGAAACTTGACTATTCTTTCATTGCTTCCTGGATTACTTTGACTGTACATTCATCGTTGGAAGCCGTTGGATTAACAGCGGCATTTTCAAAAGCGCTTTCTGACAACGGAATAAGTTGTAATGTGGTGGCTGCTTTTTACCACGACCATATTTTTGTTGACAAAAAAGACACTGAAAAAGCAATGGCGGTTTTGAATAAGATCTCGGAAGTCAGCGATCTTTGATCGGTCAGGTTGCCCAATTATAAAATAATACATACACCAACCATGAAACACATTTTAACGACATTTATTTTGACCATTTGCAGCTTGACCATTTTTGCTCAAGACAAAATTACGGATGAGTTAAAGTCCTTAATGGACAACGAGCAATATGATAAAGTAATTTCTCAATATGCCTCCGCCGCGCGTGGTCTTCGTTCTCCCCCCCAACACTCCACCGCCGCGCTTGTGTCTTTCCCGATCTTTGATACGGGACAGGTTCGACCAAGCGCACATAACGTGAGCGGTCAAGACTTGTAACAAATTGATTATAAGTAGTTTAGCGTCACTCGTTGCTTGCGCTTGGTCGAACCTGTCCCGCATAACAGATCGGGAAAGACACAAGCGCGGCAGTAGATGGGCATAGCAAAAAAACAAAAACGTCGGAAAAGCCTCTCAGCCCTTCCGACGTCCTCCATCGAATTCAAAAAATCTACCCCCCAACCCTATTTCAACACAAAATCCCCATAACTCATCCGCGCTTTCACCATGCCTTTCGCATTGGCATCGCCCACAAAACCTTCCACCGATTCGCGGCTGTTGGATTCGTCGCGGTGGCGAATGGTGGCTGAGGATGGATAACTTAGGTCCGTATAGGAGCCTTCGGCATTGAAGCGGAACGCCGAGCCGCGTTCGGTTGCGACCTGCACATCCGTGTATTTTGAAATAATGTTTACGCTCGAAAAGTTCTTGCTCACTGATGCGATTTTCAAATCGCCGTAAGTCATATCCACATCAAGCACATCACTAACATTGGCCGTTTCTATATCTGTGTATTGGCTCGTGACATATACCGCGCGCGCTTGCTTGAGTTTGAGGCTGGAATATCTGGTTTGCAAACGCAGTTCGGACAAAGTACCAATGTCAAAATTGTCGTATTTGGAGGTGATGCGCACCACGCCCGCGCGGTCGGCTTTGAACTCCGAGTATTTGGTGTCGAGTTGAATGTCCTTGGCGGAACCAATTGTGATTTCACCGTAACTGATGGAGCCGGAAAGGTTTTGCACCCCACTCATCGTTGTGTTTCCATAGCCGATGTTCAGGTCGGCATCGCCGTTGATGGTTTCCGTGCGCAGGTCGCCGTATTTGATTTCAGCGAGTAGTTTGTTATTCATGGCGGCCACGTA
>JBAXTB010000302.1:0-7220 GCA_037130425.1 Bacteroidota bacterium
ACAGGATTAGCAGACTTCGATTGGTAGAACCTTTTTACGTTGGCGGGCCTTAATCAACGCCCCCATCATCATCATGGGCGACGAACCGACCGGCAATTTGGACAAAAAAAACAGCGACGTCGTATTCGGTATTTTTAAACAACTCTCAGAAGCATTTAATCAAACCCTCCTGATCGTCACGCACGACCAGGAGTTTGCGAAAAACACCCATCGGATTATTGAAATGGAGGATGGACGGATTTTGAATCAGTAAATGATTTTCACGCTTTCAAAAAACAAATTACCATGTGTTTTTCCGCTACTGCAAGTTTTGGCGTCGGTGCAGCGCTGTTGGGTGTCGGTGTTGCGACCTTCGCAAAAGTGCAGGAACCAAAACAGTACCCCTTTGCTGCCATCCCGATCGTTTTTGGGTTACAACAATTGATCGAAGGCGTGGTATGGCTTTCCTTGTCTAATCCCGATTTTTTGGCGTATCAGCGCGTGGCGACCTACGCGTACCTGACATTCGCGCAGGCGATCTGGCCGATTTTTGTGCCGTTTGCTTTTATGTGCCTTGAGCCGGATCCCAAACGCAAAAAGATCATGAAGTGGCTCACCGGGATCGGTTTGGTCATTGGCGCGATGCTTTTCAGTTATTTTCTTTCACAAACCGTAACGGTGGAAGCCGAGGCGCATCATATTCATTACGGCCTTCAAAAACCGGAAGGTTTTGCATTTTGGCACGGCCTACCGTATTTCATTGTAATCATGATCCCGCCGTTTATTTCCTCCATCCCGCACATGAAATGGTTAGCCTGGAGCACTTTGGCATCTTTTATTGTGGCAAAAATTTTTTACTCGGCTTATCTATTGTCTGTGTGGTGCTTTTTTGCCGCAATTGTGAGCGCAATGGTGTTTTTGCTTTTACACTTTACTATTTCCCGGCAAACCAAAACGGCATTTTCCCAAATACTTCCAGCGAGTCCGGTTTTTCCGCCGAAGGAATCCGAACGGTAAGCAAGTTTTTGCCCGCTCTCAAACCCGCCGTCGGCACATAAGCCATGAGGCCCAGCGCCAGCGTTCCCGGTTTTTGGTGATACACCCAATCAGGATGCGCATACAGGGAATCGTTCAGGTAGAGGTGGAAAAAGCCCGTCAAACAAGCCAGATTTGTACTGTCGTAACGTTCATTGCGCATGGCGCGCGGGATGTCGTGGGATAGTTTAAACGGTGGGCAGATTTTATTGAGCCGCTCATCCAGCATTTTCGGATACACCACATACACCTTTAGAAATGGTTCTTCAACCACATCAGCGGGCAAAGACACCAAAGGAAGGTTGTCATCTTCCGAACGCAAGTTATCATAATGCCCTGCAATTAATTCTGTTTGCGGATCACCGGCGGCATAATGGCTATGAAATTCAATGAGATGAGACGATCGGAGTTCGCCCATTTTCCGCATGAACACCATAAAAACCGTACCCATGACGGCAACCATCAGTCCGAACATGGTGATATAATAGCGCCGGGTCGGCATATTGGTCGTAAAAGTCAGGGTTAAAAACTGAATGGGTCGGCGCAGAAAGGGCATAAAAGTTTGTTGGACAACCCGATAGTATCCGATTGTATATTTGCCATATCGTTCGTCTCCGGCCGGTTTTCTAGCCAAGCGCGTTAGGATTAAAAACGCCAGTGTAAGTATTAAAACCCCATACGACACCGCTTTTCCGATCAGCGCGTGCCACTTTACCGGAACGTAATTTCTGCCAATTTGAACGGCATAAAAAATGAAATAATACAGCATCCCGATCATAGCGCCCATCAGGAAAATCAGGAACGCAAACGAAAGCATTTGATTACACATTCGGTCGAGGCGAACAATGTAGTTTTCCAATGTTCCAAGCGTTTTTTCCTGGTATTTTTTTAAACTATCCGGCAAATTTGGTATTTTATCATACTGAATCCCTTGTGGATAAGCCGCTTGTAAACCAACCAAGGAGACCCAAAACGCGCGCGAAACCAAATGCGCCACAAACATGCCAATCAACAACCAACTCACCGTTTTAAAAAACGAATAAGCCAGCACTGGCAATTCCGCATTGCCGCCTGTCCAATTGGTCGATAAATTATAATAAAAATAGTAAAACTGCTGCTCCACGATCTTCGGCAGGTAAGCCGTGAGTACGATGGATGCACCGGAGATAATCAACTCCAGGTTCCAACTTTTGCCCATCAGTTCTTTCAGGGTCGTTTTCCGTTGCTCTTCCGATGATTGATCCATGCCGTTTTGTTTTTTGCAACAATGTTATGAAACGCCATAGATTTGCACCATAAAAAAGTCGTAAATCTTGAAAATCAACGACGAACACCATGCAACTACCTGATTTTTCCGATACCATCGTCGCCTTGGCCACCCCGCCTGGCATCGGCGCAATTGCCGTGATCCGGCTATCCGGTTTAGGCGCAATAACGCTGACCGACCGCATGTTCAAGGGCAAAAAACTCTTAGAACAACCCAGCCACACCGCGCATTTTGGTCGATTGGAAGACGAAAACGGGCGCATGGTCGATGAGGTTTTAGTGACCCTGTTTCAAGGGCCGCATTCCTATACCGGGGAAAATACGGTGGAAATAGGTTGCCACGGTTCGCCGTATATTCAGCAGGAAATCATCCAGTTATGTATTAGACTTGGCGCTCGGCTGGCGCAACCGGGAGAGTACACAATGCGCGCGTTCCTGCACGGGAAAATGGACCTCAGTCAGGCCGAAGCCGTGGCTGATCTCATTGCTGCCGAAAGTGGCGCCGCGCACGACATCGCGCTTAGGCAACTGCGGGGCGGTTTCAAAACCGAAATCAGCCGGCTCCGCGCCGAACTCATTGATTTTGCCAGTCTGGTAGAACTCGAACTTGATTTTTCCGAAGAAGACGTCGAATTCGCCGACCGCGGAAAACTCAAGGCGCTGGTGGAAAAAATCCGACGTTACATTGGTTCCCTGTTGCAATCATTCAGCCTCGGAAATGCGCTGAAAACAGGCGTCAGCACCGTCATCGCAGGCCGCCCCAACGCCGGCAAAAGCACCCTGCTCAACGCCCTGCTCAATGAAGAACGCGCCATCGTCAGCGACATCGCCGGCACCACCCGCGACACCATCGAAGAAGCCCTCAACATCCGGGGCGTGCAGTTCCGCCTCATCGACACGGCCGGCATCCGCGAGGCGCAAGACCAAATTGAGGCCATCGGCGTGGCGCGCACCATGGAAAAAATCGGCCAGGCCTCCATCCTGCTCTACCTTTGGGACGTATCCGCCATGACCCTCGCCGATGTGTACGCCGACCTCAAAGCCCTGCTTCGTCCCGACCTGAAAACCCTGGTGCTCTGCAACAAAATGGACCGAAATCCCTATTTCGACCCGGCCTGGCTGCTGACCACACCCGACGATCGCGTGTTTCCCTACCTGCTCGAAGGCGGGCCTGCGCCCATGGAAACCCTGGGTCTGGAGGCTGAGCAAATCCTAACCCTTTCGGCCAAAAACGGACAAAATATCCATTATTTACGCGAAAAACTCTTTGAAACGGCCGTCGGCGAAGGCATCAACTTAGAAAGCACGGTCGTCACCAATGCCCGCCACTACGAAGCGCTCCAGGGCGCAGATCAAGCCTTAGCCGATGTGCTCACGGGCTTGGACACTGGCATTACGGGCGATTTTGTGGCGCAGGATATTAGAAGGGCGCTGGCGTATTTGGGCGAGATTACGGGGGAAATCGGGGTGGATGATTTGTTGGGGAATATATTTGGGAAGTTTTGTATCGGGAAGTAGGTCCAAACCAGGGTTTTTGGGGTTTTTAGATTTGGCATTCGAAAAAGCCAAACCCAACGCCCTCCTTCGATATTCTTCTGTTCGATATTCGTTATTCGATATTCCTACTCGCGTCTTTCCTGAACACCGTAAACTGCAAGGCCAAACTAATAGCCATCACCAAACCGCAGCCCAGCGGATTGTACCACAGGAAGGCATCTTTGTCGACGCCAAAAAACAGGTACAGCACTGTAATTTGAGCCACCACAGCTGCCCAAAACACAGCCCTGCCCGCTACTTTTTTTAGGAAAAATGCCGTGAAAAAGATGCCCAGCATGGTGCCGTAAAAAATAGAGCCGATCATGTTAACGGCCTGAATCAGATTGTCGGGCAGTTTTACATAAGTGGCAAATATCATGATAAATATGCCCCAAAACACCGTCGCGTAACGCGAAGCAATGAAATAATGGTTGTCGTCGCGGTCAGTAACCAGGGAGCGGCGGTAAATATCAGACACCGTAGCGGCTGTCAGCGAATTCAATTCCGAGGCTTTGGTGCTCCAGGAAGCGCAGAAAATCATGGCAAACATCAGTCCGACCAATCCCACAGGTAAGTGCGCTAAAATGAAACTAATAAACACATAATCCTTATCTTTAGGATCGTGGCCCGGCAGGGCGTCTTTCGCGATCGTTTCGGCTTGTTGGTGCAGGCTATTGCGCTCTTTTTCAATGCTTTGCAACGTATTTGTCGCGGCGGCTTTGGCCGTTTCGTCGTTGCGTTTGAGGGCCGAGGTAAAGTCCATCAACGCCGATTGTTTTTGCAAAAACAGGGTATCGGCGCGGTTTTCAAGTTTTTTGAACGAAGCCTCCTGCGAAGTGGCTTCAATCCTGACCCGGTTTGCCTGGTTGAAATACAAGGGCTGCTTGTTGAATTGGTAAAACACAAACACCATCACCCCGACCGCCAATACTAAAAACTGCATGGGGATTTTTACAAACCCGTTAAACAGCAACCCGAACCGGCTTTCCCGCAGCGAGCGCCCCGATAAATAGCGCCCCACCTGACTTTGGTCGGTACCGAAATAGGACAAAAACAAAAACGTAGCGCCCAGCACACCCGACCACACATTATAGCGGTCGTGCAGATCAAACGACCAGTCGATCACCTGGGTTTTGCCCGTCGCGCCCGCAATTTGCCAGGCTTCGCCAAGTCCCACGCCTTCCGGCAAACTATGTAACACCAAGAAAAAAGCGATCACCAAACCGCTCAGCATGATGGTCATTTGCAATTCCTGCGTGCGGCTCACGGCGGCGTTTCCGCCAAAGGTGGTGTACACAATCACAAAGGCCGCCAGGATAAAATTAGTAAAAGCCAGGTTCCAGCCGAACACCGTTGACAAAATAATCCCCGGCGCGTAAATGCTGATGGCCGCCGAAATACCCCGCAAAATCAGGAATAAAATGGCTGTAAACGTGCGCATCCGCAAATCAAAGCGCTGTTCAAGGTATTCGTAGGCCGTTGTGACGCGCAGTTTGTAATAAATGGGCAGCACCACATACGCTAAAATCAGCATCGCAATGGGCATCCCGAAGTAAAACTGCACAAACTGCATCCCATCGGAAAACGCCTGTCCCGGCGTGCTCAGGAACGTAATGGCGCTGGCTTGCGTGGCCATGATGCTCAAACCAATGGTCAGCCAGGGCAAATTGCGTTCGCCAGCCAGAAAATTTTTACTGGAACTGACATCCCGGCTTTTCCACATCCCATAAAAAATCACAAAAGCCAGGGTAAAAACGAGGACAATCCAATCGAGGATTTGCATGAGGGGATGTTATATTTTATCGAAAAGAAAAATAAATCAACACGGCAATGGCGAGCAGGAAAAAGAACCAGGCCCACAAACTCAAACTGTTTTCACGGTAAATATTGAACATGCGCTCCATCAAATTCCGCCAGTCTATATCGCCGTAGCGCCCGTGGGTAATACCTTCGTAAGCCAAACAAAAATGTCGGCGATTGCCTTTGCGCGCCTGATCGCCGTGCTTGGACAGCACCATGAATTCGGGGTTCAAAAACGCCAGGTCAAACAACTCCGAACGGCCGGCAATTTCAAGAATCATGGTGTTTTGCCCCCCCAATTGCCGCCACGAACCTTTGATGATATTCCCGTCCATCACGTACAAATACTCGCCGCCCGCGTTAAAAATATGCAAAATGGACTCGTGAAACCCTTCATCGTCGCGCACTTCCCGCCAGCGTTTGCTGTGCCAAACCTCTGTTTCAACCAAATCCTCTCCATAAGCGATCACCTGCGGGATGATAAAATCGAGGTGGTCATCAAGCGAACCAAGCCCTTCCGGCAATTCGGGGCTAAACGCACGGGAAATATCGCGGCCTATTTGTGAAAAAAAATCCATAAACGCTGAGCAAACTGCATGGTTTGATTTATGCGGGGTAAAATTCGCGCAAAAAATTTTACCGCTGTGTGTTTATTTTGCAGGTTTGCAGTTTAAATTTGACCTTTTACCACAATCAACACGCATGTTAAGTTACAACCTGAGTTATTGGGAGCGCGAAACCTTCTTTAAAGATATAGATTTAGTAGTCATTGGAAGCGGCATTGTTGGATTATCGGCCGCTATTCATGCCAAAACAACCAATCCGGCGCTACAAGTGGCAATTTTTGAACGCGGTTCTTTACCCGCAGGCGCCAGCACGCGCAACGCCGGCTTTGCCTGTTTCGGCTCCATGACCGAACTCATCGACGACCTCAGCCGCATGACGGAAGACGAGGTGCTTGCCCTGATAGAAAAACGTTGGCGCGGACTGCATTTGCTCCGAACCATCATCGGCGATGAAAATATGGATTTTCAAATGCTGGGTGGTTATGAAATGTTTACCGAAGACGATGAAGATGTTTTTCAGGATTGCGCCGACCGTATGGGCCAGTTTAACCAAAAACTGAGCGGCATTCTTGGGCACGACACTACTTATCGTTTGGTGGATGAACGTTTACCCAACTTCGGGTTTCGCGGCGCCCGCCACCTGATACTGAACCAGCACGAAGGCCAGGTGCATACCGGAAAAATGATGGACAGGCTGTTGCAAATTGCACAGTCAAAAGGTGTCCGCATCATCAATGGCATCGAAATCAATCAATTAGAAGACAGTTCCGCCGGGGTGGAACTCGAAACCGCATCGGGCTGGACGATCCGGGTTCCCAAGGTGCTGGTGGCGGTAAACGGGTTTGCCAAACGCCTGTTTGAAGACGTGGATGTTACGCCCGCGCGCAATCAGGTGCTCGTGACCAAACCCATTCCCGGCCTCAAAGTGGAAGGCTGTTTTCATTACGACTGCGGCTATTATTATTTCCGAAACATTGAGGGGCGTATTTTGCTTGGCGGTGGCCGGCATTTGGCCTTGGAAGAAGAAAAAACGGATCA
>JBAXTB010000303.1:0-7205 GCA_037130425.1 Bacteroidota bacterium
CCTTTCATGCCACCTGTTTCCATTATTGTAATCCCTTGTAAATCAATTGGATATTGTTCTGCAAAATCCAATAAGGCAAAACTTACACCAAGCAGCACCGTCGGAATTGCGCGCGCCTGACACACGCGTATACGCGCGGCCAGCGCCTCAAAATCGTGCAGGAAAAATCCGCTTTCCGGGTATTGCGACAAACGAATAAAGTGATCGGCCATCGCAACCAAAGAGGAACCGCTGCGTTCTAAATAGGAAGGCAGCAAGGCCAGCCAGCAATAATCAGCCGGATCACCGTAAAATTGTGCAAAACCGCGACGGGTATTTTCCAAATAAAACGACAGGTCGCGCACCAAATGTTGCGAGGGAATTTGTCCGGTGGTGCTGCTGCTGGTAAACACCGTCTCCGGCGTCCACGCGCCCGTTTGAATTAAATGGCTTTTAAAAAAACGAATCGGCAAAAACGGAATTTGATCTAATTGCTTCACATCCAACGGATTGCGAGCAAGTAAATTTAAAAACTGACGGTACGCGGCATTGTGTTGCGCCTGATATTGAAACAAAGCCAAGGCGCTCGTTTCAAAACTTTCAGCGCGCAAATTCGCCAGTCCTGACAATATTTCGTTGCGATTCGTTGTTTGCATGTTCATTACAATCCGTAAAAAATCCGGCAACATGTTGTGATTTGCCGGTATCTTAGCCTAAAATTTTCCAATCCTATGACAAAATTCTGGTCGGCTGCAAAAGTAAACGTTTCTTCCCTCGCCTTTCTGCTTGTAATCGGATATTGGTTGCAGAGTTCCTGCGTGAAGCCGCCCGATTACCCGAAAGAGCCGGTGATCGAGTTCAAATCAATGTCTAAAACGCAATTGCGCCAAGGCAGCAAAGGCGAGGACAGTCTTACCATCACGTTCACTTATACCGATGGCGACGGCGATTTGGGTTTTCCTGAAAGCGAAGCGCAACCCAGTATTTTTGTGCAGGACGGCCGCGACTCCTTTGAGCGTTACCCCTATAAAATACCTTATGTGGAGCCGCAAGGAACCGGAAACGGTATTTCGGGTGAAATTTCGATTGTGGTACCGACTTCCTGCTGCATTTACACCAATGCACAAGGATTCAAACTTTCTTGCGACAAAGTACCTAAGGACTTTAAATATGATACCTTGTTATACTGGATCACCATTAAAGACCGGGCGGGGCATCGTAGCAATCGGATTAGCACGCCTGCCATCACGTTGCATTGTTGGGATTAACTCAACGAAAAAAACTGAAAATGGTTTTGCCGTAGTTGCGCACATCCACGAGATGCGGGTGTTCCAGGAATTCGTGGTGCGGGTTATGCTCCAACACAAACAAACCTTCAGGCAGCAACAGATTTTTTTCAAAAATCAGATCCGGAATGGTATCAATGGTTGCCAAACCGTAGGGCGGTCCGGCAAAAATATAGTCGTATTGCTCCGTAGTGTAGCCAATGTAGCGAAACACGTCCATTTGGAAAATCTTCAACCACGGTTCTAATTTTAATTGCGCTGATACTTTTTTTACAAATTGCACGGCGGATGGGAATTTATCCACATACGTAACATCCTCACAACCACGGGAAATTAATTCATAACTATGACTGCCCGTACCGCCAAACAAGTCCAAACATTTGGATGACTCAAAGTCGAGTTTATTGGTTAGTATGTTAAACAGCCCTTCCTTGGCTACATCGGTTGTAGGCCGCGTGGGCCAGTTGTCGGCAGGCGGATCGAAGCGGCGGCCTTTAAATTTTCCAGCAATAATTCTCATAATCAGTACCTTATATAAATACTTAGTCCTTATTTAAACTAAGCAAATCGAAAAAATAATGCGCGGGTAAATCAGATGCAGCGATCGGAAGGCGCATGGCGCCAGTAGAGGAAACAAATTTTATGATCCTGAAATAGCGATAAAGCAAGCGATAAATCTCGGATTCCTCCAACAGATTTCCGGCAATCAACAAAGGCGTTTCAATTGGATTCAGTCGGAACTGATCGTACACCAGCAACAGGTTATAGAGCAAATCTGCCGGTTTCTCCCATTGAAACGTATTGAAATACAATAAGTTGTGGCGCTCAAATACCGTTATTTGAACAGCTTGGTTCCGAATGTTTATCAACAATTCGTAATCTGTGCGCGGTGAGCACGAATTGAAGCCGCGCAACAGCAGGGCGGCGAGGTGGGTAATTTCAGCGTTTGGAAAATATTGCTCACAAGTCCGAAGCACCGTTTCCTCCACTGCGTACGCGAGGTAGCAATCAAATTCAGGCAATGCCTCATAACGATATTGGTAATCAGAAGGAAAGAGCAACAATTTAAAATATGCAGGCAGGTGGCGCGCGTCAAATAAACGCCGCGGGATCAGCGTGACATTGGCATTAGACAGGGCGTAACGCACCGATTGAAACGGCCATTTCAACAAATCTTCCCGGCCAAAAACACTTCGAATATCCTGTTCAACATCGGCAAACTGGCGACCGTTCGGTACAAAATGCGCATTTCGCAAGGCCAGGCACTGCCCTCCCCTTTCGGTAACCAACCAGGAAACCCCTTCGACGCCCAAAATCAGGTACAGGTCGCAATTGGCTGCGCTGTGCTGATTCAAACGGATGTCCTGAAAATCAAAAATTTGTTTATCCATGCCTAAAAGCAAAACCGGAAATTCGAAAAGGACAGCAAATATCAGGATCGCTGCCGCAGTTTCAAATTTCCGGCCTTGTTTTATGCAATCTTTTATGAATAAGACCCAAAAGCCCGGTATTTAGCGTTCAGAAACAGCTACGTTCGCCTTGCCGGCGATGGCAGGTTCCCCAATTTTGCAACTACCGTTGTAGCGGGCGCCTTCTTCCACGATCATGGTTTTGGCAGAAATATTACCTTCAATTACGGCGGTGTTCAGCAGGTGCAGGGCTTCTTTTACAAAAATATCGCCCTTGATTTTGCCCCGGATCGCAGCGTCGCGGGCATGGATATTGCCTTGCACGCTGCTGGTTTCGCCCATTACAAAACGCTTGTCCACTTTTACTTCCCCATTGATCGTACCATCAAGGCGTACATTTTCCGTACATAAGAATTTTCCTTCAATGGTCGTGCCTTTTGCGATGACCGTGGTGAGGGTGCCTTCCTTGTCGTTGGCGGGTCCGAAATCGTTGGCCGGACTGGTAGATTTTTTGTCTTTGGAACTGTTTGAGAACATATTAGGAAAGGTTGTTCAGATAATTAAAAATTAGATCGTTGCGGGTACAAAGTAATAATCGTGCCAAAACAGTCGAGATACGCCAAATTGCGTAGAAATTCACAAAGCAGACAGTAAGGAACATTCAGTAAGGAACATTCAGCATACCATGTAGGACAGGCAAATCTTTGACTCGGCCGCACATGAGAAATTTATACGGACGAACGTATGCAAAAGTCGTAATTTTGCATTTCATTTTTTAAGACCCGCACTTAATTGTTATGGAAATAAATTGCGATATGTCCGGTATTTTCATTTGATTATCATTCATCTATGCAAGTAACAATTTTAGCAATCGAATCCTCCTGCGACGACACCTCGGCAGCGATCATACGCGACGGCGTGGTGTTGTCCAATTGTGTGGCCGGGCAGGAGGCGCATCAACAATACGGCGGCGTGGTGCCGGAACTGGCCTCGCGCGCGCACCAGGCCAATATCATTCCGGTGGTGGATCAGGCGATTAAAAAGGCGGGGATCAAAAAAGAGGACATTACGGCCGTGGCTTTTACGCGCGGGCCAGGGTTGATCGGTTCGCTGTTGGTGGGTGTGTCGTTTGCCAAGGCGTTTGCGCTGAGTTATAATTTGCCGCTGATTGAGGTGAACCACATGCAGGCGCACGTGCTGGCGCATTTTGCGGAAGATCCTAAACCCGCATTTCCCTTCTTGTGCCTGACGGTGAGCGGCGGGCATACCCAAATTGTGCTGGTGCGCGATTACCTCGACATGGAAGTGATCGGTACCACACTTGATGATGCGGCCGGGGAGGCATTTGATAAATCGGGCAAACTGATGGGGCTGGGTTATCCGGCAGGTCCGCTCATTGATCGGTATGCGGCGCTGGGAACGGCGCGTTTTCCGATGCCTTTGCCGGAAATTGAAGGCTTGAATTTTAGTTTCAGCGGCTTCAAAACCTCTATTCTGTACTTTTTGAAACGGGAAATGGCGACGAACCCGCAGTTTATTGAAGAAAACCTGCACGACATCTGCGCCTCCATCCAACAAGGTATTATCACAATTTTGCTTAAAAAACTACGCAAGGCGGCCAAACAGCAGCAAATCAAGGAAATTGCCATTGCCGGCGGCGTGTCGGCTAACTCCGGTTTACGCGCCGCCCTCGCGGACCTGGGCGCGCAGGAAGGCTGGAATACCTACATCCCGGCCTTCCAGTTTTGCACCGACAATGCGGCCATGATCGGGGTTACGGCGTATTACAAGTATTTAAAGGGGGAGTTTTGCGGGCAGGAAGTGCAGCCGTATGCGCGATAGGGTTAAGAGGATTGGGAGGGTTCGAGTTTAGAGATGAGCCATTCACGGGCGCTGATATCCGGGACAGTCTTGATTTCTTCAAGTAGTTTCCGACGCGCTTCTTTTGAACCTATTTGCGTGACTTTTAAGACTTTATAAAGTTTTTTCAAGAAATTCAGGTAACGATTTTTAAGGTCGGCAGAGAGTTTGGAGCGACGCACCTTCATGTCAAGGGCTTTCATGCGGGAGTCAAGGAGGTCTTCATCCGTATCATAGTAGATTTTGATGAGGAGCAGGTCGGCTAATACCCCATACGACGGATTTTCAAAGTTTTTATACGCGAGATATTGAATTGCAAGGTCGTTCTGGCCTATGGCGTAGTAATATTCGGCATAATTCAGGCTATGTACTTCAGTAGCATAACGGGTGCCACAGATTCGAGATGGCGGGATTGAATCGAGTACACTTTTAATCCAGTCAAACTGCTTGTTTTTCAGCGCAAAGGTGATTAACCCTCTGAGTGAACTGACCAACATATTGTCATCTGTGAAAAAATAGCCCGCTTCATAATGTTTTCGGTAGATATCAAATAAGAGGCCCGCAGCGGATGGGTCACTGGCTTTAAAATAGCGTCGAACCCAAAAAAAGCGGTAATAAGCCATTAAGTTCCGGAGCACTTTGACTGAGATAACTGATTTGTAGTCGTTTAGATATTGTTCAAATTTTTCAAATAATAAAGGATCACTGGGGTCTTCAATAATCTTTAAGACATAGTAATGCAACCTTAACACTGGAATATCTGTGTCTTTGTACTGTTCAAATATTTGCAAAATTAATTTGTTGATGGGGGAATCTTCATAGTTTTCAAGCGAAGACAGTTTTCGCTGAAAGTTCAATCCGCATAAAAGTTGAATTTTGGTTATGAGGTAGTACAAATCAAAACTTTCGTGAACAGCAAGTAAGTTTGCATCTCCTTCGTAACTATTGTAAAGCGTTTGGAAATGCGCAACCTCATCTTCGATTTGATATAAAGTATAATAAAACTCGTTTTCGCGTATTTTTTCTTCCTGTAAAATTTTGTGAATATGATCAACACCGGTTTTAAACCGATCTTCCATGCCATATTTTATGTAAAACTTCATCAACGCCAACAACTCACTGGTTTCAGTGCCCTTTTCGGTCATTTGTTGATCCAAAAACCGTCGAACCATTTTGAATAAGTCGGAAGAAAGCATATCAAGCGGCCCTTTTTCTTTAGGTTTAAATACCTTGTCGGGATAAAAAACCGCAAATACACTTTCTTTTTGAAGTTCGGGCGCTTCTTCCTCAAATTGATATTTCGCTAAATAATCATATAAACTGATTAGCAACTCAGCATTCAAGCCTGCATTGAAATAGGGGGATTGGATAAATAATCTCAACTTTTTGTGTTCGGGTTTGGACAGTCGATGGAGCACTTCCATTAACTTTTTATTGAGCATATTCAGGATGCGTTTTATAAGGTAGACAAAATGTACCTCACAGAAAATGAGAAAAAAGTGTTACAAATAATCATTCAAGGATACTTCATCTTTGCAATGTCAAATAAACACGCAGGGTTCAGCAAAATTAAAACCCAGAATTAATGGTTTGTAAATCAACCACTTATTAAACTTCGTGCTTCACAATTTCAAACATTTATTAACATGAAAAAGCTACTTGCTCGGCTTATCCTACTTGGATTGTTATTTTTAGGAAACCAATTTTCACTTATTTCAGCGCCCAAATTGCCCGAAATCGTTGTTGAAACGCCTCCTGGCTGCGCGCTTCCAACTCCATCCAGCTTTGGGGCAGGCACCATCACAGACAATTCTATCCAGTTTGTTTGGACCCCGCCACCGGCAGTTCCTCCAGGAACAACCGTTACCTATAAATTATCGCTTACTGACATTTCAAACGGTACAGTTTATCCGGACAAATATACAACTGCTCTTACGTTCCTTTATGACCTCCTTCCTTCCGGCCACTATTTTTCTGCAACCATTTCAGCAAGCGCCTGCGGTCAAACCGGTCCATTTGGACCAACTTTTGCACCAGTCATTGTTCATACCAATATAATTATTGTGGATGACATCGCAAGTTTAGGAGAAAACATTTGCATTCCAGGCGGTACAACAGATGTATTACAACCAAACGAGGTGATCACAATTACATTGCCGAGTGGCGGAGGATATATAAATCAAAATCCTCCAATCGGCCACTTTATCTTCACAGATCAAAAGAATTCGTCGCTTGTTGTCGATTTTAATTTAACGTCTTTACAAGGTTTTGCCAAGTTCAATGAACCCCATGCAGCGCCGGGCTTAACGCGACTCCCCGTTAACCCGCAACAGGCCGGAAATGGTGGCGGCCCAGGGCCGGTACACGGATTTACCGATGTAACTTACAAGAACGGAGACCAGTTGTTTTTAAAAGTTTACGATCCGACAACTACTACAAATGCTCCGGGTGACGTATTTTTAAAAATTATGGCTGGGACAGGGCTTTACTTGCGTTCTTGCGGTGTAACCTACATCCACGGCGCCTCCAATGGCGGCGACCACCTCTTAGGCGGCGTTAAGGACTTCAACGCCATTCAAAACTCCAATATCCCATCTTCCAACAATGACCGCAATGGTGTAATCGACGAAAACACCCCGCTCCAAAGCATCCAACTGACGCCAAACCCAAC
>JBAXTB010000304.1:0-7174 GCA_037130425.1 Bacteroidota bacterium
ACGTACCGAGGCCACACAATTTACCTCGGCATGTGGGCCGCCGTACTGCTGGTGCCAGCCCTCGCCTATGATGCGACCTTCGTACACCAACACCGCGCCCACCATCGGATTGGGGGCCACGCGGTCGGCGCCTAAACGCGCGAGATCGAAACAACGGCGGATAAATGGTTCATGCGCTTGTGTCATACTGCGCAATGTACGAAGGTCTGATTTTCAGGCAAAAAATTGCGCGTTAAAAGCCGTTTTCATCGTACAAAAACAACTTTCCTGCCGTAAAATAGGGCCAATTGTCCGTGCGGAAAGGCAGCGCGGGCAAACCCTCGGCGTTGTACAAATCCAGTGAACCGGGATTGTCGGCCCAGGCGTAGCGCACGGCCACGGGCTGCGGTACGGCGGGGGAAAAAACCACCACCGAATTACCTTGCACGTACGCAATGGCCCAATGGAATACCTTGTCGGCGCCGGCCACAGCAAAACCGCGCAGGTAGCCGTATTTGTTTTTGGCCGTCAATCCGCCGCCCACGGAACTGAACGAAATCCGGATCTGGTTGCCCTCGATGGCAGCGGCTTGAAACACAGGGCCGGAAGCCGTAATGTCTTCATGGTAAGCCAGTTTGCGGGCCGCCAATCCAAGGCGAATGGCAAGATCCTGCTTGTTTTTGGGGTGAATATTGTCGGCCTCCCCGATGTCGATGGCGGAAGCGATGGCGGTGTTGGGCAAGGAAAGCGCCGTCATTTGCGAAGCCCGGAGTTCGGCCCACTCGCTTTCGGCGGGTTGCGGCTGTTCGGGGTAATAATTGGCCAATTGAACGACGAGAAAGGGAAAGTCGCCCTGGCCCCAATGTTGCCGCCAGTCTTTAATCATAACCGGCAGTAAATCAGCGTATTCTGCGGCATGGGCAACGTTTGATTCGCCTTGATACCAGATGGCGCCCTTGATGGCGTAGGGTTGCAGCGGCGCGATGTTGCCGTTGTACAACAAGGTCGGATGGGTGAAAAAACTGCCGTTGGGCGCTGTGGGTTTGGGGAATTTAGCAGCATCAATTTGAACGCCGGGCTTGTATTTCCAGTTTCCGACTAAGATCGGATTGCCCCAAAAAGCGTTGGTGTACATGCCGCCCTTACCGCCCGCGTCGAACACGCGCACGACGAGCACATTGCCCTTGGGTTTTAAAATATTGGCCGGGAAAAAGTAGTTGCGCCAGTTCCGGCAGCCGAAACTTTCGCCGATTTTGACGCCGTTTACCCAGGCAATATCGTAATCGTCAATCTGGTTCAGGGCGATGTTAAACGTATCGGCTGCAAAATTGGCGGGCAGGTCAAATTCCTTGCGAAACCATACGGAGCCGTCGTAATTGGGCAGGCCCGCATCCTCCCAGAGGTTGGGAATGGCCATGTCTTTCCAGTCGGATATATCGGTGGCCGGGTTTTCCCAATGCTGCGCGATGCCGGGATCGTTTTTGAAATAATATTTGTCGTCCCACTTGGCGCGGAAGGCTTTTAAATCGGCATTGATCTGGTCAAAATTTTTGCCTGGCCCAGTCATTTGATCCACTATGGGCGCGAATTGTGGGAAAGGTTTTAAGGCGCCCGCGCTCATCCAGGTTTCAATGGAAGTTGCGCCTAAGTTGCTGCTAATCAAGCCGATCGGAACTTTTAGTTGCTGGTGCAAATAACGCCCGTACAAATAAGCCGTTGCCGAAAAGCCGCCCACTGTAGCCACCGAAGCCGTTTGCCAAAACCCGGATTTGACGTCTTTTTTGGGAAAATAATCAAGGTCGATACCGACGCTGAACAAACGAATATCCGGGGCATTGTCCAGCAAAGAATCGGGTTTTATGCCGAAATCTTTCAGGGTCCATTGCATGTTTGACTGGCCGCTGCAAAGCCAGACTTCGCCGTACATCAGGTCTTTCAGCACCCGTGTTTCCCTGCCTTGGATGGTCATTTCAAAGGGTCCACCAGCCGGATGCGGGGCCAGTCGGAGTTGCCATTTTCCGTCCTTATCTGCTGTGGCGGTTTGCGTTTGTCCGGCGATGCGCACTTGCACGGTTTCGCCCGGCGCGGCCCAACCCCACACGGGCACTTCCACATCGCGTTGCAACACGGCATGGTCGGCAAACAATTTTGGCAGGCTAAGCGCAACCGCTTTTTCTGCTGCAAAACACAGGAAAAAGCAAACCCAAAGACTTGTGCGCACGGACATATTCGATTTTAAAAACATAAGAAAATCGTGGGAAAGGACGAGGAAAAATTTTAGTATGTGCAAACATACCAAACTCGTTTACAATTTTTATACTTTTACCAAAAAAGAAATCAGCACAGGCTTTTTATGAAAAAAAATAGATTCAATATAATGATTGTCAAGTCTTTATGCTTGGCTGTTTTGATTTCAATTACGGCTTGCAGTCCGAAAATAGCGCCGCTTGGCACGACGCCCGCTGCGGATTCGGGGCAAATCGCGCGCTCCACTTCGGCGGCCGACTGGGACAAGTTATTTATCCGAAATACAGGCTGGTTTGGCGGCGACGGTATTTTTGCGATTCCCTTAGACGGCGCGGAATTCAAACCCGCAACCGATAAAACCAAGACGCTGTTTGTGTTCAGCGATTCGGTGGTGGCGGACAGCATCGGCACGACCATTCAGCGCAAGGATTTTACAATGGTACACAATTGCGTGGCCTATTTGGACGGCAGCGAACCGGATTCCAGCAAGTTTAAATTTTTTATCAATAAGGACAAAAACGGGAACCCGACTTCCCTGTTTGTGCCCCAAACGCCGCACGCCCAACCCAAGGATTACTACTGGCTCGGCGACGGTTTTGTGAATGTGGAAATGGACAGCACTTTGTACATTTTTGCCTACCCAGTGAAGGACACGATTATCCCCGGTTCGTTCTTTGAATTTGACCAATTGGGCGTCAATATTATCGCCATTCCCAAGGGCAGCAAACCGCCGTTTAAGGATCAACGACAACTGGAAACGCCCTTCTTTTTCCCGATGGAAAACTGGAACAAGGTGACGATGGGCAGCGGTGTGATGGTAAATACGAGCTGGGCCGGCGCGCCCAAGCCCGACGGTTATTTGTACATCCTCGGCGTGGGCGGAACCAACAACGGACTGGTGGTGGCGCGGGTAAAACCCAAGGAATTTGAGCAATTTGACAAGTGGGAATTCTCACAAGGGCCGAACTGGACAACGGATTATTTGAATGCCAAACCTGTTACCCGTTTTGCTTCTAATGAGTTGAGTCTCAGTCCGATGCCTGATGGTCGTTATATCCTGGCGCATCAGGTTTCAGGTATTGAAAACGAAGTAGGCGTGCAGATTTCCAACAGCCCGGCCGGACCGTTTTTCCCCATGCATAAAGTGTGGCATTGCAAGGAATGGGAGTCGGACCTGGATTATTTTTCCTACAACGCCAAGGGCTTTCCGCACCTGTCCAAGCCGGGGGAGTTGCTGATTGCTTACAACGTCAATTCGTTTGATTTTTGGAAAGATATTCCGAAGGAGCCGCGGCTTTGTCGGTCGAGGTTTTTTCGGTTAAAGTTGTAGGTTTGTCGCTTGTAAACATTGAAAAATCTGACTTATGGAACCTTTCAGATTAGACCATAAAACAGCCGTCATCACCGGCGCCGGCAGCGGAATCGGGCGGAGTATGGCCGAGGTGTTTGCCGCAAATGGCGCCGTTGTGCATGTCATTGACCTGAATGAAACGGCCGCAAACGAAACGGCAGATTTGGTCGGGAAACAAGGCGGAAAAGCCTTTGCGCACGCCTGCGATGTGTCGGATCAGGCGGCCATGATTGCCTTGATGGCGCAGATTCAGGCGCAAAACCCGATCAATATTTTGTTGAACAACGCGGGTATCGGGTTTGTCGGCAACCTTGAACAAACGACGGAAGCCGATATGGATCGGCTGTTTAAAGTCAATGTAAAAGGGGTGTACAACGGGATGTTTGCTTGTTTGCCGCACCTGAAAGCCAATGGCGGCGGCGTGATTTTGAATACCGCGTCCATTGCGGCGACGGTGGCGCTGGCAGATCGTTTTGCCTATTCCATGACCAAGGGCGCGGTGCTGACCATGACTTATTCGGTGGCGCAGGATTACCTGAAAGACAATATTCGTTGCAACTGCATCTCGCCCGCGCGGGTGCATACGGCCCTGGTGGACGCTTATTTGGCCAAAAATTACCCCGGCCAGGAGCAGGAAATGTTTGAGGTTTTGGCCAAAACCCAGCCCATCGGTCGCATGGCAAAACCCGAAGAAGTTGCCAATTTAGCCTTGTTTCTGTGCTCCGATGCGGCCGGTTTTATCACCGGTTGCGATTATCCGGTGGACGGAGGATTTATAAAACTAACAGCCTGATGAAATTAATACGTTTTGGAAAACCAGGGCAGGAAAAACCCGGCCTTCAACTTTCGGATGGTCGCCGCATCGACGTGCGCGCATTCGGGGAGGACTACAACGAGCAGTTTTTTGCCCATGACGGCCTGAGTCGCCTTGAAAAATGGCTTGAAACGCATGAAAACGCCTGTCCGGAAATTGCAGCCACTGAGCGGCTCGGCAGTTGTGTGGCCCGTCCGTCGAAGATTATTTGCATCGGCCTGAACTACGCCAAACACGCCCAGGAAAGCGGTATGGCGGCGCCCGATCAGCCGATTATCTTTTTTAAATCGACCACCGCGCTTTGCGGCCCCGACGATGATTTGATTATTCCGAAAAACAGCGAAAAAACCGATTGGGAGGTTGAACTGGCTTTTGTGATCGGAAAACAAGCAAGTTACGTATCAAAAGAAGATGCGATGGATTACGTGGCCGGTTACGCCTTGCACAACGATTATAGCGAGCGGGCCTTCCAACTGGAGCAAGGCGGACAATGGGTAAAAGGTAAAAGTTGCGATACGTTTGCGCCGCTGGGGCCGTTTTTGGCTACCAAAGATGAAATAAATGACCCGCATGACCTGCGTCTTTGGCTTACGCTAAACGGCGAAACCATGCAGGATTCCAATACCTCGGATTTGATTTTTGACATCCCGACGTTGGTAAGTTACGTCAGTCAATACATGACCTTGTTGCCGGGCGATGTGGTGTCTACCGGCACGCCGTTCGGGGTGGGCATGGGTTTGAAACCGCAGCGTTATCTGAGGCCGGGGGATGTGGTGGAATTGGGGATTGATGGTTTGGGGGTGGCTAAGCAAAAGGCGGTGGCGTACGCGCGTAAAGGTTAATCCCATTGTCAGGTTTGAAACCCTGGAAGGGTTGAACTCGAATAGCCCCGTATGAAATGCGGGGTAGTAATGTTGCGTTTTTTTACAACCCTGGAAGGGTTGAACCTCGGCGTAACACATTCACGTTCAACCCTTTCAGGGTTGGATCGCGATTCACCCTATTTCCCCCGATGAATCGGGGGCTACTCAAGTTTAACCACTTCGTGGTTTTGTAAAACTTGGATCAATTCCCTCCAAAGACTTAATCCTTCTTACTGCCCTCAATCGTAATGCCCAATCCCCCATCAATACGAACCGCCTGACCGGTAAAAAAACTGCCGTTTTCACCCGCCAAAAGCAGGATCAGGGCCGCCACTTCTTCGGGGGCGCCGATGCGTTTGACTAAGTGCATGTCGACACATTCCTGGTAAACTGCCTCCGGGTCGGGCGACAATTGGAAAGCGTCGCGCAACATGGGCGTATCAATGGTACCGGGACAAACGGCCATACAGCGGATCTTGGGTCCGTAATCGACGGCGATGCTGCGCGTGAGTCCGAGCATCGCCGTTTTGGACGTTACGTAGGGCGCTACCGTTTTTTGGCTGATAAACGCCTGCACGCTCGACACGTTTATAACCACGCCTTGCGCTTGTTTTTGCATGTACGGAATGGCGTGTTTGGCGCACAAAAAAGCGCTTTTCAGATTGACATTCATAACCAAATCCCATTCCTCTTCGCTGGTTTCTGTCACAGTTGAATAGCGCTGAATGCCTGCGTTGTTGACCAACACGTCGATACATCCGAAGTGCTCAAAGGCTTGTTCCAGGGCGGCTTTTACCTGTATTTCCTTGGATACATCGCAGGAAATATACAGCGCGCGTGCGCCCAGTTCATCGGCCAATCGTTGTCCGGCCACGTCAGTATCAAGGATGACCACATTGGCTTCTTCCCGGTAAAAACTCCGGCTACAAGCGCCGCCGATGCCTTTTGCGCCGCCCGTAACGACGACCGTTTTGTTTTTAAAATACATATTTCAGGACGGACAAACCGTTGGTTAAAACATTCACTTACATAAGATCATGCGATGCCAGGGGCAAACCTTTGATGCCAGCATCGATGCGGGTAATATGCCAACGGCCGAGGTTTGCGGCAAAAATATGATCTAGTTGTGGGCCGCCAAAAGCGATGTTGGTCGGGTTGGAAAGTATATGCGCTTCCCAGTCGTTTACCAGCACCGTATTGTCGCGTTCGGGGCTGATTTTGATGATTTTATTGGGCGCATAGCAAGACACGTACAGGTTTCCGTCGGCGTCAAAAGCCAATCCGTCGGGCACAGTTTCGGGCAACGTGGCATATACGGAACGTTCGCCCGCTTGTCCGTTGGGTAAAATGGCCACACGCTCAACGCCGGGTAGAAAGGAAACCGCCACGTAGAGGTATTTTTCCTCCGGCCCCATTGCCATGCCGTTGGAAAAATTGAACGGGCCGTCATGCCAGATTTCACCCTGGCCATCGGGGCTGAATTTCAAAATTTTGCCGGTCACTTCCCTGAACGCCCCGCTTTCGCTGACATACAAATTGCCCTGTCGATCGAACACGGCGTAATTGGGAATATTGAACTGATGCCCTTGAGCGCCTTGCGCAAACAAGCTTATCTGAAAACTTTGCAAATCTAATTTCCAAACACATTTTTTTCCTAAATCGCAGATAGCCAGCCACTTAGCGCCGGGACTAAATGCGATGCCAAGGATAAACCCGCCTGTATTGGCAACTTCTTCTACAAGGGTTCCATCTTGGGAAATGCGGTAAATCTGGCCTGCTTCGCCTCCGGCCCAGACAGTTCCGTCGGGGTGGATGGCTACACATTCGGGGTGATCGAGGCCTGTGGCGAATTCGGTGAGCATAGGAGACGGTGGACGGTGGACGGTGGACGGTGGACGGTGGACGGTGGACGGTGGACGG
>JBAXTB010000305.1:0-7173 GCA_037130425.1 Bacteroidota bacterium
TTTTTGCCGCACCGAAACGCTAAACGAGCGCCCCAACACGCTCACGGCCAACAACAACGGCAAGGTGCCTACGCCGAAAATCAGCATAAATAAGCCGCCTTCTACCCCGCCGAAAGAAGCAATCGCTCCGGCAAGCGCTGCATACACCATGCCGCAGGGCAATAGCCCGTTCAACATGCCCATCGTGAACAAGGCTTTGGCGCCGTTTTGGCGCAACATGCGGCCCATTTGTGTTTTTACACGCTGGGAAAATGTTCCAAAACCCGGAATACGGGCCACCAATTGCTCAAAACGCCAGGCGGCAAACGCCATGACAATCATCAGCAAGCCCGCCGTAATGGAAAGCACTTTTTGAAAACCCGCCAGGGCGATCCCTTTCCCAAGCAACCCGAACAAAATGCCGAGTGTGGCGTACATCAGAATGCGCCCGCTGTGGTACAGCAGCATTTGGCCGATGACATGGCGCTTCCCCGCAGCATCGAGGGGAAGCGCCAGCACAAGCGGGCCGCACATGCCGACGCAGTGCAGGCTGCCGGCTAAACCAAGTAGAAGCGGGGCGAACATGCGGTTCGAAATTACACGTTGAACGTGGTTTCGTAGAAATATTGTTTCCCGCCCGCTTGCCAATCAAGTTCAACGTGCCAGCGACCGGTGTGTAACTTGGTGGTAGGGACGATGATTTTGCCATCGTCGCCGGAAGAAATTTGCACTTTAAAGTCATCCCCGACTTCAGCCGAGCGGAAAAACTTGGCGGTGCCCTCGGTTACTTTCATGCCTGCGGGAAATTGCAGCGCCACTGTTTGTTGTTCGGCATTGGCCGCCGCTGAAGGCAATACCGTAAGCGTGGCCGTGTTTTGTTTTTTCTCCAAATGCGCCTGGTAATGAATATCCAGGTCGTAATAATTTTTATCAACTAAGCCCGGATCATATTGCCGGGACGCTATGACCGCGCCGATCATCGCCAAGGCAAAAGCCGAGTAAAAAAGCGCAATACCGGTACCCCATGTGAATTTCATATTGACAGGAATTTAAAAGTGGACATTATGGTTGGTACGTTAATGATGTTGTTCTTCGGATTTGTGCTCCCCTGCGTTGTGGTTTTCTTCGTGGTTTTCATGGTTTTCTATGTGCGGCAGCGCGCCGTTCGGCCCCATAAAATTTGTTTTGATCTCGTCAATTTTTTGGTCGCCGGAATAAACGTCGATGGTCAGTTCCGTTTTCCGGCCGGTCAGTTGGTCGGCGGGCATGGTAATGAAGAAGGCGCCTTCCGCTTTTGCGCCTTTTTGAATCGGCGCGGGCTGTTGGCCAACTAACTGCAATTCGGCGCCTTTCGTAACCGTGCGGAAGGTGAAAGGCATTGGTTTTGCCGACTTATTTATGACCTCAAACGTGTACAAATTGCTGAGGTGGGTATCGTCTTTTTGCTGGTACAGTTGTCCGGGCGAGCGCAGGATGATGGTTTCCACAATACCCCGGTTAATAAACATGGCCAAGGTAGCAGCCAACAAAATGGTCAGTACGGCCGTGTACGCCCAAACCCGGGTGGTAAATATTTTGCGTTTGCCGGATTCAATACCGGTCATGGAATCATAGCGAATCAAGCCGCGCGGCCGCTCTATTTTATCCATGATGGAATCGCAGGCGTCAATGCAGGCGGTACAGTTGGTGCATTCTAATTGCGTTCCGTGCCGAATATCAATGCCGGTCGGACAAACAGCGATGCACAATTTGCAGTCAATACAGTCGCCCAAGGGTTCGCCGGAAGGGCCAGTGCGGCGTGCCGTTGCAGCATCACCGGCCACCATGTTTTGTATTTTTGTGACGGGGTTATTGAGGTCAGCGACAGCGCTTTGTTTTTTCATTTTACCCCTCGGCTCGCCGCGCAGGTGGTCGTATGCTACGACGATGGAGTCTTTTACCAAAAGTACGCCTTGCAAACGGCCGTAAGGACAGATGGTCGTACACACCTGCTCGCGCAGGCGTATGTACACGAAGTAAAAAGCGCCGGAAAAAATCAGCAAAGCCGTAAATCCGCCAAGGTGCTCGGAAACTGGTTCGCGTATGATGTGCAACACCTCATCCATTCCGATGATGTAAGCCAGGAAATAGTTGGCCACGATAAATGCAATTCCAAAGAAAACAAGGTGCTTAATTGCCTTTTTTTGCACTTTTTCGCTGGTCCAGGGGCCTTTGTCCAAGCGGCGCTGCTCATTTGCGTCGCCTTCAATCCAGTATTCGATTTTGCGGAACACCATTTCCATAAACACGGTTTGTGGACAAACCCAGCCGCAAAACAAGCGCCCGAACACGACTGTAAACAGGATAATGAACACGATAAACGTGAGCATCGCAAATAAGAAAATATGGAAATCCTGCGGCGTAAACAGAATGCCGAACAATACAAATTTGCGTTGCAGTACATTGAACAGCAAAAATTGCTCACCGTCTACTTTGATAAACGGCACGGTAAAGAACACAAGTAAAAAGATGAAACTTACGATGGTACGGGCATTGTAAAAACGCCCGGAAGGCTTTTTCGGATAAAGCCATATACGTTTGCCGTCCTGGTCCACCGTTGCGATATGGTCGCGAAATTCCTCGGTATCCTCTATGATGTTGTTATGCGCTTCAAATGCCATGACACGTTTGTTGTATAAACCCGTTGTTGATTCTGGCTGCAAGTTCCCGCGACATGGGATGCTAATAAGTGACGCGTATCAGGAAAAGGGGTGATGTTGGTCAAATGGAGCAATGATTATGTGCTTTAAATAAAAAAAGCCGCCTCAGAGATCGTCCAAGGCAGCCAATGCATCATTCAACTTTAAATTACTTGGTAGGGCTGACGGTAGTTGCATCCGCTTTTTTCGTGCTGTCTTGTGGTGCGGCAGCATCTTCTGTCCAGATCGTGCCTTGCGGCGCTTTCGGGTTGGGCGGGTTGGTGCCTTTCAGGGTCAGGATATAACTGGCAACTTTCTGCATATCAGCAGGTTTAAGTTGTGATTGCCAGGAAATCATCCCTTTTTCAGGCACGCCGTATTTAATGGTTTTGAATACGTTTTTAATACCGCCGCCGTGCAACCAGTATTCGTCGGTGAAGTTCGGGCCTACGCCGCCTTCGCCTTTTTGGCCGTGGCAGGCAACACAGTTGGCTTTGAAGATCAGTTCGCCTTCACCCAGTGCGCTGCTTTCCGTAAGGGCCACCACGCTGGCTTCGTCTACAGAGTTTGCTTTGCCAGCAAGCGCAGCCGCCATTTCTTTTTTAGCCGTTGCCATTTCATTTTCGTATTCCTCTTTCTGCGAAGGGCCGTTGCCTCCCCAGTGGTAGTAGAACATATAACCGAAGGCGTAAATGATGGTCAGGATGAACATATTTACCCACCACGGTGGCAAGCGGTTGTCAAGTTCGCGGATACCATCAAAATCGTGGTGCAGGATAATTTCTGCTTCACGTTCAACCGGAACCGGATCTTCCCAATATTTTTTGCGCAATTTCGTCCAGAAATCATCACCAGCCACATCCACAACGGGCGCGTCTTCCGGCAGGTTAACGTTGTTCAGACGGGCCTCTAATTGAAGTGCGCGTTTGTATAAAAATTGGTTGACCTTAATCATATAGATCATGGCAACGAAGAAAAGTAACGATGCAATGGCTATGATTACCCAGGTCATAATGCCTGTGAGTTGTCCGGCAGCGGCATCAGGGGCAGCCGCACTGGCAGGGGCCGTCGCCTGGCCCCATAAGGCGGGCGCGGTCGACAGCATTAATAAAACGAGGAAATATGGCTTCGTTTTCATTCTTTAAAAGTTTGAAAAACAGAGAATTAGGTTCTTAGAAAGGATGTATCAAAAGTCGTTTTTTAACGCACCAGAGGATGATTCGCAAAATGTTATTCCGATGACCGGGCATATTGTCGGCGTGACTGCGAGTCACGCCGACAATTACGCGCGATTTCAACTTTTTATTTGGCGAAAAACCATCGTGTAATCTTATGATACAGCCGCATGAATTTTTATTGTTCGTCCAACGGCAGTTGAGCCAGATAATCCATGTCTTTTTGATCGCTCAAAAAGAATGCACGGAAAAAAGCAAAACAAAAGGCGCAAAAAAAGAGCAATAATGCTGCAATCCCGAACCATTGCACGCCGTCGACAGATTGTAAAAGGTATTTGTACATATCTTTTTTATTGTCGGTTTCCCGGTCGGCGTTTATTGCATCGTTGCATTATGCGCCGACCGGTTTTCCGTGTTGATATTATTTGTTCGTGTCAGCCGGTTTTATTTTAATATCGGTGCCGAGGCGTTGGAGATAGGCGATGACCGCTACGATCTCTTTGTGCTCCATTCCGGTATCTTTAATGCCTTGATCGGAAAGGTTACTGGCCACTTTTTGCGCTTGTTCGTGCGCTTTCGCGATCGCTTCGCTTTCGAAATTGCGCGGATACGGCGTGCCGAGTGTGCGCAATGCGGAAATTTTAGCGGGCAACAAACTCAAATCTAATTCATTATCAAGCAGATGCGGGTACTGCGGCATGATTGAGCCGGGAGACATGGTGCGCGGATCCATCATGTGGTTGTAGTGCCAACTGTCCGGGTATTTGCCGCCTTCGCGCATCAGATCAGGGCCAGTGCGTTTACTACCCCACAGGAACGGGCGGTCGTAAATATATTCCCCCGATTTGGAATATTCGCCGTAGCGTTCGGTTTCTGCGCGGAACGGACGGATCATTTGAGAGTGGCAGCCTACACAACCTTCGCGGATGTAAATATCGCGGCCTGCGAGTTCCAGCGGGGTGTACGGTTTCACGGTAGATATTTTCGGTACCTGACTTTCAATAAACACCATTGGGAAAATCTGAACGATACCCCCGATAGAGATCAGTACCGTGCTCCAAAGCAGCATTTGCATTGGGCGACCTTCAATCCATTTGTGCCAGTATTCGCCTGCAACTACCGGGATTTTTGTTTCACGAGCGGGTGCTTCGGCATCTTCATTGGCAATAAAAGTACCTTGCGCGGCGGTTTTAATCAGGTTGAATACGCCGATACAGGCGCCGGTGAAGAACAACAGACCGCCGAATGCGCGTACCATGTACATCGGGATAATCTGTTTTACCGTATCAAGGAAGTTACCCCATGCAAGCGTGCCGTCCGGTGTGAATTCACGCCACATAAAGTATTGTGTCCAACCGGCCCAGTACATCGGAACGGCGTAGAAAATGATCCCCAAGGTACCAATCCAGAAGTGGATGTTGGCAAGATTGGTGGAATACAAAGTAGTGCGGTACATACGCGGCCACAACCAGTACAATACGCCGAAAGTCATAAAGCCGTTCCAGCCCAACGCGCCTACGTGTACGTGTGCGATGGTCCAGTCGGTAAAGTGGCTGATGGCATTCACGGATTTAATGGAAAGCATCGGACCTTCAAACGTAGCCATACCGTAAGCGGTAACGGCCACGACCATGAATTTCAAAACAGGATCCTGGCGTACACGATCCCATGCGCCGCGCAACGTCAACAGACCATTCAACATACCACCCCAGGACGGCGCGATCAGCATAATCGAGAATACCGTACCCAGCGACTGAACCCAATCGGGCATGGATGAGTACAACAAGTGGTGCGGACCAGCCCAGATGTAGATGAAAATCAAGGCCCAGAAGTGGATTACAGATAGTTTATAGGAAAAAACGGGTCGATTAGCCGCTTTTGGCAGGAAGTAGTACATCATGCCGAGGTAAGGAGTCGTCAGGAAGAATGCCACCGCATTGTGACCGTACCACCATTGAATCAGCGCATCTTGTACGCCGGAAAAGATGGAATAACTTCCAAACATGGAATAGGGCAATTCCAAACTGCGCACAATGTGGAGCACCGCCACCGTAACCCAGGTGGCAATGTAGAACCAAATTGCTACATACAAGTGGTTTTCGCGGCGTTTCAGAATGGCGCCGAACATGTTGATCCCGAATACCACCCATACGAGCGTAATCAGAATGTCAATTGGCCAGGTCAGCTCCCCATATTCGGAACTGTTTGTGAAGCCCAATGGCAGCGTGAGCGCCGCGCATAAAATGACAAACTGCCAGCCCCAAAAGTGAATCCAAGACAAGGTGTCACTAAACATGCGCGCTTTCAACAAACGTTGCAGGGAGTAATAAATGCCCATAAACAAACCGTTGCCGACAAAGGCGAAGATGACGGCATTGGTGTGCAAGGGGCGCAGGCGGCCAAAAGTGAGGTACGGGATGCCGTACTGACTAAAATTGAGCGCTGGGAATACAAGTTGAAGGGCGATAATCAGCCCTACCAGCATCCCGACGAGGCCCCAGATGAACGAGGCCGTCCCAAAGGCCCGTACGATCCGGTTGTCATATTGAAATTGTTCTATTCGGCTCATAGCGAGTTCCGAGTTGGTTAGTTAACAGATGATATACGTTCGTGTTGTTATGCTTTTTTTGGGGCGGGTGGCGCCGTTCGTTCAGAACCAAGAACGCCACCCTGAAAAAATATAGGTATTAGGTGTCGGCCCGGGGTTTAATTTCATCGTCCAGCAACATCCGGATCGACGGTGTATATTCGTCATCAAATTGGCCGTCGCGGGCCGCCCACAAGTAGACGAGCAGAAAACCTGCTGCCAACAGTAAGCTGATAAGAATGAGCAAAAACATGATCTTCATGGCTGTTGTATTTTAAATCGGGTGCAATTTCCGACAGCAGGGAAGGGCGTTGAATGACGCGCATCAGACGAGTATGTGACATTAGTCACCGCTGTGTAAAACTGTGAAAATTGATGTTGGAAGGGGAAATGGGAGGGTAGAAAAGTTGCCAGGGTTTAACGCTGGCAGCTTTGGGGGAGGGTCGTTGACTTAATGCTACGCTGGCGCTTTAGGTTTTTCGTTTTGTGGTAGAGGGAGTGCTGTGGTTTTTGTTTGGCCGCCCCCGCCCCCTGAAGGGGAGTACATTGGAAAAGACTGATAATCAACTATTTATAGAACAAAAGATTTTGGGTGAACTGCGATTTTTATTGACCTTAAAACGGTTTTTATAAAAGTGAAAATAACTCATCTGTGCATATTAGGCTTCAACTTCGTTATCTAATGTTCAGATTATCAACTACTTCCAATGTACTCCCCTTCAGGGCAATGTCATTGACTTAAGGATTTAAGATT
>JBAXTB010000306.1:0-7125 GCA_037130425.1 Bacteroidota bacterium
TCTTCCGGATTGGGGTATAAATCGCGGAATTTTTTGCCCTCGCCATACGCTTTTTGAATTTCCGGCAGTTTAAAATCAATAAAATCACGGTCAATCACCTCCCGGCGGTAGCCGTTCGTGACATGGATGTCCCGGTAGCCGTCGTTGTCAATGTCAAATAAAAGCCCGCTCCAGGACCAGTCGGTTTTGTACACGCCCGCGAGGCAACCTACATCGCTGAAGGTACCGTTTCCATTATTGCGTTGCAGCGTATTGCGCACCACCGGTTCAAGGTATCCGTTTTGGATCAGCGCTGTTTGTTTACTTTGAGAATTGGTTGCCATCAGCGATTTTTGGCGCTGGTGGTTGGCCGATAGCATATCCACGGTGTACACATCCACTAATCCGTCGTTGTCAAAATCGCTGATGTCATTGCCCATCGTATGTTGGGATGAGTGGTGGAAATATTCACCGATCCGATCGTTAAATGTGCCGTTTTTATTGTTGATATACAGCATATCCGGCTGAATGAAGTCATTTCCGACATAAATATCCAACCAGCCGTCGTGGTTAAAATCCGTCACCGATACGCTCAATCCGTATCCGATGCTCCAGATGCCGGCTTCTTGCGACACGTCTTTAAATTTTCCGTTGTCATTTCGGTACAAGCGATCGGCGTCGTATTGCGCTTTGGGAATTAGATAAGGGTGGTATTTTTTATCATCGCCGAGTTTGGCTTCAATTTTATTGGTGTAAACGCCCTCCGTAGGGTAGGTAAGCACATAGCAATCGAGGTCGCCGTCGTTGTCGTAATCAAAAAAATTGGCGCCGGTGCAGGCACTTTTATCATCCAGGCCGTATTCGGCTGCTTTTTCCGTAAATGTCAGGTTACCATTGTTGATAAATAATTTATTTGTCCGGGAGCCATCATTTTGGGTGCCGCCCCGGCAAACATAAAAATCGAGAAATCCATCGGCATTAACGTCTGCGGCCGTAACCGCTGTTTCAAAACCATCTTCAGAACCGACACCGGCTGAATCTGTGATGTCTTTAAATTTCATGCCGCCCAAATTCAGGTATAATCGATTTTTTCCGTTGGTGCAAACAAAATAAACATCAGGCAAATTGTCGTTGTTTATATCCGCAATGCACAGTCCGCCACCATTATACATATTTATGTTCGTGGTAATGTTATTTTCCAGCGTTTCGATAATTTTATTCTGGAAATCAATACCGGTTTGCTCAGCGCTCAGCAGTTTGAGTTTCGGATTCGTTGCGGTAAGCGTCTCTTCTACCGTTGTGCTTGGGCCAGCGCCTGAATCGTTTTTACACGCAGCCACACCTATAATATATATGAACCCAAGCCCAAAGAGGCTGTAAAAAATGAACTTTGAACGAATGGGGAAACCGGAAGTCATTACTTTTGCCATGTTTAAGTATGTTTGGTGCGCAAATGTACTTTCTTCTCATTAGATACTTAAGCAGGGGAAAAGATTAGACAACAATCCATGACGCAAAAGATACAAAAAAACAAACCGGCAAAGCCATCCAAACAAAATGAAGCGCGGCAAACCGGATGGAGTAGTCTGCTCCCCTATGCCTTGTTGCTCGTCGCCTTGGTTGCGATCGCATTTTCCGGCGCCCTGTCCAATCAGTTTCTGCGTTGGGACGACCATTTGTACGTCACGGAAAACGAATTTATCCTCACGCCGACATTTGCGCATTTGGGGGATTTGTTCCGGCAGGTCGTTGCCGCCAACTATCATCCGCTTACGATGTGGAGTATGTGGCTGAACGCGCGACTTTTCGGGTTGGGGCCGCAGTCATTTATTGGGGTGAATATCGCGCTTCACGCGTTGAATGCCGTTTTGGTATTTTATTGGGTTTGGTTGCTGTCCGGGAAAAGGCTGATTATTGCCTTGAGTACCGCCGTTTTATTTGCGGTGCATCCCATGCGGGTTGAGTCAGTTGCCTGGATTTCGGAGCGGAAAGACGTATTATATATGTGCTTCCTCTTGGCGGGTTGTATCGCGTACTGGTTTTTTACAGAAAAAGGGAATCGACGCTATTTATGGTTGGCATTCGGCTTCATGCTCTTGTCATGTTTGTCAAAAGCGGTGGCCGTTGTGTTTCCGCTGCTTTGTTTGCTGATGGATTATTGGAAGCAACGAACATGGTCGCTTAAGTTGCTTTTAGAAAAAGCGCCGATGTTTGCCCTGTCCTTGCTCATTGGATTACTTGCTATTGCTGCACAATCGGGCAATGACTTCGGCGGTTTTTTACATTTTAGCAATAAACAAAGTACGGCGCTGTCCGTCCATTACAGTTTCTTTCAAAACCTGTGCTTTGCGGGATACAGCCTGATGGTGTACGCGGCGAAGACAATCTGGCCTTTCGGCCTTTCACCGTTGTATCCGTATCCGCCGGAGGGCAGGGAGGCCAACCCGATTTATCTGGTGGGATTTTTGTTCGGTTTAGCGCTAGTCGGACTAACGGCCTGGTTTGTTTGGAAAAAGCGTCGCAATGCATCGTTTTTCATGTTGTTCTTTTGGGCGACGATATTATTAGTGCTGCGGTTTTACTCGATTGGCGCTGTGCTATTGGCCGATCGCTATTTGTACCTGCCTTGCATTGCCATATTTGGCGGCCTTGCTTTCGGTTTTTCAAATTATGCGGATAAATCAAAAACGTTGCTTCGTATATATATAGCTGTAGTCGCAGCGCTGGCCTTGTTTTGGGTCGTACGCACACGTGCGCAGGTAAAAGTTTGGGCCAATGATGAAACCCTTTGGGGCGCCGTGCTGGAATCTTTCCCTGAAAATGACCAGGCGCGCGATGCGTTGGGCAATTACCTTGGCCGCAAAGGAAGAATAGATGAAGCGATTGCGCAGTTTGAAAAGGCCATTAGCGACGGATGTAAAATGCCTGATACATTTGGCGGTTTGGCAAGCGCTTATAGTGTGAAGGCCCAGGCTGCCAGCGCAAACCAATCAACTCAAGACCAACTCCGTCAAAAAGCGCAACATTTATACGATCAGGCATTTGCGTTGGATGCTGAAAACGGTGGCCGCTACTATGATCGGGCGTTATCGCGCTATGATTATAACCCGGAAGCCGCTTTGCGGGATTTGGAGAATGCCACACAATACGAACCGGCTAAAAAAGCAAAGCACGATTTATTACGCGGGCTTTGTCTGATCAACCTAAACCGCAATGCGGAAGCGGCAACAATACTCAGCACAGCGATCCAGGCATTGGAAGCAACACCGCTGCAAAAACGCACTGCGGAGTTTACCCAACAGCTTTATGTTGCATACCTCAATAAAGGCATTGCCCGCAACACTATTGGAGATCAATCCGGCGGTATTTCAGATGTCAAACATGCTATGGAGTTAAGCCCTGGCAATCCGGAACCTCAAAGGGTACTTGAAAGATTGGTAAATGGCCACTAAGACTGAATCAGGGAATATGGTATAAAAAAACTTTGGAAAGTGCTTTTCTGAAAAGGATATTTGACGTACATTTGCTCTTACAAGACATTAGAGCGTTTTGTTATGCTTACTATTCTTACTTTTAATCCCCTTTTCGATCTCATGAGAGAAGGTTTCCGCCCGAATACGTTTAATTCGGATTACAGATTTTATTTGTAGCGACTTTCCTCAGATATTTATTTGGTTTATCAAACACGCTTGCTTTTCGGCATGATTTTTGCTATATATTACAGTCTTTTCGAAGGTGCATGGCAGTGTTTAGACATATAATTTAAAATTAAAGTCCGTTTAATCTCATGACAAGAAACTGTACACAGTTTTTTTCGTTTGATACTTTAGATAGCATTTACCGCAAGTTGGCGTCGTCCCTTGCAGTAAGTGCTTTTCTGTTTGATAAACAGGCGGCTTCAAATAAAGAAATTCTCTATAGAATGCTTTTTTCACAACTTCAATTTTTTAACATGAAAAAAATGTTTGCAAAAATTGGAATGCCTTCGATCTTATCTTTGGTATTCCTGTTGGGTGGACTGTTTTTCAGCGCGAACACGGCTCAGGCTCAGCAACTTACAGATGCTCCTGCTTCTTCCGTGATCAAACTGCCGAATGGTTTGACCTGGAAATCACAAAGTAATGCGGTTAATGCCCTTCAAGCGGAGGTTAACAGCATCGCTCAAGAACTGAACAGCGGCAACGCTAACAACCCGCTTTACCTGAAAATGCAGGCTACTGTTTACAGCGGTACGATCACGCGTCTGGAAAGCGGTTCAGATGTTCCGACTTCTGCTTTGAACGGTTTTTATGCAGTTGCACCTGCACAAGGTTTGGATAGCTCACACAACACGCCGGGCATGTCCCAGAATGATTGGAACGCTATCTACAATGACCTGATTACACTGTTGTCTGAGTAATTTTCATTTTCAGTGTTTTCAGTTTTGAAATTCATCTTTCAATCAAAAAAATTACCATTTCTCATGGAAAAAAGAAATATAACTCTTTGGGGCATGTTGTTGCTGGCTTGCATGACTGTATCACAGTCATTCGCGCAGGTAAACGTCAATATGCCTTTTAACACGGGGGTTAACCAAACCTTCACCATTGCGCCTCCGGGCACATGTGCTTTCAATTTTTACGACAATGGCGGTCCTGCTGCGAACTATTCGGTGAACAGCAACAACGCTACTGCCGTAACATTCGCACCGGCTGTTGCTACCAACAAAATCCAGGCTGTATTCTCTGCTTTCGCTACAGAAAGCGGCTGGGATGCTTTGTATGTATTTGACGGCGGTTCTACTGCATCTCCGTTGATCTCTTCAGGCTTAGGTGCAACAATCAGCGGTTTTCCTGCTGGTGGCTGGCAAGGCACGACTGCTCCGAACAACGTTGTTGCCGGTACAGTTCGCGCAACGGCTGGTAACGCTACTGGTCGCCTGACTTTCACCTTCGGCTCTGACGCATCAGTTGTTTCTGCTGGTTGGGCTGCTTCTGTAACGGAAGCTCCGGGTGTGGCTTGCGCGATCACGGCTGGTCCTGCTGTTAGTGCATCTACTGGCGCTGGCGCTGTAGCTTGCTCAGTTGCTTCGATCACATTAAATAGCCCAACGTTTGCGCCTGCCGGTTGCAACGCTACTTACAGCCTGCAATACCGTATCAACGGCGGCGCAGCGGTTGTAATCGGTTCGGTTGTTCCTGCTACAACCACGCTGACCAATATTCCGGTTGGTGTCCATGTAATCACTTGGGAATTGGTTAATCCTTGTGGCGGTGCAATTGTTTCAACTGCTACACAGGCACTTACCGTTACGGACAATACTGCTCCGACGATTGCTTGCCCAAGCAACATCACGATCAACCTCGGTCCTGGCGAATGTAAAGCTGCTTACTCCTACACTGTAGGTGTAACGGACAACTGCCCATTCCTCGGCCCATTGACGAACTCTGCTGTTCAGGGTTCTTCTGGTACGTTCAACAACAATTTTGCGGGCGTTACTTTCGATATCCGTAATGACGGCACCAAACCGATCAAAATTACAGGTATCAACGCTAACTTGGGAAATAACCCTGGCCCGAACTTTACCGGTTCTGTAAATGTTAGCTTATACAGAACAATCGGTAACACGGCAATTGGTTTCCTAACCAATCCTGCAGGTTGGACGCAATTGACAAACTCTGTTCCAACTGCGGTAAACGTTACTACCTACTTCGAAACAACGTTTGTTGGACTGCCTGCTGCGGCGCAGTTTACACTGGCTCCAGGTCAATCTACTGGTATCTACGTGGTTGCGACCAATGGTAACTTCATGCGTTATTCCAACGGTAGCCAAACAACAACCGACGGTACCCTGACGATCATTTCGAACAACCACGGTGCTGGCGCTGCTAACTTCGGCAATACCAATGTTCCACGTCTGTTCAAAGGTTCTGTTCAATACCAATCTGTTACGGATGGCGCTGCTGTTCAAACATCTGGTATTGCATCAGGCAGCGAATTCCCGATTGGTACGACAACCAACTGCTTTAAAGCAACGGATGCTGCAGGTAACACGGCAACTTGCTGCTTTAACGTAACGGTTCAGGAATACCCGAACGCAATCACTTCGTTGATTTGCAACGACTTGGTTTACTTCTCAATTGACGAAGATTGCAATGCTGTAATTGGTGCCGACCAGATTTTGGAAGGTGGCCCTTATGGCTGCTATGACAATTATATCGTAGAATTAGACCGCACGGCTCCATTCGGCAACGGCCCTTGGACTCCAGGTGTAGTTGGTCTGGCTGACGTTGGTAAAACTTACCAGGTTCGTGTAACGGATCCAAAAACCGGCAACAAATGCTGGGGTAACATCAAAATCGAAGACAAATTGGCTCCAAAGCTGACTTGCTGCGACGTTACACTTCCTTGCAATGCGAACACGGCTCCAACTTTTTCTGCCTCTAACCAGGTTGGTAAAGGCTCTGGTAACGTTCCGGTTGCAATCCTTGACAACCAAACGGTACAATCTTCGTTCAACTTCTCTGCTTGCAACGGTGCAACGATCCAGGACGTTAACGTAAAACTGAACATCACCCACACTTGGATTGGTGATTTGCGCGTAACGCTGGTAAGCCCTAAAGGTACAACTTGCGTACTGTGGGCAAACAACTGCTCTACTGCTGACAACATCATCGCTACATTTGATGATGAAGCACCTACATGTTCGAACGCTTGCGCAGACTACTCATTGGGTCTTACACTTCGCCCACTCGGTTGCTTAGGCGCTGCTGCTGGTACAACGGACTTGCTGTCTAAATTCGACGGTGAAAACCCGGCTGGTACCTGGAAATTGACGGTAAACGACAATGCTACGGGCGACCAGGGTACAATCAATGGCTTTGATGTGCAAATCGCATATCTGACAGGCCCGGGCGGCGCAGTACCTTCTCCTGAAGTGACTGAAAACTGCCAGTTGGTCAACCTGACCTACCTTGATTCTGAAGTAAACGGCGGTTGCGCTCAGGGCTTCTACAAAAAAGTATTACGTAAATGGACTGGAACCGACGAATATGGTAACACAGGAACTTGCCTGCAAACCATCAATTTGTCGATCCCGACCTTGAATGATTTGACGACGCCTCCTGATTATGACGGCATCGACGCACCATTCTTCCTTTGCACAAG
>JBAXTB010000307.1:0-7060 GCA_037130425.1 Bacteroidota bacterium
TACTTATACTTCGCCTGCAATGCCTCAAACGCAGGCAAATGCCGGTGATGGTACATATCAACCACGGAACCGTCCTTCCAAATCACAATACCCGGATTTGCCCGGATGATCGTTTTCAGCAATTTATCATCGCCTTTGAAAATCGGGAAGGGCGCCTGAATAGCGCGTTTGAAATCGTTAATTTTCTCAGCGTCCTGATACGTCACGACACTGTACACTTTCCAACCCGCTTTTTGGGCGGCCGCGGCTAAGGGATTTACCTGTTTTTGGTACAAATCGGCATATTCAGCGCTGGGTACAAACACCTCGCGTTCAACCTTGCGCGGCGCTACGGACGCAACGCGGCGTTGCAAATTGAACGAATCTTTTGAAACCCTTATCGTATCGGAAGCCCAGGTTGTGTCCTGTACGACTACGGTTTCTTTTTGCATACCGCCATAGAGTTTGTACGCTACGATCATCATGCTGTAACCTGGCTCTGCCAGCAGATCCTCGGTAACTTCGCCGTTTTGCGGGTCTTCAATGGCAAATTCGCTGATTTTGGTAGGCGGCGTGGGTATTTTTTTACCATCCACAAGAATGAATGGCTCGTCTTTAACTTGGTCGAGTACCTTCCAGCCCTGGTCTTTCGGATATGTTTTATAATAGGTGATCTTACCCGGCTCCGGCTCCATAAAGGTTGTTTTTTGGCCAGTTTTGGTATTTTCCAACACCCAACCCAATACCTGAATATTGGCGCGGGCTTTTTCTTCCAGCGCCTTGCGTTCGCGCACGTTAGTTCCTATTTTGAACGGACGGAAATCAACCATCGGCAGATCCAAATAGGTATTTTGCAGGCACATCAAGACCACAGCAATGGTGCTGATGCCCGTGATGCGTGCGCGCGTGCGAGCCGTCCAGAGTTGGTGCATCCATTTGTGTCGGAACAGGAACAAAAATGCCGGAATAAGCAGTCCTAAGTCCTTAAAAAAAGAAATTTTCGGGTCTAATTTAATAAAATCGCCAAAACAGCCGCAGTCCGTTACGCGCATTTGGGTTTTCACATAAGGCCCCCATTTGGCAAAATCGAAGAAATTATCTTCAGTCGGTACATACCCGGTGAGGTAGGTAAAGCCGGTAAGTAAGGTAAAAAACACCACAAGCAGGAAAAACAACCAGGCGGTGAGTTGCCGACGGTAGCCGATAATGAGCATGATGCCCAACACGATTTCCAGTACGATCATGGTGATGGAAAAACCGGTGCTGTACTTGGCCAACCAGGGAAAAAGTGGCGCTAATTTGCCGAAAACGTTGTTTAAGCCTTCAAATGTTTGGGAAAACGCGGCAAAATAATCTTCCATCTTGTAGGCCGTTCCAATCGGGTCGACGGCCTTCACCAAGCCGGAAAAGATGAACCAAACGCCGCAAAAATGCTGCAAAAAGGTCCAGAAGATTTTTTCATGTTTTTTTGCCCACACGGTAAGCGCCGTTAGCACAACGCCCACTACGGCAAACTGAATTAAAAGGGAAGAAAGAGAGGTCATATCCTTGTAACTGTTGTTGTTTTATAAAATGAATTCGGATAAACGGACTGTCATCGTATCGTGGTTTTTATGGGTATAAACGACTGATTTTCAAGCTCCTGCCCTGGCTTCCTGAAAACGAATCAGCACAAATACGGCGTAGTTGATAATATCACGGTAATTCGCCTCCAAACCTTCCGAAACGAGGGTTTTCCCCGCATTGTCTTCAATTTGTTTGATCCGCAATAACTTTTGCAAAATCAAATCGGTCATGCTGCTGATACGCATCAAACGCCAGGCTTCATCGTAGTCGTGGTTTTTGGCCATCAACAAGCGGATGTTTTCTTCGATGTGTTGGTCGTACAAAACCCGCACCTGTTCTGCATCAAGTTCCATCGGGGCATCGGAAGGCAAATTGCATTGTATCAGGGCCAACACGCTGTAATTGACTAAACCGACAAACTCAGACTCAATGGAGTCATCTACTTTTTGCGCGCCTTTTTCCTCAATGCTCCGAATGCGTAATGCCTTGATATACAATTGATCCGTGATACTCGACGGACGCAAAATGCGCCAGGCGGTACCATAATCGGCTGTCTTTTTCAAAAACAGATCCCGGCATTTTGCGACGGCATCCCTGAATTGTGCAAGTGTTTTTTCCATGAGCGCACGGGCTGTTGCGGGCAAAGATAGAAAAGTTGTTTCCCGACAAGCAGCAGGTTTGAATAATGTTAACGTCAGGACTTTCGATGGAAGTAAGGAACAAGCCAGCCGCAGGCCGCGCCAACAGCGTAACCAAGTACGACATCGGACACAAAATGCTTGCCGGCGCCCACCCTTAAGATACCGACAGTAGCCGGAAGCAAGGCCGCCCCAGTCCAAACCAACGGTTTCCAACGGGAACCCGGATGATAACCCGACCAGATTTTTGCCGCCCCAAACGCAATCGCAGCCGATGTAGAAGTGTGACCCGAAAAAAGAGACAAACGTGTATCGCGTTTTAGTTTTTCCGACATCGGAACATCGGGGTTGTACGCGTATGGGCGGGTGCGATGCGCGAGTTCTTTGGTGATTTGCGTGAGTGCCACACTGCTTAATACGAGTTCGAACCCAAGAACGCTGGCGGTTTTAAAATCGGAACGCACCTGTTTGTCGGCCAATAACGCCAAGGGAATCAGGGCCGAAGAATACAACAAATAATCGCTGGCTTTACGCGATTTCAAGTTGTAGTTTTTGGTTACAAAACGCTCAAAACGAGGTATTTGCGTAATGTTTAGACCTGCAATTTGCGTAGTGCTAAGCGCATGTAACCTTGGTTGAATCGCGTAAGAAAGACCGAAAACAGCGGCAGGGGCAGCGATATAGGCCGCCTCCTGCGCTGCTTTAAGTTGATACGGCGATTGCGCTGCAATTGGGTAAGCGAAAGAAAAAAGCAGTACAAGTACGATCAAATGTCGTAAACCGGGAATAGACATATTTCTGTTACTGTTTCACCATTTTAGTAACAGAGACGACTTGTTCATGTTGCAATATTTGAACAAAATAAACGCCTTTGGCCCATGTTTTGCCCAAATTAATAGACTCGGTTTCCGGCAATTCTGAAATGGTTTCAATTGTTTTGCCTGTTACATCCATCACGCGGAGACTAAGTCCGGCACGCTCTGTTGGGATTGTGACGTTGGTTTCAACCGTAAACGGATTTGGGGAAGCGACCATTTCTGTCAAATCTGTGTCTCCACGTTCCATGCGCATGCCCGGAGGCTTGCGGTAAGGGTAAAACAACTCAATCTGGAGGCTTGTATCGGTTACAATTCGGTTGCCCGGAATCAAGGCCGCGCCGGAAAGTTGGTCGGACACGGCAACGGTGTAAAGACCAGGCTCAACATTGGGAATGCTAAAGGTTCCGTTCGCCGCAGTGATGCCTGAATATGTCTGGATGCCGTACAACCAAACCGTAGCGCCTTCTACCACCCTATGTTTCACGTGTTTATACACATTACCTGAAACCGTCAGGCTGCCTTCCGGGAAAAGTTCGGCGTTGAGCAGCGTGACCTGACCGTGGTGCAACGCCACAATGCCCTCGTAGTTTTGATAACCGGACTGACTAATACGCACACTCACGAATCCGGAATCCAATTGCCCCATTTTAAATTGACCTAATTGGTTGGTTGTCTCGACGAAATTGGTGTTCAAAATTTGAACAGACGCATTTGGGATGATCGCTCCTGTAACGGCATCTTTTACGCTGCCTTCAAGGTAGCAGGCACGCACATAATTCGGGGTAATGATAAACAATTCGCCGTTTCCAGTGCCCTGCGCATTAATATTTGAGGCAACAATGGTTCCGGAAGGGAAATACGGACAAACGCCCCAATCGCCTTCAAAACCGCTGCCGGAAGCGCCCGGATAGGTATCGTAATTACCCACCTGAACTAAGTTGTCCGGACGGGTTACATCCACAATTGTAAAGCCGTCTTTGTACCAGGAAGTAATGGCGAAGTTGTGGCGAATCTGCGTGTTGTGTACAATGGACTGTGAGCCGGGGTTGCTCTGAATTTTGTCTAAAAACTTAATATCCAAGGGATCGGAAATATCAAAAGCGGCTAAAAAAGTATTGGGGCGCTCATCCGTCGAGAAAATCGTTTTATGATCCTCGGAAATCCAAGTATTATGCGGAAAACTGTTTGGGGTCGTTTGCGTATTAATCAAAGCCGGATTGGCTTTGTCAGCCATGTTTACAATCGAAAAATAGCCCGCATAAATATGACAGGCATACATGGTGTCATTGTCGACATATCCATCGTGGATATAGCCGAGTTGCATGTAATTTCCGACATATACCGGGTTGTATGGGTCTTGTTTTAGGTCAAACACCTTGGCGGCGCCGCTGAACAAATCCCCGCCATAAGCATACAAAAAGCCTTTTGTGGTATCAATATGCAGCGCGTGGATTTTGTTTAATTGATTCAAAATAGCGCCATCGCCTTGGTAATAATGGTATGGAAGGGAAGCAGACGGTAAATTGCTCAAATCCACGACCTGAATACCTAAGCCACCTTCTGATACCACATACGCATAATGGCTGTACGTTTTGATCTCTTTCCACAGGCTGTTCGGGCCGGGAATTTGTACAATTTGTTGCGGCAAATCCGGATTGGTAATGTCCACAATAATAAGTCCCAGGGCGCCGCCGGCCAAGGCATATTCGTGGCCGCCAGCCGTGTAACTCCACACATTGGCGAGGGTTTGGCCGGGAAACGTCATTTTTGAACGAAACGTGGTGTTGATATTTTGGGCGGATAAATCCGTAAAAAGGCTTATCAGGAGGATGATTGTCAATAAAACATAATTGTTTTTCATCGTTGCGTTTGTTTAAATTATAGCACGAAAGTAAGGACAAATATCAGTACGTCGGGAAAAAAGCGTCTTCAATATGCCGACACTCGCGCATTACCCCGCGATCAAATATGACAGCAATGACGTCAAAACGAATTTCCCAATCGTAGTCGATTGATTCCATGTAAAAACCCGCAGTGCGCAGCAAACGGTTTTGTTTGGCAGCCGTTACAGCGCCTTCGGGGCCGCCAAAAAGTTCTGAACTCCGGGTTTTCACTTCCACAAAAACCAGCAGTCGCTCGTGCGCCCAGGCGATCAGATCGATCTCTCCCCTACCCGCGCGGTAGTTTCTTTCAACAATTTGGTATCCTTTTTTAGTTAAAAAATCGGCGGCAATTTGCTCCCCAATTTCCCCGATGTCTTTGGTATTCATACGATTAGCGTTCAGTTTGCAAAGATGTGGGAATCATACAATATTTGCATTAATAAAATTTTAACATACAAAAATTTGCAAACCTGCCCTAAATACCCGCTTCTTTGCGGCACTTAAATGCAATCGGCATGAAAATAAATTTTGCAAATATCAATCCTTGTACCTTCGGCAATGCAGTTGCTTGTATGTGTTGTTGTTGTGGATCGTCCCATGGTCGACCGCAAGGATATTTGCATAAGTCAAGCAACATATAAGTAAATTGCTTCATAAAATGCAAAAGGCCTTCCGGACGTCATGTTCGGAAGGCCTTTTTCTTTTCCCCAAAACCGCAGCACAAACATCTTCTATCGCATTTTAAAAATTCATCATCATGTCTACACCATCTCTTCGTTTTGAAACGCTGCAACTCCACGCTGGACACACGCCCGACAAGGACACCAACAGCCGGGCAGTGCCGATTTATCAAACCAGTTCCTTTGTGTTCAACGACTCCGAGCACGGCGCTAACTTGTTCGCCCTCAAGGAATTTGGCAACATTTACACCCGTATTATGAACCCGACAACCGATGTGTTTGAAAAACGCATTGCAGCCCTCGAAGGCGGTGTGGCAGCATTGGCGGTTGGTTCCGGTCAGGCGGCGCAGTTTATTGCCCTGAACAATATTTTGCAAGCGGGCGATAATTTCATCAGCACCACGTATTTGTACGGCGGCACCTACAACCAGTTCAAAGTTGCATTCAAACGCCTTGGTATCGAGGTGCGTTTTGCCGATGGCGACAAACCGGAAACCTTTGAACCGCTGATCGACGATAATACCAAAGCGATTTTCTTAGAAACCATTGGCAATCCGGGCTTTAACATCCCCGATTTTGAAAAATTTGCGGCCATTGCGCGCAAACACGACATTCCGCTTATCGTCGACAACACATTTGGCGCAGGCGGTTATTTGTTCCGTCCATTGGAGCATGGCGCCAACGTCGTGGTTGAATCGGCAACCAAATGGATTGGCGGCCACGGAAACAGCATCGGCGGCGTGATCGTTGACGGCGGTAATTTCAACTGGGGCAACGGCAAATTCCCACAATTCACCGAACCGTCAGAAGGTTATCACGGCTTGAAATTCTGGGACGTATTTGGTACCGACGGCCCGTTTGGCAACATTGCGTTCATCATCCGCGCCCGCGTAGAAGGCCTGCGCGATTTCGGCCCGGCCTTGAGTCCGTTCAATTCCTTTTTGTTGATCCAGGGTCTTGAAACCTTGTCGTTGCGCGTTGACCGCACGGTTGAAAACGCTTTAAAACTGGCGCAATGGTTTGAAAATCACCCGAAAATCGAATGGGTGAATTATCCGGGCCTGAGTTCCAGCCCTTACAACGCATTAGCCAAAAAATACCTGCGTAATGGTTTCGGCGGCGTGTTCAGCATCGTTTTAAAAGGCTCAAAGGAAAACGCCACCAAAATTGTAGACAACCTCAAGATTGTCAGCCACTTGGCCAACGTAGGCGACGCTAAAACGCTCATCATTCAACCTTCCGCTACGACGCACCAGCAACTCAGCGAGGCCGAACAAAAAGCGGCCGGTGTAGCGCCTACCCTGCTCCGAATCTCTGCCGGCATCGAACATATTGATGATTTGATTGCTGATTTTGAACAGGCGTTGGCGTTGGTGGAAGCGCCGGAATTGGTGGCTTAAGATGCCGAGTGAGAGGGGATGGAACGCAGACGCAGATCCTGGAGGGCAATGTCATTGACTTAGGGATTTAAGATTTAAGATTACATGATTTAAGAT
>JBAXTB010000308.1:0-7034 GCA_037130425.1 Bacteroidota bacterium
CCCGTCCACCGTCCCCCGTCCACCGTCTCCCGTCCACCGCCTAAACCGCCCACTTATCAATCCGCACGATCGCTTTTGGGTAGCTTGTAACGTTATACGTTTGCCTTTCCGCCGCGCTTAACAAATCTGGCCGATGTATTTTTTCACTTGGAACGGAGGATAGTTCCGGTATCCAATGCTGCACAAATTCGCCTTTGGGGTCATAATTTTTGGCCTGGGTCAGGATGTTGAAATAACGGTCTTCGCGCGGGTCACTGCCGATGCCGGCTACATAGTTCCAGTTGCCCCAGTTGGAGCAGGGGTCATAGTCGATCAGCAGGCTTTCGAAGTATTCGGCGCCCATTTGCCAGTTCACTTTCAGGTCTTTTACAAGGAAAGAAGCCACATTTTGGCGGCCGCGGTTGCTCATCCAGCCGGTTTGATTGAGCTCCCGCATGTTGGCGTCGATAAACGGCACGCCGGTGCGGCCTTCGGCCCAGGCTTTGAACGAATCCCAATTGTTTTTAAGCTGCCGTTGGGGTTTGTTTTGCGGCCCGTTTTTCAGAAAAATGCGGTTGCCGTATTTTTTTCCAAGCAGCCGGAAATAATCGCGCCAGAGCAATTCAAAGAAAATCCAATAAGTGCTTTCATTGGACACCCGTTCGCGTTCGTAGCGTTTTAGTTCGTGGTACACGTATTTGGGGGAAAGGCAGCCCTGCGACAGCCAGGGCGAAAACTTGGAAGAGTAATCGCTGCCAAGCAAACCATTTCTGGTTTCCTTGTAGTTAGCAACAAGATCTTTTTCCCAAAAATAATGTCGCAAGCGCCGAAGCGCTTCTGTTTCGCCACCTTTAAAAGAAACCGCTGCACGCGGATCAGAATCAGGGGCAACGAGGCCAAAATCCTCCAACACCGGCAAATTGCCCGTCTCAAGGTCGGCTGGCAGAGGCGGCATGGCCGTGGGGGAAGCCAGCGGTTCGCGCACAGGTGTAATCAATTCATTATCTTTGCGAAACTGGGTAAAAGTATCCGGCGTATGGTGTACGGGAACAGGCAAATCCTGGGTATGGTACAACATTTTGCCGCGTGTGTACAAAAGTTCAACGCCAAAGCCCCACAATTTTTGTTCTAAACTATCTTGAACAGACACTTCCTCCTGCGTGCGCTCGCGATTGCACAAAACCCAAGAGCATTTATATTGTTGGGCCATACTTGCAACGACCATTTCCGGTAGGCCAACCCGGATAATCAGGTTGCTGCCGAGCGCTTGAAGGTTTTTTCGAAGGTCTTCTACCGATTCAAGGATGAACCTGGCGCGATAAGCGGAAGTTTTAGGAAATCCGAACCGGGTTTGACCTTTAAATACGCGTTCGTCGAACACATACACTGGAATGACCATATCAGCCATGCGCAAGGCCGTGTTGATGGCTTCGTTATCGTGTAATCTTAAATCATGCCGGAACCAAACAATAGCGGTGCGCTTCATGGATCGAAATTATGAACATGCTAATACAAAGCAGTGGGCATTAAACTTTTAATACCCCCTTTTGTTTGGAAGAAGCTCGTTTTTTTGCAATGATTTATATTTCTTTCGTTTGCCTGGTCGGCAAAACCGCGAAGAAAAGCATTTTTTTAATTTTAACGCCTTAGTTTGAACTTACGCCTATGCTTAGTTTTGTAAAGTTGCCCAAAAAAATTAATAGTAAGCCCCAAGAACGCGAATTGGGATTTGGCAAGGCCGCATTCAACGAGGGCCGGATGATGAACGTTGACGGCACATTTAACGTTGAACGCGAGCGCCACGGGATTTGGGACAATGTTTATTTTGCTTTGGTTACGATGCCGGTTTGGCAGTTTATGTCGCTCATTTTGTCCAGTTTTATCCTGTTTAACAGTTTTTTTGGCTTGGTATATTGTTTGATTGGGATTGAACACCTGAACGGTACCAAGGCCGGCTCGTTTATGGACAATTTTATTCAAGCCTACTTTTTTAGCAGTCAAACACTTACAACGGTCGGGTACGGACACATTAGCCCGGTCGGTTTTCTGACCAATATCGTGGCTTCCTTGGAGTCTTTTCTTGGTTTACTCACATTTGCGCTCATTTCAGGTTTATTGTACGGTCGATTTTCCCGCCCGGTGGCGCGTATTGTTTTTAGCGAGCATATCCTGGCGGCGCCGTACAAAGATGGCCTTGCCCTGATGTTTCGCATGGTAAACGCCCGTAGAAGTGAACTTATTGAAACAGAAGTTCAAGTAATACTCACCATCAACCAGGCGGACGAGGCCGGAAACACGTATCGCCGCTTTTTTGCCCTGCCGCTTGAAATTTCAAAAGTTTCCTTTTTCTCCTTATCCTGGACCATCGTGCATCCGCTGAACGATGATAGTCCGCTCAGTGGATTTACAGAACAGGATTTGATTGACGGAAATGCCGAATTTTTGGTTTTGGTGAAAGGAACCGATGAGGCGTACCAACAAGTGGTACACACGAAACGCTCCTATACCTCGGAAGAATTGATTTGGAACGCCCGATTTAAACCCGTAATTGCAAGCGGAAAAGCTGGCCGACCGCGGGTGGTCACAAACCTGATCGGCCACTACGAATTACTCGAAGCAAACCAATCATAAATGCTTGATTTTCAATAAGTCATCCGGTGTGTCAATGCCGATCGTTTCATGGTCGGTGATGCCCACCGCAATGCCGATTTTGTTTTCCAACCAGCGCAATTGCTCTAAAGACTCGGCGCATTCCAGCGGGGTCGGGTACAGGCGCGCAACGCGCAGGAGCGCATGGCGCGTGTACCCGTACAAGCCGATATGCTTGTAAAAAGTAAATTTCCTGACCCACTCGGAAGTATCCTCATTGCGCAAATACGGAATCGGGTGGCGACTGAAATAAATAGCGCCCTGATGGTCGGAAAACACTACTTTGACCGTGTTGGGGTTGAACAACTGTTCGGAATCCTCAATCCGTTTGGCCAAGGTCGCAATCGGGTATTTCTTGTTATCGATCAAGGTTTCCACGAGCAAATCAATCTGCGCGGGCTGAATAAAGGGTTCGTCGCCCTGAATATTCAAAATATGTGTTGCCTTTGGAAAATGTCGGGCTACTTCCGCGCAACGGTCGGTACCGCTGGGGTGTTTTACATTGGTCATCAGCACGGTACCGCCAAATGCCTGGACGTGGTTAAAAATGCGTGCATCATCGGTAGCGACCACTACCTGATCCACTTTGGACGCTTGCTCAACCTGGCGATACACCCTTTGTACCATCGACAGGCCATTGATGTCGATGAGCGGTTTGCCAGGAAAACGGGTAGAGGCATAGCGGGCCGGAATAACGCCTAAGATCATGATTTAGGTTTTGTTAAGTAATGCTTTGCTGCGAACCGCGTATTTTTGCGCCGAAGGAAATTAACAGAACCCATATTATGAGATTTAATCGATCCCTTTTTGTTCTAATTCTGTTCTCTATTGCGACGGCTGTACATGGACAGGTAGCTGCAAAGGAAAGCAATGTTCTGCTGTTAACACAAAAAGACAGCCTGATGTTGACCGTTTCCGATGGTAAAAAGTTTGTTTTTCACCCGGTTAAGCCCAAACAGACCCTTTTTTCCATTGCAAAATATTACAGTCTGAGTCTGGAAGAACTGTATGACAACAATCCGATTTACCGGACAGATCCTACTTTGCGGGTCGGAACGCGGATAAAAATTCCGGTTCCCAACAAGGCCATCATGCGTTACAAGACCAAGAAGTTTGTCGCTGCCAAAACTACGCCCATTTATTATGTTGTGCAAGAAGGCGATAACCTGTACCAAATTTGCAAGCGCAACTTTGATATGCCGGTTGATACCATTGTAAAACGCAATAAAATGAAAAGCAAAAACATCAAACCTTTTCAGCTGATTCATGTCGGCTGGATGGGTACGGAAGGTGTTTTGCCCGAATGGCGTCCCGAAAAAACGCCGACAGAATCAAATACCCTGAAAACGCGTTACGACCAGGAAAAGCCCAAACACAAAGAAGTGGATGCGCAAGGAGTATGTTTTTGGCAAAAAGACAGCAAGGAAAAAGGCGATTTGTACGCCCTGCACCGGGAAGCCGCGATCGGCACTATTATTGCCATTACCAACCCAATTTACCGCCGCACGGTGTTTGCAAAAGTCATCGGTCGCATCCCCGACGGGTATGAACGCAACATCGAGATAATCCTCTCGCCGGAGGCTGCCCGAAAAATCGGCGCCAAGGACCCCAGGTTTTTTGTGAAATTGAAATATTTGAAATAACAACATCAAAATTGATTTGTAACAACTTCAACATGAAGCATTTAATTATCATTTCCTGCGCGCTGTTAAGCCTGCTCGCCGCCTGTAAGCAAGACTCCGCAAACAAATCCGGCAACCTGCCAGATGCGCAAAAAGACAAAATTGTGGAATTGGCCGGCAACTGGATTCCCATTGATTTTTGTTCCCGCGCCAGCCAGTACGGCTCTGTTTTAGGCGCTATGAACTACGGCCACAAACCTTATGCTTACTCCGTTACGTTTAGCCCTGTTTTCCCGGATAGCGTTGAGTGCTCCAACAACGTAAAAACCTGGAGATTGCCGATCACCATCAAAGCAGATACCGTGGAACTGAAAGGCGCCCGCCCGGAAAACAAGTCGGTGTTTTTGATTGTCGATTTGCAAGGCCGTGAAAAACAACTGACCATGTTTGATCCGTCGCCGGGCGGAATGCTCATGGACAAGTTCATTAAATCAAAAGCCGGTTCCAAAAACGGTTATGGCGACTTCCTGGCGGCCCTCAACCACAACATGTTCAACGGCACCTACACAGAAGTTGGAAAACCCAAGCCGGCCAATGACAAGAAAATCCAGTTTACGCCGGGCGGCTATATCATGGAATTTAAAGACTATGACCGCTATGAACTTTGCACCGGCGGCGATTGTTTTTTCCTTGGACCGGATATGGATGTGATGACCCTGCGCGATTCCAAAAAAGAAGATTCGGCAAAATCATTTATGTACAAATTCAGCAATCAAAACGACACCTTGCGTTTGTTTGACCTGATACACGTAAATCCGGACGACAAATATTCTTACAAATTAGGCAAACAAGCTTACGCATTTACGCGTAAGGCAGCCGAATAAATTCAATTATACTAAACGCCGCCTGAAAGGCAGCATTAATTGTCATACTGAGCGCAGATTGTCAATCACTTAGGCCGAAGGCCATGCACAAAACTATCCAGCGCGAAGTATAAAACAACTGTTTATGGCCAGCGCGCTCAAGAACCTTTCCGAATACGACGAACAAAACATGCCTGCCGCCGACGAAATGACCTTCGGGATCGTGGTGGCGGAATGGAATGCCCATATCACGCATGCTTTGTACGAAGGCTGCTACGATACGCTGGTGAAACACGGGGCAAAACCTGAAAATATCCACACCATTCAGGTGCCGGGTACTTTTGAACTGCCCACCGGCGCCCGCATCATCAGCGGCAAGCACAATCCGGATGCCGTGATTTGTCTGGGTTGCGTCATCAAAGGCGAAACCAACCATAATGAGTACATTAGCCATGCGGTGGCCACGGGTTTGGTCAACCTCGGCATTGCCAGCGGGCGTCCGTTCATCTTCGGCGTGCTCACCCCCAATGATGAGCAGCAGGCGCTTGACCGTGCCGGCGGCGTACACGGCAACAAAGGCGTGGAAGCGGCTACTACAGCCATTCGAATGGCAGCGCTGAAATATGCGGGGAAAGAAGGGAAAAAACGGATCGGGTTTTAGTTTCCGCAGCTATAATTCTGTTTTGTCGACCGTATGCAAATAAAGCGGTGTTGAAAAAGTGCCTGATTCTGTGGTGCAATTGCACAATGGGCCGGTGGCATTCATAGGATCAGGCGCCCATGTTGTATCTGTCACCCCAAAACGTCAGGTGTTCGATACCCCGGCGCATCAGTTGGGTTTGGTGCTTTGTTGTGGTACTCATTATGCGCTTAAAGCCGTTTTAGGTGCGCACACAAAACATGTCATTGCGGGTGGAAAGGTAAACGCCGTAGGAATCGAGGTAGCGTTGTATGGGGTGGGAAATATTTTACGTCGTAATAATTTTATGGTTCGGAAAACGCACCACAAATCCGTCCGGACTATAAAAGCGCATCCAAAATTCAAGATACGGCAAAAGCGGGAGTTCCGTTTTGACCGGATCTTCCGGGTTCAAGGCTTCCGGATCATATTGATCCATCTTGAAAAACGGCAGCCAAACACCGTACAATTCCTTGTTTTTATGGATAAACGTATTCCAAAACCCGACTTCATTGGCATAATCTTCAAACCAGGACGCAAGGATTACGGCCAGTTCCACCAGATCCGTGCGCTCCACATATTGGCGGAGATTGCGGTCTGGCGCATTCAAGATGTTGAAAATACGGTTAGACAGGCGCAGGTAATAGCCGTCGTACGCCGGATCGAATTGCTTATAGGGACGGAATTTCATCCAATCAGCTGCGTTCATGGCTACTGCGGAAATACGTCGTTTAGACATGGGAATTAGCGTTTGGTTAAGGTGGCAAAAATAGCGGTGTTTGGGAAGATTTTTTCAGTTTCGTAGACACGTAGGGTGAGGCACGGCGCGGCACAGCGGCACATTGTCTGAACCGCGATGATAGGGATTATAGGATTTTTGGATTAGCACATCGCGGAAGGCCAAACCTCCGTGTGATCAAATATCCTGTAAATCCCAAAACCCCTATCATCGTGGTTCAGACAGTGTGCCGCGTGCGGGTATTTGTCAGCATTAGGATTCGCAGGATTTTAGGATTTACAGGATATTGATCTCACGCTCTCTTGATTTTAGCACTTTTTATAACGAAAGCACTCACGTAGTGACGGGCTGACTTGGAGTCAGGCCGTCACTTTGCTTGGTCATTTGATCTCGGTAAAGTCACGAAATCCAGGCTTTTCGAGATCAAATATCCTGTAAATCCCAAAACCCCTATCATCGTGGTTCAGACAGTGTGCCGCGTGCGGGTATTTGTCAGCATTAGG
>JBAXTB010000309.1:0-7019 GCA_037130425.1 Bacteroidota bacterium
GGCGGAATCATGCGTAGCGCCGGATGATTTCGCCCTTTCAGGGCTTAGATCTCGCATGGCTTCAAAGGCACAGGGTGTTACCCTGTGTTAATGATTTCGCCCCGTTGGGGCTTTAAAAGCCTTAAGTCAATGACATTACCCCAAGCCGGTTCAGCGTGAAGTATAACATGACGCTTATTTTAAATATCTTTACGCCCAACGCTGATTATGATGATTCGTTTTACAATTCTTTTAGTAGGAACGCTGCTTTTTACCCGACAATCAGGTTTAGCACAAGCGCCCAAGATTACGTCGGAGCAGCCACTGCTGGTGTCGTTACCGGCCGGTACGCCCGTGCTCTTGCGGATTAAAAGGTTAAAAAAAGAGCAGCTTGAATTAAGCGATATTTTGCATTTTGAAGTCAGTCAGCCGGTAAGCGTACATGGCGCCTTACTCATCCGTGCAGGCGCGATGGCAGATTGTCGGTTGAAAAAAATTGAACCACAAAAAAACGGCTGCGACCTTATCCTGACTCCCGAAACCGTGGAAGCAATTGACGGCCGGGCGGTTTTGTTAAAATCGGCGCCCATACGCTGTTTTGTTCAATATGATCGCTTTGATACGCCAGTTGAAATAAATACCACTGTTTACCGTGATATAAGCATTCGGACTTCGGAAATTTTAACGGGTTCAGAAGCGCATTAATCCTATAAACTGACTGTAATACAGGGCAAAGCAATAAGTTTTGTGCAAATGGATGTCAAGATAATTTGCACAAAACCTATTGAGGCAGAGTATATTTGCCGCTATGTACGTTTTCCGTTTTTCGTTTCGTCTGCTTAGGTGGGTTTTAGTGGTTCTAAGTTCGGGTATTTTGCCCTATTGTGCCTATGCGCCCGCATCAGAGCCTTATTTTCTTTCCCTTCCGATTCAGGCGCCTCCGTTGTCGGCTGCTGAACAAGCGCTTATTGGCGATTACGACCAGTTTTTTAGCAGTTCCATGCAAAGTTCGAAAACGCCCGGCGCGGCCGTGGTGATCGTAAAAGATGGTAAAATTATTTTTTCAAAGGGTTATGGGGTAAAAACGGCGGCCAGTGGCGATTCCGTTGATGTCAATACGGTGTTTCGAATCGGTTCGCTTTCCAAGGGTTTTGCCGGCGTTTTAACCGGTATGCTGGTGGAACAAGGAAAATTGACTTGGGATGAATCCGTGCAAAAACACTATCCCGCGTTTACGCTTAAAGATCCGGCGCAGGCCAAACGGATGCAAATCAGGCACCTGTTGTCCCAAACAACGGGCCTTCCTTACCACGCATTTACCAATTTGGTGGAAGACGGATATAGTCTGCAAACCATTGTGAATCAATATTTTCCGAAAGCGCCCATCAGCGCGCCGGAAGGCACGTTTTACAGTTATCAAAATGCGGCATTTTGCGTTACCGAAGAAGTGCTGCGCGATATTACCGGAAAATCCTATCCCGAACTTTTATCGGAAATGATCTTCGCGCCTGCGGGTATGCGCAATGCCTCCTGCACCTATGCGGGTATGCGCGACTGCCCCGACAAAGCCCTGCCGATGGCTTATACGGGGAACGGTTGGGCGGCTTTGCCCTTGTTGCCCATGTATTACAATTTTGCGGCGGCCGGCGGCGTCAATGCCGGTATCAGCGACATGGGCGAATGGCTGAAACTGCTGCTCGGCTATAAACCGGAACTGGTTTCCAACGCTACGTTGGATCAGGTTTTTGCGCCGGTTATCAAAACCAGCAGGGAACGCCGCATTTTCCCGCGCTGGATCGGCCGCGACGAAGCCTCTTATGCGATGGGCTGGCGGGTGCTGGAACACGGCGGCGAAACGATCATGTACCATGGCGGCTATGTGAACGGCTATCGGGGCGAAATTGCGTTTAATCGGCGTGACGGTATTGGGATTTGTGTGTTGTTTAATGCGCACACGTCTTTGTGCAGCGAAGTGGTGCCGGCGTTTTTTGAAAGATGGGGAAAGTGTAAGGGGGGTGATAATCAATCGGTTAATGTTGGTAATTAATTCCGCCTTAAAACACTATAAAATCTTAATTATCAATATTTTATACGTTTGTTTTTTATCGGCGGAATAAATTCCGCCGTCCAGGTCAGCCCTATTTTACCACTAAAACCCATCTGTAGCGCCCACATTCGATATTCGTCTGTTAGGGGCGTACGAAGGATTTTCAAACAACGCTTTTCGGATTATCGTACCATTTTAAAGATGCCAAGCCAAACGCTTGTCATGCCGTAGTTTACGGAGGCAACTACACAAACCAAGATTTTTCGGGTGTCTTGCAAATATTTCCGCTTGGCCGGGCTTGCGTAGATGTCTCCACTGTGTTACGACATGACAAGCGTTGGGCTGGGTTTTTCAGGTAGTAATGGAAATATCGAGCAAAAATAAATCCTTCGTACACGCCTAATTCGTCTGTTCGATATTCACTCCTTGCGCCAGTGAGGGAGCGGTTTAAATATTACGATATAAAATATTTTTAAAAAATAAAACAATTTGTTTTTTAAATTACTTGAAAATACTTAATTTTGCTATGTGGTTTTAAACAATTTAAACAAGATGGCAAAATTATCCCTGACAGACGACTATCAAAACCTTCTTGCGGAAATCAAATCCGCCATTCGTTCAAGCCGCAACAAAGCCATCCGGCAGTTGTCGAGGGCTGTCATTGAATCCTATTGGGACATTGGCCAACGAATTCTTGAATGTCAACAGCAAAATGGCTGGGGCAAAGGCATTGTGGAACAACTTTCTCTTGACTTACAGCGCGAATTTCCCGGCACGGAGGGGTATTCTGCGCGAAATTTGTGGAATATGCGGCTTTTTTACGAAACGTATGGTAGTTTTCCAAATCTGCAACAACGCGTTGCAGAAATTCCTTGGAGCCACCATTTGATTATAATGAGCAAAGTTAAAACCCACGAGGCAAGGCTGTATTATATCGATATGACTTCCAAAATGGCATGGAGCAGAGATGTTTTACTCAATCAAATCAAAGCAGAAGCCTATGAGCGTCACTTACTCGAACCTAAGTTAAGTAATTTTGGTAAAACGTTGCCGGAGCATTTGGCAGAACAAGCCAACGAAGTGCTCAAAAGTAGTTACAGCCTTGAATTTTTAGGAATTAACCGGCAAGTTTTGGAATGGGAACTTGAAAGCCGCCTATTGCAAAAACTAAAAGACTTTCTGCTTGAACTCGGCTATGGGTTTACATTTGTCGGCAGTCAATATTCATTGAAACTAAGCGATAAAACGTATCGTGTTGATTTGTTGTTTTTTCATCGCGGGTTGCGTTGTATGGTAGCAATTGATTTAAAAATTGGCGCTTTTAAGCCAGAATATGCCGGAAAAATGAATTTTCACCTTGAATTATTGGATGAACAAGTACGTATGGAAGGAGAGAACCCTTCGGTTGGAATTATTCTTTGCGCCGAAAAAGATAGTCTTGAAGTAGAATACGCGTTGCGAACCAGCAAAAAGCCGATTGGCGTGGCAGAATACCTGTTGCTGCCTGAATTACCCGAAAACATGATCGGCTTGTTGCCCAGCCCCGATGAGATAAAAACAAGATTAGGGAATTTGAGTGAAGAGGATTAGCGTGATTTACGACTGCCCCATATTTTTAAACAAATTCCCCAGCAACTGAAACACATCTTTTACAACAGCCTCACTTTCCACCGGCAGTTTTACATAAGTTTGGCCCGTTTTTTCGTCTTTTTCTACAATTTGTTCCACCAAACGCGCGGTGGCTTCCCGGTCGTTGAGGGTACTTGCTAAACGACCGAAAAAATTGATGCCTTCTTGTACCAGCGTTTGCGGCTGCCGTTCTTGTGTTTGGTCGGTATCGGCTTTGGGAGCGCCCGTTTTTTGACGGCGCGGTTCCGGCAATTCTGGTTCCATGTCGGTTGTTTCAGGTTGCGCTTCTGCTGGGATCAGGAGCGGTTCTGGCAGTGCAGATGCATCGGGCAAATCGGTGGGATCATCGGCGCGGGCTTCGTTTTCGGAACCGGCGGGAACTTGGGTGTCCCGCGTAATCATTTCCACAGATTCCATAAATTTCTTGAATTTATCGTCGCCGAGGAAAATGCAGTCATCTCCGGCATCCAGCACGCCGGCTGCCATACTTTTTTTAAATTGCAACACGCCCAAGAGGTTGTGTTCGATGGTACCTTGCGAGATTAAATTGATGATATTCACCGGTTTATCTTGCCCAAAGCGGTAAATACGGCCGATGCGTTGTTCCAGCACGCCGGGATTCCAGGGCACATCGAGGCTGATGAGCCAGGCGGCGCTTTGCAGGTTGAGGCCCACGCCGCCCGCATCGGTGCTCAGAAACACGCGCACTTCGGGGTCTTGGTTGAAATCGGTGTACAAGGCGCCTCGATCCTTGCTCGCAACTTCGCCGTGCAAATGCCGGTAGTTGACGCCCATTTCTTCCAACGCACGGGCCACCAAGTTGGTCATGCGCGCCCATTGACTGAAAACGACCACTTTTTCGCCTTCTATTTCCAGAATATCAGATAAAATATTGCGGAGTTCGTCAACTTTTGTTTGGAAATTGGTTTGAGGATCAACGATATAGGTGCTGTCGCAGACCATGCGCATCATGTTGAGGAACTTGAGCAGGTTTTTGCGATCCTGTTCGTCGAGGTAACTGAAACGCTGCCATTTGGCCACCAATTTGGCCACCTGATCGGCGTATTCCCGGTGCATGATGGTTTGTTCTTTGGTCATTGGGATCACCAAATTGCGGTCGGTGCGAGGCGGTAATTGACTTAAAACTTCTTTTTTCGTGCGTCGGATCAGTCGATCTGCCAATATTTGGCGGATTTCATTGAGGTTTTGGTACCCGATGATGCGGCCGTTTTCGGAGGTAATTTGGTAGCGTTTGAAAAAATCGTGGCGCGCGCCAAGTGCAAAAGGATCAACGAATTGCGTGAGTCCGTACAGTTCTTCCAGATTATTTTCAATCGGCGTGCCGGTTAACACCACGATATGACGCGATTGAATGCGCCGTACACTTTGGGCAATTTTGGTGCGCCAGTTTTTGATGCGTTGGGCTTCGTCAAGGATAATGAGGTCGAACCCGGCTTCATCCATCTCGGCCCAATCGTACAGCGCGGCGTGGTAGCCGGCTATTTTGTAAAATGGCCCGGCTTGGCGGTATTGGGCTTTGCGGGTAAGCGCGTTCCCTTCAATGACCATAATATCTTCGCGGCCCGTAAACTTTTCAATTTCCGTTTTCCATTGGTATTTCAGCGAAGTAGGCGCCAAAATCAGCACTTTTTCAATGTGGTGTTCCCGTTGTATGAGTTCGGCCAAAGCAATTGCCTGCATGGTTTTTCCAAGGCCCATTTCGTCGCCGATGATGCTCCGACCGTTTTTATAAGCAAATAAAGTACCTTCTTCCTGGTATGGGAACAGCGGAAATTTTAAAAGTCCGTTGAGAAAATCTGTGCATTTGGTTTTTGACAGCGCTTCAATTTTACGGGCACGGCGCTGGTATTCCCGCAGTTCGAGTACCCGTTCCAGGGCGTCCTCATAACAGCGGAAGGAGGGCGCAAGCGCTTTGGCCTGTAGCAAAAACGCATCAAAATGAGCCAAACCTTCGTCTGTGAGGCATAAATCGTCGTCGAAATAATCGACGGCTAAAGAGATCAATTCTGTTTCGGCCTCCGTTCCGATGCGCAGGCGGATGGCGCGATGATCCTGATAATCAACATAAACGGAGCTATAATCGCGCGGTTCCGCTGTTTTTAGGTGCTTTTTCAGGCGTTTTTTGGAAATATACTGAAAAACCGCTTCGATGTGTTTGCAAGTGCCGAGGCCGTTTATTTTAAAATCATAACAGCTGCAAAAATTGGCTTCCGGTTTGACGCTGCGCAGGGCCACTTTGTAGGTATTGCGGCTGGCCGGGTTGGTGACTTCATAATCGGCAAAAACGGTTTCTGCGCTGATTTTTTCAACCTGAAACGGGTTTGCCGCCGCAAATTGACGCCGCAGTTCGGCCTGCCAGCGTTCCGTTGTCATCCCGGCCGGTTGTTTGTGGTAGGAAACTTCCTGTTTTTTGCTTTTTGAGGTCTTTTTTTTAGTCGTCTTAGCCATTTTGCCTGTATTTTCGCGCTAAAGGTAGAGAAACGTAAATTAAAAACAACCATGCTCAACCGCGTCAACTGCTCCTGCGATCCCGGTTTTCACCGTTCCATTTTGTATTACCCAGGCCCGGAGGCTCCTTTTGCCTGTATGCACTGCGGCGCCGTCACATTTTCCCAGGTAATCGGCGACGATGGGCGGGGCGGGGGAGAAGCCTGGACTTCTATTCTGGTCATGGATATGCCGCCGGATGTCGTGGAATGGTTTGGCCTGTTGCCCCGACGTACCGGCATGTGGGAAATGGAACCTGAATGCTATTTGGGGGCTTCGGAGCGCTTTAAAACGGTGGCGGCGCTGTTGGAAACAGAGCAAAAACGGGATTTGGAAACTAAGGGCTGGTCGAGCGGACGCAAAATCCGGGCCGCCGGCGTACCGGTTCAGCCGCCGCCCAAAGACATCGGCGCCGCAAATCCTTATTATATTTATGCCTGGGAAGCGCTTCAAATGGACCAAACCACACCCGTGGAAACCTTGCTTAACATGGCGAAGCGTTCGGACTTCCTGCTTGGGCTGCTGGAGGATCTATTTTTTAGTCAACCTGATATTAATGCGTTGATTAGCAATTGGTTGCACACCTTTGAAGATGATTTGTACTGGTACACACGCACGTCGGGCGATCCGTATTTCGTGGCCATTGAACTGTTGCGACGGCAAAAAGAACCCGCGCCGGAGCATATCGCCGAGGTGCTGGAATACCTGCAAACCGTATCGCTTGAAAAAAATCCGTATTATTCGGATGAACTAAAGGCCGCTTATCGGATTAAAGCAGCCTTGAAATTGATCGAAACATGCGGGCCACAGCCGGAGGTTATTCGGACTTTAAGCGATCTGAAAAAAAGAGTCGGGA
>JBAXTB010000031.1:0-25815 GCA_037130425.1 Bacteroidota bacterium
TATTATCAGGCGTTGCACCGCATTCGCAAGGCAGAGCACAAGAATATTCCGTGGCTCAGCTATTGGTATGTTTGGCTTGGCAGGAATCTGAGTATTCCGCTTGGCTTGCGTTACTAAGTAACTACCTTAAATTTTATTCAATTGAAGGTCATGGAGTTACCATTTGCCATCAAAAAAATCCCGAAGGGATTATATGTTTATAGCAACGATAAATCTTCATTTTTCCCCAATCCCGAAGGGATTTATGTAGTTTATAGCGTTTTTACATACAATCCTTTCAGGATTGGGTCATTTTACCTGGCCGAATTATAAACATATAATCCCTTCGGGGTTTTTAGATTGTTTTAAACCGTAAACTTACTACTAAACCGCCACCGGCGCCTTAATCCCAGGATACGGATTGTAATTCACCAGTTCAAAATCGGCATAATCAAACGCAAAAAGATCCTTTATTTCCGGGTTTATACGCATTTCCGGAAGCGCATGAGGCGTTCTGGATAATTGTAACTCAACCTGCTGCAAATGATTGAGGTAAATATGCGTATCGCCGCCGGTCCAGATAAACTCGCCGGGTTTCAGGCCGCAAACCTGGGCAATCATCATCGTCAGCAAGGCATAAGAGGCAATATTGAAGGGCATGCCAAGGAAAACATCGGCGCTGCGCTGGTACAACTGACAGGAAAGCGCGCCGTCGGCCACATAAAACTGAAACAGGCAATGGCAGGGCATAAGCGCCATATCGGGCAAATCGGCCACATTCCAGGCGCTTACGATCATACGCCGGCTGTCGGGACTTTTTTTCAAAGTATCCAGCAATTCCTGGATTTGATCAATCACCTGGCCGTTCGGGCCTGCCCAGGAACGCCACTGTTTGCCGTACACCGGCCCCAGGTCGCCGTTTGGGTCAGCCCATTCGTCCCAGATGCTTACGCCATTGTCTTTCAAAAACTTAATATTGGTGTCGCCTTTCAAAAACCAGAGCAATTCGTAAATAATACTCTTGGTATGCACCTTTTTGGTGGTGACAAGCGGAAATCCATCCTGTAAGTTGAACCGCATCTGATACCCGAATACGCTGAGGGTACCGGTGCCGGTGCGGTCGGTTTTGCGTGCGCCGTTTTCAAGGATATGGCGTAACAAATCGTGGTAAGCTTGCATAAGATTCGATCAGTATTGTTCCTGTTCGTTTGGAAAATCTTTGGATTTCACGTCGGCGATATACTGGCGGGTGGCATCGCCGATGGCATCAAAAAGTTCAAGGTAGCGGCGCAAAAAGCGGGGCTTGAAGTCTTTGGTAATGCCGAGCATATCGTGGGTCACGAGCACTTGTCCGTCGGCGTGCATCCCGGCGCCGATGCCGATGGTTGGAATTTCGAGGCTTTCCGAGACTTCTTTGGCTAAATTAGCAGGAATTTTTTCAAGAACCAAGGCGAAACAGCCTAAACTTTCAAGCAGTTTAGCGTCGTCCTTCAACTTTAACGCCTCTACTTCCTCTTTCGCGCGCACCGAGTATGTACCGAATTTGTAAATGCTTTGCGGTGTAAGGCCCAAATGCCCCATCACCGGAATTCCGGCCATTAAAATTCGTTTAATAGAATCTTCCACCTCTGCGCCGCCCTCCAATTTTACGGCATGGGCGCCCGATTCTTTCATAATCCGGATGGAACTTGACAAGGCAATTTCAGAATTGGCCTGATAACTGCCGAAAGGCAAATCCACCACCACCATCGCGCGCTTTACTGCCCGCACAACCGATTGCGCGTGGTAAATCATTTGATCGAGGGTAATTGGAAGCGTGGTTTCATGGCCGGCCATCACATTGGAAGCAGAATCGCCGACCAACAAAATATCGATTCCTGCCTCATCGAGCATACGGGCCATCGAATAATCGTATGCCGTCAGCATGGCTATTTTTTCGCCACGATTTTTCATGGCCTGAATGACGTGGGTAGTAACGCGTTTGATTTCGCCGGTTGACGCAGACATAGCAACGGAAGTTTGAGCAATGTTTGAAAAGTGAGCCAAGGTAAGACAGACAGGGCAAACGAGTATAAAAAAAAACCGCGCCTCTTTAGGCGCGGTCGTAAACAACAAATTATAATCCCATGAACATTTCGAGTGAGGGCCTGATGCAAAAGATCAGGAAGTTGATGTTACAATAACATACGTCTTGTCAATTTTGTTATTTGCAACGGAATGATTAACGTTTTGTTGAATTCCAGGTTAAGCAAGTCCTACCTCAATTGGAAGGACTTGCTCTCTCACCTGAATTTGTATAATCCCATGAACATATCTCTTGGCGGTGAAACTTTTATCGCCACCTTTGATTCTACAAATGTGCAAGTAGCAAGCTTGGCCAACAATGACATTTTTTTCATGTTGTGAACTATACTTTCCAAGAAAAAAGCAAGATAAAAAAATAAAAAACGTTGATTATCCATCATTTAGAATCAAAAAAATTGACCTAAAATTCTCACATTGTGAACTAATTAAAAATATTTAAAATTCAAAGCCTTGGTGACGGGGTTCGCATTCATATTATTAATTGTGATTTCGGTCACTTTTACATCCGTGATACGACCGGTATTTTTCGCTGTAAATATGCCGTAGCCTTCCGAGAGATTCGTGTAGCTTGCAATTACTTCAGAACCTGTTAATCCGGCATTGGCTGAAGCCGTTTCCAGGTAGGTCTTTATTTCCGAGCCGCCGCCGGATAGCACGATATCAATCCCGTCAAAATAACGGAATCGATCAGAAGAAATCGTATCGCGTCCCAAAAGGTCATCATTTCTGATCGTATCGCTCAGGATTTGGAAAAAGAAATCAGCAGAAACATCATAATTCGTATTCGCTGCATTTGTCTTACGCGGAATATTCTTGGCCGCTTTCCAGGTAAATGTGCGGTGCATCAAAGTGCTTCCTGCCGCATTTTCTACGCGGTAATGCACTACAATATCAACATCAAAATAAACGCTGTTTGTGTCGGCGCTCCAGGATATGTTGGAGTTTTTACCCGTTAAAAAACTAATTTTTGGCGGAATATCCTGATTGCTGGGCGTTACAAATTTAAAATCACCCGGAACGGTAGTTACCGCAGTGATGTCTTTTTTACCATCATTGCGCACGATGACCAATTTGTACTTATCGCCCGGAATCAGTCCGGAACCCGTCGGTGTTTTGATTTTATACAGCCAATTTGGCGTCGTTGCAAAAATGCCGCCTTCCCGTTTTAAACCCTCTAAATTACCGTCTACACGGGTCAGTTGCACGCGGATACTCGTTTTAACATGCTCAAGGTAAACCTGTAAGGCATTGGCGGGGTAATAAATGGAATCGGCAACCTGCGCAACTTCAAGCGCACTGCGATCCGGATCAAGAAACGCCTTTTCCACTCGTATATAATTAGCGGTGTCTTTTGCCGAAAGGATGGCATACACAACAGGCACCTCTTTCCATGATGCAGTTACCTCAAAGTCGTTCGAACAAGACGCGAATAAGAAACAGATGGCCGGAAATAGTAAAATCAGTTTTTTCATCTTTATAAATTTATTTTTTCATACCGAACATTGGGCGTCAAGGTTATGGCTGGGAACAAACTAAAACCGCCCACATGCAAAGTAAAGCGCAAAAATAAGGTAAAGGATTGGATACAAAAGAAAAAGCCTTGCTAACGGAAGACGTTTAACAAGGCTTTTAGGTTGGGCGCTTTGAAAATCAAATCCCCTCTACTCCCGATACCAACAGCGACACCTCGTTGTTGAGCATTTCTACGAATCCACCAGATACCGTAAAGGTTACTTTTTCACCATCGGATTTGACGATACGCACTTCGCCCTTATCCAGCGAAGAAACGATCGGCGCGTGGTTGTTCAGCATTTGGAACGATCCGCCTGCGCCGGGAACTGCAACTGATTTCACTTCGCCGGAAAAAATCTCAGCTTCGGGAGAAAGAATTACCAAATTCATGGCTGTAATTTTATAATGATTGCCAGCTTAAAGAAATAACTTTCGTAAAAGTCGCGCTTTAAGCCGGCAAATCGTGATCATATATGTTAGTTGGCAGCCGCTTCAGCAAGCATTTTCTTGCCTTTTTCGATCGCCTGATCGATAGAACCTACCAAGTTGAAGGATGCTTCCGGATATTCATCCATGTCGCCGTCCAAAATCATATTGAAACCGCGGATTGTTTCGTCGATCGGAACCAACACACCTTTCAAGCCGGTAAACTGCTCAGCAACGTGGAATGGTTGCGACAGGAAACGTTGTACGCGACGTGCGCGCGTTACCACGAGTTTGTCCTCATCCGAAAGTTCTTCCATACCGAGGATCGCGATAATATCCTGCAACTCGTTGTAACGCTGCAAAATTGCTTTTACACGTTGTGCGCAGTTGTAGTGTTCGTCGCCGATAATTTTCGGGTCAAGGATACGCGATGTAGAGTCGAGCGGATCCACCGCCGGGTAAATACCGAGCGATGCGATTTTACGGCTCAATACCGTGGTAGCGTCCAAGTGCGCAAACGTAGTAGCAGGCGCCGGGTCAGTCAAGTCATCCGCAGGCACGTAAACCGCTTGTACGGAGGTGATCGAACCGCGCTTAGTAGAAGTAATACGTTCCTGCATCAAACCCATTTCGGTCGCCAGCGTTGGCTGGTACCCTACGGCTGAAGGCATACGACCCAAGAGGGCCGATACTTCAGAACCAGCCTGGGTAAAACGGAAGATATTGTCAACGAAGAACAGGATGTCACGACCACCGGCCGGATCGCTCAGGTCGCCGTCGCGGAAATATTCTGCCATGGTCAAACCGGACAGGGCCACACGTGCGCGGGCGCCAGGCGGTTCGTTCATCTGACCGAATACCAGGGTAGCCTGTGATTTAGCCAGTTCGGCCATATCAACCTTGCTCAAATCCCAGCCGCCTTCTTCCATGGAATGTTTGAATGCGTCGCCGTATTTAATTACGTTCGACTCAATCATTTCACGCAGAAGGTCATTGCCTTCGCGGGTACGTTCGCCCACGCCTGCAAATACCGACATACCGTCGTACGCTTTTGCGATATTGTTAATCAATTCCATGATTAACACCGTTTTGCCTACGCCGGCGCCGCCGAACAGACCAATTTTACCACCTTTTGCATAAGGCTCGATCAAGTCGATTACCTTAATACCGGTGTACAGAATTTCACGCTCGGTTGAGAGATCTTCATACGCGGGCGGGCGGCGGTGGATCACATAGGCGTTTGCACCTTTTTCTACCTTACCGATTCCGTCGATGGCTTCGCCTACGACATTGAACAGGCGACCACGAACTGCTTCGCCGACCGGCATCGCAATTGGCGAACCGGTATCGGTGCATTCAACGCCGCGGGTCAGACCGTCGGTGGAGTCCATCGCGATGGTCCGCACGCTGTCTTCGCCTAAGTGACGCTGAACTTCCAACACGAGCGACGTGCCATCAGGCCGTTTCGCTTCCAGTGCGCTCAGGATCTCAGGTAATTTACTGTTGGGTCCGCTGAAATCGACATCGACAACAGCACCGATAATTTGTTTGATACGACCGATATTAGCCATAAACCGAAATGATGTTTGGTTTTCAGCGTCTTTTTGGCTATTCAGGCATATAAAATGAAAGCGCCAGACGCTATATTCTTTAAAAAGCCGCGCAAAAGTAAGGCTATTTGCGGGAATGCAACCTATTTGATCTACTTTTTATCACACAAAATAATATTTCGAAAAAAAGTTGGCAATTTCTGAAAATGGTCAATAATCATTTCGTTTGAAGCGGTCTTCGGGAGGTTTTCATTCGGAAGATTGGGAAAACACAGGATACGGGTGGTGCAACGAACATGTCAAACAAAATATGTATATACAAATCCTTTGAAAATCAAAAGGATTCATAAGTACTTGCAGGTAATCAAAACAGTCTCATTTAACAATTTTAACATACGTCCTTCCATTATTTACCTTCTGAAATTTTTCTTATCGATCCGAATTGTCGATTTTTGCGGCCCCTTTGCAAACAGAAGACAGTTTTTCTTGCCCCAAATGTCAATTTTTCACGTTCGCAGAATAAATCTTTGCCCTCGGCGTTCAATCGCGCCCCCTTTTGACCGGCAGTATTTTTTTTGTAAACCAAAATCTTTGTTCCTACAATCGTTATGCAGTTGAGAAACCCTGTGTTCTGCTGGTTAGCCCTGTTTTTAACCACCTTTATTCCAAATTTCCTCCACGCCCAAGATGCAGATCTGGAAGATCCCCTTGACACTTCCGGGATCATGCTGACGGCCAAAGGCGAAGCAGCCCTTACAACCCTCACAGAAGAAGACCTGGTTGAGCGTCTTGCGCAAATGACCGGCTGTGTTGACATGCGCGCAACCGGCGTGGTAAAGGGGTATATCAAAACCTATATTCAACTGAAGCAGGAAAAAGCCAGAACGATGCTGGGGCGTCGGTTGACTTTCTTTCCAATATTTGAAGCCAAACTGAAAGAATACGGTTTGCCTTCCGACCTTAAATATTTGTCAGTCGTAGAATCGGCGCTTAACCCCAAAGCGGTTTCGAGGGTAGGCGCTACCGGACTTTGGCAGTTCATGCCTTCTACCGGCAGCGAATACGGCCTGCGCACCAACAGCGCTGTGGAAGATCGCAGCAATCCGGTAAAAAGCACGGATGCCGCCATGCGCTACCTCAAGGAACTTTACCGGGAATTCGACGACTGGGCGCTGGCCCTTGCAGCCTATAACAGCGGCCCGAATCGAGTGAATTCGGCCATTCGAAAAGCAGGCAGCCGCAGTTTTTGGAGCATCGAACGTTTCTTGCCTAAAGAAACCCGCAACTATGTACCGGCTTTTATTGCAGCATCTTATATCTGCAATTTTTATCAAATGCACGGCATCAAACCGAATAACCCTGACTTGGATGAACAACTGACCGATTATCTGTTGGTGTTCGACGGTCTTTCGTTCCGTGATATTGCCGACGCAACCGGTATTGACTACAATGTGATCAAAAACTTGAATCCCGGGTTCAAGCGCGATTACGTTCCACCGACCGCCGATGGTAGTTATGTAATTCTGCCTCAACGGGTTATGCCTGCGTTTGTGCGTTATTTGAACACCCTCAGCAGCCGGGCTTATAACTTGGAAAACAACGATAATTACGTAAACAGCGATATGGGCGACGGACGCTACTGGCAAACAACCGCCACCGCGCAAAAATTAGAATCCCTCGATCAATTTGCGCAAAAATTCGGCGTTAGCGGCGACCACATCAAGACCTGGAACAAACTGAAAACCAATTATGTAGATGCCGGTCAGGAACTCGACATTTGGCATCCGGTGTACGTACAGCGTCACTCCGGTTTGAAAATCGAAGCGCCTAAACAGGAAAAATCGAAATCTTCTGCGCCGCGTGCCAAAAAAATGGACGACCTTTCAGCCTCCTTACCAAAGAATACCGGCATAAACGAGCCAGTTCGGGCTGCATCGGACAAAAAAGTGCAGGAAACACCCAAAATCGTTCAATATCAATACCATACCGTTAAAAGAAACGAATCGTTGGAAGATGTGGCACGTCAATACGCAACTTCAGTTGAAAGTTTGCGGAAAATCAATGGCACAGATGCGATTCGCTTTGGAATGCGGTTAAAAATAAGGCAATTCTAATCATAATACTACACACGACAAATACACTATGACAACACGCGCATTATTAATTGAAGACGAACCTGAGGGCCTCGAAAACCTTAAAAATCTGCTCCGGATGTACTGTCCGGATGTGGAGGTGGTTGCTACGGGCGGTTCCAATGCCGATTTGCTCAAATTAGTGGCCGAAGACCGTGAAAATCAATACGATGTAGCGTTTTTGGATATTAGTTTGCCAGACGGCCTTGTATTTCAGGGACTTCAACAATTGGATGAGGTGCCGTTTGATATAATTTTTGTCACCGCATACGATAAATATGCGTTGAAAGCCTTTGAATTTGCGGCCATCGACTACGTTACCAAGCCGATTGAACGCGAGGAACTCATGCGGGCCGTGAGTCGGATTCGCCGCAAAAACACCGATACCAAAGCGCGTTTGGAGGTGTTGCAGCAAAATTACAACCCGACCGGCCCGAATGTGTTTGAAAAAATCGGGATCTCCGCGCTTGACGGGGTGCATTTTGTGCGCCTGAGCGAAATCGTACGCTTAGAAGCCGAAGACAACTACACGCACTTTATGCTGAAGACCGGCGACAAAATTACCGCCAGTCGAACCATAAAAGCGTATGAGGATACCCTTTCCCAGCTTAACTTTGTGCGGGTTCATAAAAAGCATATCGTGAACATGAATTTTATGAAGACCTATATTAAAGGTGAAGGCGGCTATTTGATCCTCGACAACGGAGATTCGATTGAGGTTTCCCGCCGTAAAAAATCATCGCTGATGGATTCTGTGCGTCGAAATCACGATATTTGAACGTAATTCTTTATTTTACGTTTAAACACGTGACTTTTCGAACCACGTACTTTGGCTTTACACACAACTATGGGATTTTTTGACAAATTTTTTAATCGCGAGAAAAAGGAAGACCTTGATAAGGGGCTTGAAAAAACAAAAGAAGGTTTTTTCGGCAAAATCACCCGCGCGGTGGCGGGCAAAAGCGAAGTAGACGAAGAGGTGCTCGATGAACTGGAACAAATTTTGATTTCCAGTGATGTGGGTTTGGATACGACCGTAAAAATCATAGACCGGATTGAGGCGCGGGTAGCCAAAGATAAGTATATGAATACCAGCGAATTAAATGGTATTCTCCGCGATGAAATCGTCCAAATGCTCGCCGAAAATAATACGGCCGACTTAGAGGATTATGAAATCCCTTCCGGGAAAAAACCGTATATTCTCTTGGTGATCGGCGTGAATGGCGTGGGCAAAACCACCACCATCGGCAAACTCGCCTACCAATTCAAACAAAAAGGCTACAAAGTAGTGCTCGGCGCGGCAGACACGTTTCGCGCGGCGGCCGTCGATCAGTTGGGGATTTGGGCGGATCGGGTTGGTTGCGATTTTTATTCCAAAGGCATGAACGCCGATCCGGCTGCCGTGGCTTACGAAACGACGACTTACGCCATTGAACACAACTGCGACATCGCCATTATTGATACGGCCGGTCGCCTGCACAACAAAACGCACTTGATGCAGGAGTTGGGTAAAATACACCGCTCGGTGGATAAAAAATTACCCGGCGCACCGCATGATGTACTCTTGGTGCTTGACGCCTCAACAGGGCAGAACGCACAGGAACAAGCGCGGCATTTTACCGAAGTCGCACCCATTACAGCATTGGCACTCACCAAGCTCGACGGCACGGCCAAAGGCGGCGTGGCCATCAGCATCAGCGACCAGTTCAAAATCCCGATTCGGTACATCGGTGTGGGCGAATCCATTGACAAGTTGCAGATTTTCAACAAAAAGGCGTTTGTGGAGTCATTGTTCTCCCACTAATTCAGTTGTTTGTACAATTTGTACATAATTTCCGCTTGGTAAATCGGGATTTTTTTTGATAAATTGAGGTTCATTTAAAAATAATCTCAATGAAAAGATTTTCCACCTTCCTGTTTGGAGCCTTTCTGGTATCCTTACAATCCCTTCATGCTCAATGCGTCGTTATTCCGAATTGCCCGACAAGCGCCGTTTCTTATTGCGACGGCAGCCCCAACAGCGGCAATTTTTGGCATGGCCCAACCTGGTACGATCCGATACACGCAACAAACGACTTGGCGGAGGGCGCCGTTGATCTTTCCATTTCGGCGTTTGATACCTGTTTTAGCGGTAATTTGACCATCAGTTATCAACTTTTGCTTGATCTGGATGGTAATGACCTTTTAGAAACCGTGGTGGATAGTAAAAATCCGCCGCCATCTGGCTTTGTGTATTTCAACAATTTAAACAATCCGAATTTTAGCGGCGGCGAAAAGCGGCAGTTTGATCAGCGCAATTTGCCCAATAGTTTGAAATATCGGTTTGGGATGCAATTGTTGAAAAATAATGGCGTGTACACCGCAAAAGTACAATGGCTCAGTAATGCCGCTGTCGGGTTGAACCAGTTGCCGCAATTGCCCTATGGAAACCATAAAATCAAGTGGTTTATTGAAAATGAATACGGATATTCAGAAGTTTGTACCTATTCATTCTCCATTCGTGATTGCAAAAAACCGGTTGTTCATTGTTTAAACGGGATCAGCGCCAATTTGATGCCGACAAAGTTTATTCAACTTTGGGCCACCGATTTTTTACAATATGCCACCGATAATATTACGCCACCTTCATTACTAAAATATTCCATTCGCAAAGCCGGTACGGGTACTGGGTTTCCGGTGGATGCTAATGGAAGTCCGATTGAAAGCCTTGTGTTCGTTTGTAGTGACATTGGCGTTCAAGAGGTTGAACTTTGGGCAATGGATGAGGCCGGAAACGCAGGTTATTGCACGACATACGTAATTATAAACGACAACGGTAATTATTGCACCGGAACAAACAAAATTTCATTATGTACCCAAACATATTGCAGTCATCACGGCATGAGCGATGTTGCAATAGAGGCACACGGACATAGTAATGCAATTCCAACATTTACTTTTACGACACTTGCGGATGCACAAGGATGTATTTCAAATTTCGGCTTTCCCATACCCCTTGCAAGCAACACTACCTTTTCCGCGTTTAAAGATGATAACCCGCTCAATGGAGTAAGCATTTACGATTTACAGATTATTCAAAACCATATTAACGGCACGCAGCCGTTTACGAAACCTTGGCAATGGGTAGCCGCAGACGCCAACCGCGACAATATGGTAGATGCTTTTGACCTGGAAGCATTCAATAAATTGATTTTAGGTATTTATTCCGAGTTACCCAATAACGCTTCCTGGCGCTTTGTGCGCGATGACTATGTTTTCCCTGCCGGAAATCCCTTGTCGGCGCCCATTCCGGATACGTTTTCTTTGAGCGAAGTTTTATTGCCGCCCGGCTCAACGCCGCGTTACCTGCTAGGAATCAAGATCGGCGATTTGGATTGCGGGGCTTTTTTTGCCGCTTCGCCGGAAGACAGAGGTGCTGTTAACGGCGTTTCAAAAAACCTGAGCACGGTTTTACCGGCCCTGCCAAATCCAAGTTCAGGCGCGGTGGTGATTACGGTGATTGCTGAACAGGCTTCACATGTCGAATTGGATGTCATTGATTTGAATGGAAAACTGGTGTTTCACAATGGGCAATCCATTGATGGCGGGGTGCAATATTTGAATATTCCGGCAGAAGCGTTTCCGGGTACCGGCTTGTATCCGTATCGGGTGCGGATTGGGGAACAGGTGTTTAGCGGGAAAATTGTGCGGGTAGAGTAAAAAACGATAAACCTAATTTAACAAATCATATTTCCCATGAAAAGTCTTTACATGCTCATTTTAGGAACCCTGCTGGTTTCCTTACAAACGCTTCATGCGCAATGCATTAAAACCACAAATTGCCCTGATTTCCAGTCTTTTTGCGACGAAAGCACCAACAACGCGGGACTTTGGAGCAACACCGGGTTTTACAGTTATGGCTATGACACATACGACCTGGCCGAATCTGCGGTCGATTTATCCGTCACAGCTTTTGATTCCTGCACAGGCGGAAGTTTGTCATTCCGTTACGAGCTTCGGCTTGATTTGAATGATGACGGGATTGCAGAAACCTTGATTGACAGCAAATCACCACCGCCTGCCGGGTTTGTTTATTTTAACGGAACAAGCAGACGGGCTTTTGACTTGCGCGCGGTTCCATTTACGTTCAAATACCGGTTCGGTATGCAAGTAACGCATAACAACGGCGTGTACACGGCGCGTGTGCGTTGGACTAACTTTTCCGCTCTTAGTTCGTTTCAGGCACCGCAACTACCTTACGGGGGCCACGAAATCAAGTGGTTTGTGAAAGATGTAGCCGGGCATGAGGTGGTTTGCGCTCAATCTTTTTATGTAAATGACTGCAAAAAACCATTGGTTCATTGTTTAAACAACCAGACCGTAAACATATCGCCTGCGCATGTAGCATATATACACCCAAATGACCTGTTGCAAGATGCGACCGATAATGTTACGCCTACATCCAAACTTCGGTTCGGTCTTCGCAAAGCGGGCACGGGAACATCTTTCCCGGCTATGAGCGGCTACAGTGTTACGCAGGTGATTTACACTTGCAGTGAATTGGGGCAGCAAAATGTTGAGTTATGGGCAAAAGATCAAGCAGGGAATACCGATTTTTGTACGGCTACCATTACGGTTAAAAACGACTCAAACGAGTGCAATAACATCACATTGAATCGTTTATGTGCAAAATCCGTTTGCAGCAATGCGCAAATTCAGGGTGTTCACTTTGAAATGGTTCCGGCGCATAACGCCATTCCCATTTTTTTGAATCCAAATACTGCTGAAGACTGTCTTACTACCCTTGATATTCCTGATGGCGATAACTGGACGGCGATTCCGTCCAAAGATAATTACCCGTTAAATGGCGTCACAAATGCAGATTTACTGTTGATTCAAAAGCACCTCGACGGTACGCAACCCTTTACGGAACCCTGGCAATGGGTGGCCGCCGATATTGACAACAGCAAGTCAATTACACAAAATGACGTTATTGAATTGAATAAATTGCTCACCGGTGTTTACACGGAATTACCGAGTAATACCTCTTGGCGTTTTGTCCGCGACGATTACGTTTTCCCGGCAGGCAATCCATTGTCGGCGCCGGTGCCTTATATTTTTACAATTGAGGAATTGCAACTCAATCCCGACACTCCGACCCGGTATGTACTGGGGATTAAAATTGGCGACCTGGATTGTTCTGCAATGCCAAATGTCGGGCCAGTTGTAGAGGATCGAAAACCGGAGCCGTTAAAGAGCCGGAGCATCGCGCTGCCCGCGCAACCAAATCCAAGTTCAGGCGCTGTGGTAATTACGGTTATTGCCGAACAGGCATCGAAAGTTGATCTGGATGTTTTTGACTTGAATGGAAAGCTCATATTCCACACCGGGCAATCCGTTGAAGACGGGGTGCAATACCTGAATATCCCGGCGGAAGCGTTTCCCGTTATCGGCCTGTATCCGTACCAGTTGCGGGTTGGAGCGCAGGTGTTTAACGGGAAAATCGTACAGATAAAATAAGCAACCGAAAATAGTATTTCCCTACCACAAAAAATTCGGGATGACGCATGTTTGCGGTAATCCCCTTTTTGTGGTAGGAAATTTTAAGTCCTTTTTAATAGTATTACTATTATTTGTAATAGTTATTGCATTGTTTTAAGAAGTAAAACTTTTAAACAATCTTTTTTCAACATGAAATCACAAGTACTTTCCCGCTTATCCTTGGTTCTCATTTTACTATTCGGTTCCATATCCTGGTGGGGCTGCCAAAAAAACGAAGAATCTAATCCTCTTACTGTAGCTCCGGTTGAATACAGCGCCAAACTCCCGCAAGAATGGATGGAATTTGCGTATAATGCTGTTAAAAAGCAAGGCTGGTTTGCCCTTGATGCCTCAAGGTTTTATGCGTATTCTGCTATAACTGCTTACGAATCAATGGTATATGCACTGCCGAACTACCGCACACTCGCAGGGCAGCTGCAAGGACTGGAATCCTTACCGCAACCGGCTTCAGATAAAACATACGACTGGGGCATTGTGCTTTGCCATGCCATGCCGAAAGTAATGGACGCACTGATGCCGAATATGGCGCTGGAAACGCGTGTCAATATGGAAACGTTGGTAGAAAACCAGGCTACCCGTATGCGCAATGAAAATACCCTGTCGGAAGCAGTTGTAGCCGACTCCAAAGCCTTTGCCGACCAACTGGCAGATGCGATCATTAAATGGTCGGAAACGGACAACCGCCTTGGTATGGAATCCTTGATTTATACCCCGCCGAGCCGTGTAGGCAATCCGCAATATTGGGATGGCGCCACCTTAAATCAAACTTTTATGATGCCTTTTTGGTGGACCAGCCGCCCATTTGTCATCAATTCGTATCGTTTGTGCGAGCCGCCGCCACCTTACACGTACAGCACTGATCCGAACAGCGATTACTATAAAGACGTCAAAGAAGTGTACGACGCTTCCTTTGATCCGGCTAAAGTCGCCATTGGAAACTATTGGGCAAACAACCCTGGAAAATCGGGCACTCCGGCCGGCTCCTGGCTCGCTATCGGAAACCAACTGGTTGATCAACAAAGACTTGATCTGGCGACCACACTTCGAATGTACGTGCTGCTGACCATCGGTACCCGCGACGGATTTATCGCTTGCTGGTATGCCAAATATAAAAACTACCTGCAACGTCCGGTAAGTTATATCCGCGACGTAATGGGGCATACCGATTGGTCGTCTCCGGTGCCGACGCCGCCTTATCCGGATTACACCTCAGGTACTTCCGTGAATGCCGGCGCTTCCTCAGAAACCCTGACCCGCCTGTTTGGCAACAAAACTTTCAGCGACTTCCAGCACCAGGACAAAGGTTACGGTTTCCGCGAATATGCTTCATTTAAAGAAGCCGGCCGCGAGGCGTTCCATTCAAGAATATATGGCGGCGTTCACATGCGCCGGGCATGCGAATTGGGCTTTGAACAAGGCGAATGTATCAGCGAATATGTCTGGAACAACCTGAAATTTAACAAGTAAAATCTTTGAAAACAGCATAGTAAACCGAGTTAAGCCTTGAATAGGAACATGTTAAACACTTTTTTCAAGGCATGACCATTGCGGGTCGGGGAAAGTCCTGGCCCGCAATTTTGTTTTAATGGCTGGAAAATGATTTAAAATGAACCCGTTGGTTCTATTTTTACGCCCGTTCCTGCCAATTCCTAAAACACGGGCATTTTGTTAAAAAAAGCGTTTTTACCGTTCATCCTGCTTGGCTCACTCGCCTGCGCCTGCACCCCCACGCGCAGGCTCGAACGTTTCTGCGGTCATCGGCTGTCGCGTGAAATTCGCACGTCAACCGTATTTTCGAAGTCGTTCAGCGGCTTTACCCTGCTTGATCCCGAAAGTGGCAAAACCTGGTGCGATGTGAATGGGCAGCATTTATTCACACCGGCGTCTACAACTAAAATTCTGACGCTTTATACCTGCCTGCACACGCTTGGCGACACGCTGCCGAGGCTTCGGTATGAATTTTATGAAGGCGATCGTTCAGAACCGGAAGGGGCTTGGGCAGTGTCGGGTACCGGCGACCCAACGTTTTTACACCCGGCTTTTGCCGCCTGGCAGCCCCGTCCCATGTTTTTTGCGCAGCACCCTTATTCGATGCAATATTTGTTTAATCAACCTGGAGTGGCGCAACAATCCCGCTGGGGCAAAGGCTGGGCCTGGGACGACTTCAACGAAGATTATTCACCGGAAATTTCAGGCTTACCTTTATTTGGTAACTGCCTGAAATTGAGCATTTTGAATGGCAAATGGGTGGTTTCCCCAAGGCGTTTTCAAGATAGTATTCAACTAAACCCGGATCTTGAAGACATTCGGCAAAAGCCATTTAGTGGTCTTTTAGAAGTACCATTATCTGCAAACCATTACACCGGATCAACGCCGGTTTATGTTCCTGTTTTTGACCCCGCCAATCGTTTACTGCCCTCCATGAACGATTCTTTGCATCTGAATTTGGCCAATCTGAATGCCAGCATGATGTTCAAAAGCAGTCCTGGAAACCGAATTTGGCGTGTCACCCCAACCGACACGGTGTACCGCCGCATGATGTACCAAAGCGACAATTTTATCGCGGAGCAATTACTTTTAATGTGCGCCGAAGCACGATTTGGGTATATGCTTCAGGACTCTATGATTCATTGGGCCAAAGACAGTTTGTTCGCTACCCTACCCCAAGCGTTTCGCTGGGTAGATGGCAGCGGTTTGTCGCGCTACAATTTGAACTCGCCTCGAAACTTGGCTGAAATTTTACATCGTTTATGGAAGGAACAACCACAGGAGCAGCTTTTTTCGCTTTTCCCGATTGGGGGCATTTCCGGCACGTTGGTCGATTGGTACAAAGGAAAAGACGGGAAGCCTTATATTTTTGCCAAATCAGGCTCCATGAGCGGGGTGCAATGTTTGAGCGGTTTTGTAGTCAACAAACACGGTAAAATATTGATTTTCAGTTTTATGCACAATAATTTTACCGGAAGCGGCAAGCCCTGGAAATTGGAAATGCAACGACTGTTGGAACTGATCCGCGACCGATAAAATGCTGTTACCATGCCGAAAATCCAATGAACTGTTCCATTTGTCGCCGAAAAGCAAATTCTATAAGGTGGAATGCAATTTTGCGGCAACGATTCGACGTTATTTTACTCATTCCTTTTTTAATTTCATTCACCATTTTCTATTTGACCATGAAAAAATTATACCGTTTTTCCCTGCTTGTTCTTGCTGTTTGCTTTTTTCAGGCGACCGGCTTTACACAAGCAATTTTTGTAAAAAGCAATGCGTCGGGCGCCAACAACGGCACTTCCTGGGCCAATGCTTACAAAAGCCTCGACGCGGCGCTGAGCGCTGCCACTCCCGGCAATAAAATTTGGGTGGCCGCAGGTACTTACAAACCGTCAACGGGCGCCAATGCATCCTTTTTGGTACAATCCGGCATCGAACTTTACGGCGGATTCGCCGGCACCGAAACCAGCCTGAGCCAGCGCAACATCACCGCCAACCCGACCATTCTGAGTGGCGACTTGAACGGTAATGATGTGACCGATAGTTTGAAACTCAACAAATCCGACAACTCCTGGCACGTGGTGGAAATTGGCGGCGACGCAACCTTACGCACGGTGGTTGACGGATTTACGATTCGCAACGGAAATACCAAAGTGGCAACTGCTGATGCCGACCTTACAAAACGCGGCGGCGGCCTTCAAACCACCACGCCGACCACCATCAGAAACTGCCGCTTTACACAAAATGCAGGTCTTTCCGGCGGCGCAGTAGCCGTATTAGACGGTGATGCGACCGGCTTTATCGCCGATAATTGCCAGTTTGAGAAGAATCTGGGTTCCTTCCAGTCAGCGGGCATTTACGTGCGTATTGTTGACGTAGTAACCATCAAGAATTGCAGCTTCAAAAACAACAACGCAACCCGCGGCTCCCTGTACCCACAAAATTGCGATCACGTAACTGTGGATTCTTGCCTGTTTGAAGGGAACAAAGGCGCTTCTACCAATTTTGGCGGCGGGATGTTTACCTGGCAAAGTAATTTTGTATTAAAAAATAGCATTTTCCGCAACAATACATCCGGAAATGCAGCCGGTATGTACAATGACGGTCGCGACCACGTTAGCTCATTTTCAATTGAAAATTGCTTGTTTGATACAAACACCGCAACCAACTATGGTGGTTCGGCTGTATTTAATAACGAAACTGAATGTACAATCAAAAATTGTACTTTCACGGGGAATATTGCACCAAGCAGCGGCGCGGCTATGTACAATGGCAATGCTGTGGTTAGCGTAATTGGTTCCACTTTTGAAAACAATCAGGCAGGTTTTGGCGGCGGCATTGCCAACTATGGTGAAGCGGTTCGGGCAACACTGACAGGCAATACCTTTACCTCAAACAAAGCAAACACCAGCGGCGGCGCCGTCACGAACGGATTCCTTGCACAGGTTGAAATAAATGATTGTACGTTTGCTTCCAACAATGCAAAATACGGCGGTGCAATTTTCAATCAGAACGACTCAACCGCACTTACGATAAACGGTTCCACCTTCAGCGAAAACAACGCGGATAATTACGGCGGCGCAATCAACGTATCGGCCGGCATCAAAGCCAACATCAGTACTACCCAGTTTATTGCAAACTCTGCCAATTACGGCGGCGCTATTGAAGTTTCGGAAGACAGCCTTGATTTGTCGGTAATGACCATCAACCGTTGTATTTTTAAAGACAACCTGGTTTCTACGCAGGGAGGGGCCATTAACATCGACGATGCTGATGTTACGATAAAAAGCTCGTTGATTGCAGGAAATACCAATTTTGGAACCGGCGCGGGCGGCGCGATTTCTTCGAATGGCGCTGGTAAAAAGATTGCGCGTCTGACAGCAATCAATACTACTTTTGCAGGCAATGTAGCCGCTCTTGGCGCGGGTATTGCGCAATATGCGGCGGACTCCAGCGGCGCAGAACTGACCCTGCAAAACTGTATTTTCAGCAACATCGGCACCAACTACGAAATCGAATCCGGCACGCCGACTGTCACATCGCACGGCGGTAATCTGAGTTCCGACAATACCTTAACGCCCTACGGCAACGCTGCGCTTGATATTCAGAACGGTGACCCAAGTTTCGTAGATGACGGCAACGGCGATTTCCACCTGAAATCCGGAAGCCCTTGTATCAATAAAGGCGTAGCGCTCGGCGCCTCAACGGTTGACCTTGAGGGTAAACTGCCAAACGGTGTTCCTGACATCGGTTGCTATGAATTCAACGGTATTTCCGGTACGCACAACCTGTACAACAATATCGCACTTACTTTATTGCCTAACCCGGCGGTAGAATATGTACAAAGCGCCATTCAAAGTGACTGGACCGGAACAGCGATCGTTGAAGTGTATAATGCGGCCGGCAAATTGGTTCGTAGTATGGAAACAAGCAAAACCGGTACGGATTTGCAGGTAAACATCATAGTTAAAGATTTTCCAACAGGCAATTACACCACGGTAATTCTTGCTGGTAAGCGGTATGTAGGTCGGTTTATAAAGTCATAAACCGTCTTAGTTATTCAACATAACCGGCATAACCAGCATCAGGATTTCGCGGTCGTTATTGGTTTCTTCAACCGGCGTCAGAATACCCGCGCGCGAAGGCGTTGAAAACTCCATCTTAACCTCCTCGCCGTCCAATACGCCGAGCATTTCCACGATAAATTTCGCATTGAAGGCAATCCGCATCGGGTTGCCTTCATACGTGCAGGCCATTTGCTCGGTTGCTTCGTTAGAAAAATCAAGATCCTGGGCCGAAATGGTCAGGCTTTTATCCGAAATATCGAGTACAACCTGGTTGGTTGTTTTATTGGCGTAGATCGCAATACGCTTGAGCGAATTTTGAAAATCGGCGCGGCCAACGTTCATGTGGTTCGGGTTATCAACCGGAATAACCGCGTTGTAATCCGGGTAGCGCGCGTCGATGAGGCGACAAACTAAGTTCATGCTGGCGAAGGAGAAAAACGCATTCGCTTTGTTGAACGAAATGGTCACGGCGTCATTGGCGGGCAGCGCATTTTTCAAAAGGTTGAGCGCTTTTTTCGGCACAATGAAAGACGTTGCCACTTCGCCCGCCAGGTGGTGCGTGGTGTATTTCACCAACTTATGTGCATCGGTTGCAACGCAAATCAGTTTGTTGTATTCCACTTGAAAATAAACGCCGGTCATGGCAGGGCGCAGTTCATCGCTGGACGTCGCAAAAACCGTTTTATTGATGGCCTCCAGCAGGTATTGACTGTTCAGTTTCACCACATCAACCGTGTCAGGTTCCGGGATATTCGGGAAATCGGAACCATTTTCGCCGGCGAGTTTATACTTACCATAAGAAGAAGTGATTTCAATGCCAAAATTTTCTTCGTTTACCGTAAACGTTACCGGTTGTTGCGGCAGCGCTTTAAGCGTGTCAAGCAGAATTTTAGCCGGAATGGCAACGGAAAAATCATCGTCTGCCAATACTTCAATGGTGGTAGAAATACTGGTTTCAAGATCGGTTGCTGAAATGGTCAGCTTTTTGTTCTCAATTTTGAACAGGTAATCTTCCAAAATCGGGAGTACCGGATTGGAGCCGATCGCGCCGGAAGCGATCTGTAATTGTTTCAGGAGCTCGGAAGACGAAACGCTGAATTTCATATTATCAGGTTGACTATAGGTTATAATGGACAAGGAGCGCGGGTCTTGATCGCTCTGCGCCAAAAATATTTCACTTAATGTTGCGCAGGAGTTTAGGCACGAATTCGGCGCAAAAGTAAGACCATATCACGGGGTTTTTGTGGAAAAAAACTAACAACCTGTTGAAAAGCCGGAAAAAAAGTAATTTCGCCCTCTTTTCTGCAATTTATGTCGCAAAAACAAGCTAAAATGTACAATAAAGTTGAAGTTTGCACCCATTTTGGTCGTAAGGCAGCGGCCTTGCAGTATTACTTTTAGTTGAGCAAAGAAACATGTTAAATCGAAAAATAGCCCCGGTTGTTAGCGACACACATCACCTGGTATTGCCCCAGCCCCGATTAGTGACACTCGACAACGGCATCCCTGTTTACGTATTGGATTTTCCCGATCAGGAAATCGTCAAAATCGAGGCGGTTTTTCGCGCCGGACGTCCTGAAGAACAAAAAAGAATGGTTTCCCGCGCCTGCGCACGCCTGTTGCGCGAAGGCACGGTCAAGCGCGCAGGGGCCGAAATTGCCGAATTTATTGATTTTTACGGCGGTACGCTCAGCATTCCGGGCAACCTCGATACGAGCAATTTCACCTTGTTCTCCCTGAAAAAATACGCCCGCGAACTAATCCCCGTGTTTGCCGAAATATTGACGGAACCGTCCTTCCCTCAAACAGAATTAGACACCTTTATCCGCACCGGCATTCAGGATTTGTTGGTTGAACTTGGGAAAGTGGAAATCCTTGCCTATCGTAAAATCACGGAACAGATTTTTGGTGAAAATCACCCTTACGGATACAACTCAACAGCCGAAGATTACCAGGCGCTGACCCGTGAAGACCTGATTCAGTTTTACAACGATTGGTACACGCCTGAAAACTGCCTTATTTTTGCCAGCGGGCGCATTGACGAGGAAATTATCGGCTTGCTGAACCAACATTTGGGTCAACTAAACAGAATCGGCAAAAAGGCTGATTTTCAATCGGTTATCTCAGATATTAAGCCGCAAAAAACGCATATCAGTATGCCCGAATCATTGCAAATGGCGATCAAAATCGGGCGGCGTACCTTCAGCAAAAAACACCCGGATTCAAACGGTTTGTTTATCCTGAACACGATCCTCGGCGGCTATTTCGGTTCCCGTTTGATGATGAATATCCGGGAAAAACGCGGTTTTACCTACAACATCTATTCTACCCACGATACCTACTTAGCCGATGGCTGTTTTTATATTGCCACCGAAGTGAACCGGGATAAAGCCAAAGCAACGATCAAGGAAATATACGCGGAACTGAAAAAAATGCGTGAAAAACCAGTCGAAGAACAGGAATTATTGATGGTCAAGAACTACTTGCTTGGCATGATGCTCAACGGATTGGACGGCCCCTTGAACACCTCAGACGTGGTAAAAAGTATGATTATTGAACAACTTCCCGCCGATGCTTATGCCAAAACCGTGGAGACAATTCGCAGCATTACGCCTGCTGAAATCCAGGAATTGGCCAATCGCTACCTGCAAGCAGACGACCTTTGGGTTGTTACCGCAGGAACTTAGCCCAAAGCATTGAAAAGTGTCAAATTGGATTCAGTTAAAGTGTAAGTTTTGAATAAAATTTATCATTTTCCGCACAAAATACACAAAAAACCTGTGTAGTTTTGCGCGCTGAATTTTTCAGACAGCTTATGGTAGCCCGATGTGTTCGATACAATGAAAGTTCTATCGCCCTGAACCCGCAACGTTTCTACGCATACTCAATTTATCCTCAGACATTCTTAAAAATACAATTTAGCCTTGAACTTTCTTAAATTTTTCAAGCAGGAATTAGCAGTTGATCTTGGTACAGCCAATACGCTTATCATGGTAAACGATCAGGTTGTGGTAGACGAGCCGTCCATTGTAGCCATTAATCGGCGTACAGGCGAAACCATTGCGGTGGGCCATCGGGCCATGCAGATGCACGAAAAAACGCATGAAAATATCAAAACGGTCAGACCATTAAAGGACGGCGTAATTGCCGATTTCCAGGCTGCCGAAGCCATGATTGAAAGCATGATACGGATGGTGGGCAAGCGCAACAGCCTCTTCAGTCACCTGAAAATGGTTATTTGCATCCCAAGCGGTATTACTGAAGTAGAAAAACGCGCTGTTTTTGACTCTGCCGATCACGTTGACAGTAAAGAAACATACCTCATTCACGAACCAATGGCTGCGGCCCTCGGGATCGGTCTGAATATTGAAGAACCGATCGGTAACATGATTATTGATATCGGCGGCGGCACAACTGAAATTGCGGTTATTGCACTTTCCGGTATTGTTTGCGACCAATCCATTCGTATTGCCGGTGACGAACTCACCAACGATATCATGGGTTACATGAAACGCGAACACAATATCCTGATCGGCGAACGCACTGCAGAACAGATTAAAATCAATGTAGGTTCAGCCCTGCACGAACTGGAAGTACCACCACCTGATTACGCCGTAAATGGCCGCGACTTGATGACCGGTATTCCAAAACAAATCAAAATCAGCTACCAGGAAGTGGCTTACGCGCTCGACAAAAGCATCAGCAAAATTGAAGATGCCGTATTGAAGGCATTGGAAATGACGCCGCCTGAGTTGGCATCTGATATTTACCGCACCGGGCTTTACCTCACAGGCGGCGGCGCTTTATTGCGCGGGCTTGACAAGCGTTTGGAATCAAAAACCAAACTTTCGGTTCATATTGCCGATGATCCGCTTCGTGCTGTGGTGCGCGGAACTGGTATGGCATTGCGGAATTCACACAACTACTCGTTCCTGATCGACAGAAAAAGCGTTTAATCAACGCTTTTTCTGTTCATGTAGGTCAAATTTTTACTGCAACCAATCGAATAGCCCTGTCTTTCACGTATCATTAATTTTAGGGTAAAAACATGGGAAACCTCCTCCGACTTTTCATCCGCAACGGTGGATTTGTAACCTTTGTGCTGTTGGAGGTTTTTTGCTTTTTTTTGGTTATTCAATTTAATGAGCGACAAAACGCGATTTTCGCGCATACTTCAACTGTAATTGGTGGAAATTTGCTTGAAAGACGCCAAAGAATCAGCGATTACATTGGTTTACAGGAACGGGTCGACAGTTTGGTGCAGGAAAATGCGCGGCTTTTAGCGGAAGCAGCCAACGCCCGCTCGGTGCAACTCCCCTACCGTGATACTTTTATTACGGTGCTTTACGATACCATCAGTCATATTGATTCCATCCGCCACCGCGCTGTTCGGCCTGAATTTCGTTTCATTGCAGCACGGGTAATAAGCAATTCCATCAGCAGCGCCAACAATTGGATGATGCTCAACCGAGGATCTACGGATGGCGTAATGCCCAATATGGCAGTGGTTTCAGGTAAAGGAATCATCGGGATTGTCCGGCATGTTGATCCCGACTTTTCAATGGTTATGTCGGTATTGCACAGGCAAACAAAATTATCGGCAGCATTGCCCAAACACGAAAAAGCATTCGGAACTTTGTTGTGGGAAGGTGGGGATCCGACGATTATGACGCTGAAGTATATTCCAAAGCACATTAAGGTTTCAGTTGGAGAACCGGTAACGACAAGTGGTTTTTCAGCCATGTTTCCTCAAGGACTTGAACTCGGATTTATTGAAACCGTTCCGGAACAGGATCCGGAATATCCTAATTTCTTGGTGGCTAAAGTGCGACTCAAACAGGATATGTCAACCGTACAAGATGTTTACGTTGTGCAAAATCTGTTCAAAACGGCCATTGACAGCCTGCAACAAAAGGTAAAAAATGAACAGTAGCGCGCTATTTGCAAACTTGTGGCGCTTTTTTGGATTAGTCGCCACCCAGGCTCTTTTGCTGAAACAGGTTTCTGTTTCGGTAGGCCAGTATTTTAATATCCTGTTGTATCCCCTTTTCATATTTCTGTTGCCCATTCAAATGGCCACGCCCTACATTGTAGGTCTTGGATTTTCGATCGGGTTAGTAATTGATTTTTTTTACGGCACACCAGGGATACATGCCAGCGCAGGCGCTTTTTCAGGGTTTGCCCGTACTTATATTTTTTACGCATTTGCCCCAAAAGGCGGTTTTTCCGGTAAAGAACTCGTTTTCTCACCGCATTTCTTTGGTTGGCAAATATTCTTACAAACAGTAGCCGTTTTTTTCGCGTTGCACCTGTTCTGGTATTTTTCGGTTGATGCCTTCACCTTTGTCTATTTTACGGCAATAACTGTTAAAACATTGGCTGCTTGGGTTTTAACCATGATATTTGTGGTTTTGTATGTCGTTATGTTTAATCCAAACAGTTAATTGCCCGCCTTGCATACCTTCTAATTATCGATCGAATGAACAAAGGACCTGAACGGCAGCTAAACATTCAACTCGTTTTTATTGCCTGCGCCGCTGCGCTGGTACTTAAAGCTGCGCAGTTACAGATATTCGACGATTCTTTCCGAAGAAGAGCAGATGCGACAACCATTGAAAAACTGACGGTTTATCCCCCACGCGGTTTAGTGTTTGACCGCAAAGGCAGGCTCATCGTAAATAACGAAGCAACTTACGACCTGATGGTGACTTACAATCAGGTGGATCAAAAACATATAGATATTCCTAAATTCTGTTCGATTTTAGGAATTACGCCAAACGACTTCAGACAATTCCTGACTAAAGATTTTCACAGCGGAAAGTATTCAAAGACAGTACCTTATGTATTTTTGAAAAAACTTTCATTTAAAACGTTTTCGCTGCTTCAGGAAAGTTTGTACGAATTCCCCGGTTTTTTCGTGCAGGTGCGTAACATTCGCGGCTATCCGTATAGCGTAGGCGCGCACGTATTAGGTTACATCAATGAGGTTGATCCGCGCGATATTGAACGAGGAAACGGGGCTTATGAGTCCGGCGACTATATCGGTTCGGCAGGGATAGAATCGGAATACGAACCGATGCTGCGCGGCAAAAAAGGGACGACCTCTTTATTGAAGGATAATCTTGGCCGCATTGTAGGGAAATACAAAAGTGGGATATATGACACTGCTGCGGTGGCCGGAAGCGATCTGATTTCCTCCATTGATATTGATTTGCAGGCTTATGGCGAATACCTCTTGCAAAATAAAACCGGCAGTATTGTTGCCATCGAACCGAACACTGGTCAGATTTTGTGCATGATTAGCGGTCCGACATACGATCCGAATTTGCTAACCATGAATCAAGGGCGCGGCCAGGTATTCAGTCAATTGCTGACCGATCCGCTCAAGCCCTTCTTTGACCGTACTGTGATGGCCAAATATCCGCCCGGCTCTATTTTTAAAACCGTGGTTTCCCTGATTGGAATGCAGGAAGGCGCCATCGCGCCGGAGGGGGGGTACACCTGCACGGGCGGCTATTTTTACGCCGGACGTTTGTATAAATGTCACCACAGCGGGCATTTGAGCGGCGTTGTCGACGCAATCGCATATTCCTGCAATTCCTTCTACATGTCTAAGTACCGGGATGCCATTGACCACTTTGGCTTTAGCAATCCGCAAAAAGGCTTAGATGTGTTCAACTCCTATATGACCCAATTCGGGTTTGGAAGCAAATTGGGCATTGACTACCCGAACGAAAGCCCTGGCGGCTTCCCTACTTCTGCCTATTATGACCGTTTATATCCCAAAAATTTAGGCGGCTGGCGCTCCCCTACCATTATGTCTTGCGGGATTGGACAGGGCGAAATCCAGTTGACTACCCTGCAAATGGCCAATCTGGCTGCTTGTATTGCAAACCAGGGCTATTGGTATGCGCCGCATTTGGCGAAGGAATTCCGCGATGGGAAACCGATTCCTGCCAAGTTTTACGAAAAGCACAAGGTTGAAATTGATCCGCACTATTTTGACATTGTACGGGAAGGAATGTACCAATG
>JBAXTB010000310.1:0-6844 GCA_037130425.1 Bacteroidota bacterium
TACAGCCCCGCCGGCGCAAGCCTTACCCCCAAACTCACCACCCGTCCCATCATCGGCGCCCAAAGCTGCGAGCCGTTGAAATACGGACTCCAAGGCTCATTCGCCGCAATAATGGCAAGGTGCTGCTGAAAATTACTGAAGTTTTCAAGGCCCGCATATACTTCAAATTTTTTCCAACTGCGCGTCACCTGGCCGCTCCAGATTGAATAAGTCGGACTGACCTCCGGGAAATCATGGATGTATTTGTGCGGCACTTTGGAGTTATCCGGCAGGCGCTGTGGGCCTACGATTTGGGTGCGCAGGTTGAACATCCATTTTTTGTTCGGCGTGGTGTAATCAAGTGTAACCAGGCCGCGAAGTTTGGCTACGAGCGGCAGGGTGCGCAACACGCCGTCCTGGTAGGTAGCGCGCACGTCGTTCCATTTGCCGGCAAGTTTCAGTTCCAGTCCGCGTATGATATTATATTGAAATACAGCGAGTACGCTGTTTGAAAACGACTTTCCGTTTATCTGATAAAAATACACGGTCGTAGGCGACTGGTCTACATCCACCATGATTTGGCGGACAAAATCGGTGCGGTAAGCGTCAATACTCAGGCTGGCATTGCGGCGTGCGATTTTGAAATTCTGGGTAAAATTCATCCCGTAATTCCAGGCTTTTTCGTCGCGCAAATTATTGGCAAAATTAAGGCTTCGGTTGCTGGCTAACAGGCTGATATTTTCTGAAATCAGGTTCGGGCTTCGGTATCCTAATCCGCCGGACACGCGCACAATCGTATTTTCCGTAAAATTGTACTTAGCGCTTAAACGCGGCGTGGGCAACCAACCGAAACGGCTGTTATAATCGACGCGCGCGCCGAGTACCATCACCAAATCGGGGATTGGCATACGCGCGGTCGGGTGGCTATAGGTGTATTCCACCATCGCGCCGGCCACGGTTTCTTTTCTGCTCAGGTTTCCTTCGTTCACTTTCTCCTGAATATCATCGTATTGCAGCGATGGCGCGATCACCATTTTGTGGTTGCTGTTGCCCAAAATAGTCTGGTATAGCGATTGAAGGAAATAAGATTGCTGTGTGGCGGTATAAGTATTTTTCCCAAACACTGAATTCGTGCGGTGCCAGGAAACGGATGCGATGTTGCCGATTTCATTGTAGGGTTTTCCAAACAGCTCTTCTTTACCAAATTTAGCCCAGGCTTCCACGCGGTCGTTCTGTTGATCCACAGAAAACAGCCCAGGTTTTGCGGCCAATTCATTGATTTGTCCGCTTTTACGATGGTCTGTCAGGGCCTGGATATTGAATTGGGCGCAGCCGGCCGGACCGTCGTAAATAGCCCGGTACAAGGCATTTAATTGGTAGCGATTGGGCGAGTCATAAAAATTGTCCTTGTTTCGGTCCCAGCGATTTTTGGTAAAATCACCGTGCAGGAGCAGGCCGTTGGATACGTTGTTTTTACCTTTATTATTAAGGTGTACATTCAATTCGCCGCGGCCTTCCGTAGAAGTAAATGCATTGACAAACAAGGGTTTATCGTCTTTTGGTTTCACTAAATCAGCGTTTATTTGCCCGGTAATTCCGTTGTTTCCGTTTTTAACGCTGCTCGCGCCTTTGGCCAGGACAATACCGTTTAGCCAGGTGCCGGGAATAAATTCAAAGGCATACGGCGCGGCAATCCCCGTCATGGTAGGCCGGTTTTCAATCAAAAACTGGCTGTAAATGCCACGCAGGCCCAGCAGTTGAATTTCTTTCACCCCGGTAATGGCATTTGCATAAGATACGTCAATGGCGCCGTTGGTTTCAAAACTCTCAGAAAGGTTACAGCAAGGGGCCTTGCGCAATTCTTTGTGTCCGATGCTTTCCACATTGCGGGTTTCCAGGGTCGACATGCTGTTTCCGAAACTTTGCTCGTCGATGGTAACTTGCTTGAGTTGGTTGGCGCCGCGCACCTCAATCCAAAGATTGTTTTCGCCGGGTAAAACCTCTACTTCTGCCGGGGCATAACCGAAATATTTAACCAACAGAATCGCCGGTTTGGTACGCGCAATAATGCTGAAACGGCCCGCAGTATCGGCAATGGTACCAGCGGTGGTGTCTTTCCAGGAGATGGATGCGCCGATGAGCAGTTCTTCCTTTTCATTGGTGACAAGCCCTTTGATGAAGTTTTTTTGCGGTGTTTGGGCAAAAAGGGTGGGGGAGGAATACGCCGAGAGGCATAAAATGAGGTATAAAACGATGTTTTTCATTGCTGTTTTCGATCAGACAGGCGTTTGCCTGTTTGTGAGTAAATGTGAAAATTGTGCCGCAGGTTTTAGAACCAATAACGGCATTTTGCGCGCATACAAGCGCGCATGTATTTCACAATTTAACAACGAAAATGCTGATGCAGCAGGCAAATACTGCGGCCGGAAAGGGGCGGGGGCGGCGTGGGCGGAGGCTGAACAATGTCAACATCCTTTGGCGCATTTAAATAAAAGAAATCAGGTATTTCGACGACCCGCAAATCCTCAATGGGGGATTTTTCCTGCTTTTCTATTTGTTTTTCAAGGACAAACTCGGTTTTGAGTTGAAAAACACGGGTCGTTTTTTTGGTGCAGGGTTTGCTTGAATGTTCCTTTTGGACGCGTTTTTCACAACAGGAAGCCTGCTTTTTACGGCAGCAAGAGGCTACAGTTGTTTCCTTTTTTTCTTTTACATGACAGGCTTCGTTGCTGGCAAACCAGGAAATGGTCGTTTTATTCAGGCAATAGCAATATATCTGCTGGACGCTCACGCCTACGGTTGCCGTAAACAAAGCAACCATCCAGGCCCAAACAAGATATTTTTTTAGTATTGCCATGTAATAAGTGTACTATTTCAATGCAAAGGTACGGGCGCCCATGCTTGAATGCAAACAAATATCATCATCTTGACAAGTTGTTACCAAGTTCCATTACACCTCTTCCGGGCCTTCACCCACCCAATCCTGTTGCACATAGCCGTCTTCGCAGTGTTCTTTCAAATGATCGTCAATAAATGCCCGCACTTCGTGGATGATGTCGCCGGGATACAACAAGTGAATATTTGGTCCGGCGTCGAGGCTGAAATAAACCGGATGTCCGGTGTCTGCGCGGTATTGGCGCACCTTTTCAATAATGGACAAAGTGCCAGGTTGCATCAAAATGTATGACGGATTGCTGCTCATCATCAAGGCGTGCAGCGTGAGCGCCTCGTCTTCGGCAATTTTACCGAACGTGGCCAAATCGCCTGCTTTCATCGCATCCAACAAGGTCGACATACGGCTGCGCGCCTGTGCGTAGCGTACATCCGCATAAGGATTGCCGTCCATCAGCGCATGGCCTGCCCGACTTGAAACTGCCTTTTCTTCGGAAGAAATGATCAGGATATCGTCATGGAAATCTTTAAAACAATCGTGGATTAAGTCGCCTGCGCCCACGGCAAATTCGTTAGACGAACCCGGAACCATCGGCGTTTCACCCCACACCGCAGCGTGGCTAAAAATAGATCGACAAGCGCTGCCGCTGCCCAAACGCGCGATATAGGAGGCTTTTTTATCAAAATCATCCGGGTTTTGCAAGGTTCCGAACAACAAATCTTCCAAAGAGCACAAGCAAAGCGCCAAAGCCGACATGCCGGAAGCAGACGATGCAATACCGGCAGAATGCGGGAAAGAATTGCCCGTATGAACGGTTAAGTGCAATTGATCTAAAAACGGGAAAATTGGTTTCAGGCTGTTCAAAAACTCAAGCGTTTTTGCGCGAAATGGCTCGTTTTCTTCTTCGTGAAATAAAAACTCAAGGTCAATTTGATGATCCGGTGTTTCTTTCAGCGCATATTCGAGCATCGTGTCGGTAAAAGACGCGGCTAAGGTCAGGCTTAATGAAGGGTTGCGCGGCAGTTGAACGCCGTATTTGCCCCAATATTTAATAATGGCTAAGTTGCTCGGACTTCTCCAAGTGATGTGGCCGGGTTCGGGTGGGGTCGAGGAGTCGATGATTAAACGTGGATTTTCGTACATGAGCCGGTCGATTACGCTGTTTATGACTAAGAATACGCAAAGAAAGGCAACGCTTACTAAAAACCACACCTTCAATTCAAATTCCTGTTCTACTTTTGTGCAACACTGCTGCTTTTTCCAAAGACGATTAAGATGTTACAAAAAATAAGGCGAATTGCCCTCGAAATTTACGCGTTCTTCACCACGCCATACGTCATAAAAAACTGCTTGGGGATGATGGGGCTGCTGACGGCGCTTTTTTTAATGACATTTTGGTGGTTGCGCTGTTATACGAACCACGGCGAAAGCATCCAGGTGCCGAGTTATGTTGGCATGGGGTTTAGAGAGGCGCTTAAAAAAGCGCGATCCCGCGATTTTCAAGTTGCCATTATCGATTCTATTTATGTGCCGGGTAAAGCCCCAGGCGAGGTCATTAGCCAAAACCCCGTGCCGGAAAGCCGGGTAAAGGAGGGCCGGACGATTTATTTTACCGTTGCAAAAAATAATCCGGATATTCTAAAACTACCCGATCTTGCATCCGGCGATGATTATGACATTTATAGCCGCAAACTGAGCCTAATGGGGTTGAAACCGAGGATTTCGGCGCGGGTGGCCGATCCGAAAGTGGAATCAAACACGATTTTAGCGGTCATTTACAAGGGCGATACGATTACGCATAAAATCAAAGGCGGATACAAGGTTGAAATGGGAACGGCCGTCGATTTTGTGGTCAGCGATAAAATAATGCTGAATGTGACGATCCCCGATTGCGTTTGCCAAACTTTGGATGCGGCGAAGTTTTTAATTCAAACCAGCAACTTGAGTGTCGGAACGATTATCCCCAACGGCACGGTAACAAACCCCGAAACGGCTTATGTATGGCGCCAAAGCCCTAAATTTGACCCCAACGGCATCATGCGGGCCGGCGAACAAATTGATTTGTGGATCACCCAGGAAAAACCGGTTGATTGCGATAAAAAAGACCAACGATAAGATATTTCGCGCGTTTTATACCAGGATTAAAGTGGATTTGAAGATTTTCAGGATGGATTAAATTGATTTTCAATGGATTAGAAGACATCCATTTTCAGAACCACTTTACGCTGGCTATCGTTCTGTACCCGGGCTTCACCCTGGTACAAACAAGCGGCGCTCAGTACAAACTCATTCTTCAAGTGCCTTACCGCACATAAATTAACTGTCGACATGGATATTACCGTTCAAGAACTCCGTCAAAAATTTGAGTCCGGCGATGAATTTGTTTTCATTGATGTACGCGAGCCGTGGGAATATGAAGAGTTCAATATTGGCGCAAAACTGATCCCGCTCAGCACGCTGATGCCGAATTTGGCGGAACTGGAAAATCATAAAGAGGATGAAATTGTGGTGCATTGCCGTTCGGGCGCGCGCTCCGCTACAGCGCAGGCATTGATGACTGCCAATGGTTTTACCAATGTCAGAAACATGACTGGTGGGATCATGGCCTGGATGCAGGCATACGGCAAAGAACAGCCATAGGCAATGACCGGACGCGGATTTGGGCTGATTATCATTGGGTTATGCGTATTATACGCTTGTTCATCGGTGCGCACCAAACGGTATATTCCGGTAAATGCCCCGGTTTTGGCAAAGCGCAATATCGGTGTGCCGCCGGAAGCCGCCTGTAATAATTGGAAAAATTACCTGCCGGATTCTAAACACCCGGAATGGATGCCGCCGCGCTCGGTGCGCGTCAATTTCCATGTGATGAACAGCCGTGACAGTTCGCATAATTTCAAACCCGACGAGGCGCGCGCCTATTTGCGGGCTTTGATGAATTATGCCAACATCGAATTAGATACCAATGTGCGCAACTGGCGCTCGCCGGACGGTACGCAGGTGCTGCCCAAGGGTTATCGCTATGTCATTGCGCCGCAACCGGTTCCCGGTGATGACGGTTTTTATTTCCATTATGACGACGATCTGTACTATTTTATTTCCCAAGGGCAAAATGCCAATAATTACAACCGGAAAGTAGTGGATAAATACAGCGTCGGTAAAGACTCCATCATCAATATTTTTTTGATGGTTCACCCCGACGATAGCATCAAATCCAAGACCTATCGGGCCAACGGACAAGGAATTGCCCTTGGAACGGCGTTTAAAATGGCCGGTTTGTACGAAAGTAAAGAATCGGCTTTGTCATTTGACGGATTGTTCAACCACGAACTTGGCCATGTATTCGGCCTCTCGCACGCGTGGACGGAAGACGGATGCCCTGATACGGATAATCACCCAAACAAGTGCTGGGTGTACACGGAAGATGGCCCTTGCCGGTATCAGGCAACGGATAATATGATGGATTACAATGCCTATCAAATTGCGCTCACGCCTTGCCAAATTGCCAAAGTTCAAGGCAATTTGGCCAATGAAAGTTATTATGTGCGCAAATGCTTAGCGCCTGACTGGTGTACGCGAAACCCCGCTTTCGATATTACGATTACTGATTCCGTGGCCTTCAATGGAGCAAGGGATTTGAAAGGCAATATAACGATTGAAAACGGCGGCACGCTGTACTTGTCTTGCAGAATTTCTATGCCGGAAGGAAGTCGGATTTTGGTAAAACCAGGTGGTCGGCTTTGGCTTGATGGCTGTCGCTTGCACAATAGTTGCGGTAAAAACTGGCAGGGGATTTTAGTACAAAAAAAGGACGGTTTATCGGGCGTTGTACAGGAATTGCGGCCAGTTGTTTTGGAAAATTGCCCTAAAAAAGAAAAATAAGGAGACTTGTGTTATATCAAAGGAAACGGGAAATGCGTTTCTTTTTACTTTTGGGGCTTGAACCAGAAGCCCATCGGTAAAGCCTTGTAA
>JBAXTB010000311.1:0-6840 GCA_037130425.1 Bacteroidota bacterium
GCCGCAATGAGCGCCATGCCGCCGAGTCCGTTGAAAAACCTGAAAATCAGCAGCAAGCCAAGGGCCGTGTTGTGTACGCCGGTTTCAAAAGCGAGGGTGCGGCAATCTAATTCGGGCAAACGAAACAAGCGGCCCATTGAATACCCGGTGCCCAAACCAATACAGTTGTGTACGGCCACCAAAATGAACACAAAACCAAGGTAATGCACTAAGTTTTCCCGGTTTCCAAGCAGCGCCAGCAGCAAAATGGTAAAAAAGATGAGCAAGGCCCCGCGTTGCACCCAGGGGCGTATGCGCGCGATCAAATCAGGAAAACGCGTGTTCAGCCACATCCCCAACAGCAAAGGAAATATGATCAATTCCACAATAATCGCGGCCATATCAATAAACCGGATTTCAAAAGATTGGCGCAATGCCTCCGATTCGGGAATGTATTTCGACCAAAACAGGAAACCGGCGGGCGTGATGACGGCGGCGGCTAATATAATAATGGCGTTGAGCGTGACCGATAACACCACATTTGCCCGCGCAAAATGCACTAAAAAATTGGTCATATTGCCTGACGGACACATGCTCACCAGCACCATCCCCATCGCGATGCTGGTAGGCGGCTGAAACAGGTACACCAAACCAAGGGTAAACAACGGAAACAACAGATACTGCGCCAGCATCCCCACCGCCACCGACTTGGGAAACTGAACCACTTTTTTAAAATCATCCGGTTTTACATCCAGCGCCACACTGAACATCAGAAAAGCCATGGCGATGTTCAGGATGGCAAGTTGGCTGGGGTTAAAATTGATCTGAAGTTGGTCGATCGGATGCATAGGCAGGATAAGTTACAGTCGTTTTGCGCCGCAAGATATTGATAAACACAAATTTTTTTTAGCTTGTATATTCCACCCCTTCAACGTACCTTTGCAGGCCTTTTGAGAAAAAAGGTATTTTTTTAACTAAAATTCATTTAACAACATGTTCGCAATTGTTTCCATTGCCGGTCAACAATTCAAAGTTGAGGAAGGTCAAGAGATCTTCGTCCACCGGCTGGCAGCACAGGAAGGGGATTCGCTCTCCTTCGATGCCGTGCATCTGATCGAGCACGACGGCAACGTCACCATCGGTATGCCGAATGTTTCCGGCGCAAGCATCAAGGCCAATGTGCTTGGCCACGTTCAGGGCGATAAATTAGTCGTTTTCCACAAAAATCGTCGGAAAGGCTATCGCAAGAAAAACGGCCACCGCCAACAGTTTACCAAAATCAAAATCGACGCCATTACAGCCTAAGCGCCGTTCGGGTTTTCGATTTTAATGCACACAATCAACATTCACGCAATCACCCATAGTTTTGAGTCATGGCACACAAAAAAGGTGTAGGTAGTACAGATAATGGCCGCGACAGTAAAAGTAAGCGTCTCGGCGTAAAATTGTTCGGCGGCGAAGTAGCCAAAGCCGGCAATATCCTCATTCGTCAGCGCGGCACCAAATTCCACGCAGGCGAAAATGTTTACATGGGCCGCGACCACACGCTGCACGCTCGTATCGACGGTGTAGTGGTGTTCAAACGTTCCAAGCACGACCGCAACTTCGTAAGCGTAATGCCTGCAGAGGCACTCGTAGTAGAAGCGCCGGCAGTTATCAAAGGCAGCAAACCAGCAAAAGCGACCGCTCCGGTTGTTGAAGCAGCGCCTGAAGCAGTAGCAGTTGCTCCAGCTGTTGAAGAAACGGTAGCAGCGGCTCCAATTGTTGAAGAAACAGTTGTAGCGCCTGAAGTAGAGGCAGCGGCTCCAGTTGTGGAAGAAACAGTTGTAGCGCCTGAAGCAGTTGTAGCGCCTGAAGTAGAGGCAGCGGCTCCAGTTGTGGAAGAAGTTGCAGCGCCTGTTGCAGAAGCCTTGGTTGAGGCGACTGAAGAAACAGATGCTCCGGCAGAAGATTCAAAAAAAGCAACCACTAAAAAACCAAAACTTGACGATTTGAAAATCGTTGAAGGGATTGGCCCGAAAATTGAAACCTTGCTGAAAGAAGGCGGGATCAACACATGGGAAGAGTTGGCGAGCGCCGAAGTAAGCCGTCTGAAAGAAATTTTGGATGCTGCCGGCCCACGTTATCAGATCCACGACCCAGGCACCTGGCCGGCTCAAGCCAAATTTGCCGCAGAAGGCAAATGGGAAGAGTTGAAAGAATACCAGGATATGTTATTGGGCGGTCGCGATGTGACAGAATAATAAAAACTTTAGCCGTGTAGGTATTGTGAAATTAAATTCCAATCTCCTACATTTGCCAAATCATTGTTTTGACAAAAGAAGTTTTTGTTTTCATAGCTTAATTTTTTAGTTGTTGCCCCGGCTGTAATGAGTCGGGGTTTTTTTATGCCCGTATGCGAAAACCCTTCCGTCCAACTGAACCGCTCACGCCCGACGAAATACTCGCCAAGATGGAGTATTTCTGCGCCTACCGTGAGCGCTGTACCAAGGAGGTACACGCCCGCCTGACCGAATTAGGCGCGCGCGGGGAAGACGCGGAACAAATCCTGGAAGTGCTGCGCGGCGACGGCTTTTTTGATGAAGCCCGTTTTGCCCACGCGTTTGCGGGCGGTAAGTTTCGCATCAACCATTGGGGTCGCGTGCGTATCCGCCAGGAGCTGCGCCTGCGCGAGGTGCCCAATGCATTGATCCAGTCTGCTTTGGATGAAATTGATGAGGATGAATATGTGGCGCTGCTAAAATCCCTGATTGAAAAAAAGAAGGATCAGTACGAGGGGGATGCGCTGATGCGGGATAAAACGATTGCTGCGTTGATGCGGATGGGGTTTGAGATGGAGTTGATTTTCAGGCACTTGTAGCGGGGGATGCGAGGGGGATGGGACGCGGATTGCGCAGACCCTTCCAGGGCGCAGATATAAAAGGATTTTTCCGCGTGCGAGGGGATGGGACGCAGATTGCGCAGACTAAAGCGCAGATTTAAAAGGATTTTTTTCCGCTTGAGAGGGGGCGATATGCTTATGATACTGGCTCTGGGGGTGCAGAGGCTATATTATAAAATAAAATTTGGCTTAGTGGGGTCACTTGACACTTTTGATACACCATCTTTATGTTAGTCTGTGCAATCCGAGCCTCATCCCCTCGCAAGCGGAAAAAATCCTTTTAAATCTGCGCCCCATCCCCTCGCAAGCAGCAAAATCCCATAAAACACATTCTGCGTTTCTCCTCTATGTGCGCTTGGCTTTCTCCCACAATACTGTTTGTCCGCCCCTCAAATAACGAAAAAGCCCGGCATACATGGAGTAATTCATCACACAAAAATAATAGGGTACAAAAAGGGCTTTCACCTTCAATTTGCGTTGTTCAAGGACAAAACCGGCCCAGGCCGCCAAATAGAACAGGATTTGAGCCGCAAGCAGTATTTGGTAAAAAAGACTCCCTTTCCAGGCCAAATACACGTTCAACCCCAACAAAATCGGCAGAAAAAGCGGCGCCAGGGTCCAGCGCAGGACACGGTGGGAAATGTATTGAAAACTCAGTACGCCATATCTGAAAATATTGAGCAACGGCGCCAAACGCACAACGGCCTGAATGCCGCCCGCCGCAATGCGCACCTTGCGCTTGAGTTCTTCGGCAACAGATATAGACGATGTTTCAACCGCATACGCATCCGGCGCGTAGGCCACGCGGTAGCCCTTTTGGGCAATGCGCATGGTGAGGTAAAAATCTTCCACAATCGTATCGGAAGGCACATGCTCGTACACATTGGTTCGGAACGCGAACAGTTCACCGGCAGCGCCCACAACCGACCAAAGTTCGGCATCCCATTTTTTAAGGGCGCTTTCGTATTTCCAATAAATGCCTTCGCCCGCGCTGCTGGCCGCGTCTTTGGCCGACATCGAAATCCGTTTTTCACCGGCCACGCCGCCCACCTTGGGGTCATTGAAATGACGCACAATATTGAGCACCGCTGCTTCATTTACAAGGGTATTGGCATCCGTACTGATAACAATGGGGGTTTTTACAAAGGTCATGGCGCGTTGGAAGGCTGCAATTTTACCACGCCGTTCGGGTTCGTGCAAATGCTGCCATTGCACGCCTGCCGGGTACGGGTAATCCAGTACCAATTGGGCCGTTGCATCATTGGAACCATCGGTCACAAAAAAGAAACGGATGCGTTCGCGCGGGTATGCGAGCGCGAGGGTGTTGGTGATTTTTTCCTGAATCCAGTCTTCCTCGTTGTAAGCGCACACGACAAAGGTGACCTCCGGTAGTTCCTGCGTCTCAGATGGTATAGGTCGTTTGACAAGTCGTTTTAGGCGCACAAGGACATAGAGCGCCAGGCCGTACCCAAGGTAGGCATAGAAGACGATGAAGAGGCCCGTCCAGAATAGAATTTCAGGCATGGTGATGTGCATAAGGCGAAGGTAAAAAAGGGATTGATACAAAGGTACGGCAGCGACGAAAGGTATGTGCCGTTTTGAAACTGTTTTCATCCGGGCAGTCAATAAAACAACCGTATTCGAGTAGTATTTTTATACTATTAACGATGGTTAAAATAGCCATTTGCCCGACAGAAGGCCAAACTGCGCTTGACGCGGCTTGCAATCCCAAACTACAACCTTATCTTTGTGTCATGGGTGTAGCAATTCCATAGCGTTTAAAAACTTTCGGCTTTTTGGCCATTTTTGTGTTAATTTATTGTGATTTAATCCGTTGCTACACCACCGTACAAGTGCTGTACGGTTTTGCTTACACACACATATTTGCTCGGTTTTCTGAGGTGCCGACCGGCCATTTATAAAACGCATCTGTCTGATCGTTCCTTGTTTAGACAGGCATTTTTCAAGATTTGGCGTAATCCTTGCAGTTGTTATAAGGTAAGATTAATGACAACAAACATGATCAAAACTTTCACGCGCTTTTGCGTATGAAATCCTAACAGGGTAATTCCTGATATTTATTTAATCCACACGAAAGAAGCATAATGCCGTTGAACGGCAAAAAACAAACACATTAATAGCACGAACATTATTATGTACAGAAGGGTTTTGGTCGTAGCAGATCACGATGGCTTCCGGCATTTGATCGGCAATTTTTTGTCGAAAAAATTTGAAGTCATCAGTGCCAAAAATGGCTTGCAAGCCATGACTTGGCTGAGCGCCGGTATGATTCCGCATGTCATTGTTACCGACACCCGTATGCCTGAAATCAACGGGGAGCAGCTGCTGCATCATTTGCGTTGCAGCGGCATTTACGGCGATATTCCGGTTGTGGTGATGAGCGAACAAGGGAAAGATGGAGATGAAGCCCGTTACAAATTGCTTGGCGCTTCCGGGTATTTGAAAAAACCGTTTAATCCGACGTTGTTGCAAGAGCGTTTAGATCAAATCACCGGGGCATATTCCTGATCGATTCGATTTTGACCGCTCTGAATTGACGACAACAACAAACACTTATTAATCAACATGGATCTCCATTTATTTCAATATGAGTCATCACTTGTGACGCGTGAATTGCTGTTTATCGGTTTTGAAGGAAATTTCGATTCTAATATTCGGAATTACCCTTATCAAAGCGATGCATATCAATATGCGATTGAAAACAATGCCGGGAAAGCATACCAGTGGTTGGAGCAGCGCGTGGATCATGTTGAAACCTTCCAACTGCCATTTTCCATTTTTTGCAATTTAGAATGGCTTAGCGAAAACAACTTTGAATTCGCAGAAATGGTACAAAAACACCCGTTTTTGCGCTATATTCCCTTGATTGCCTTGACAAACCAAGGGGTGGTGGAGGATAAATCGGGGTTGACCCAGAAAGGCGTTGATGATTGTTATACGATTCCGGTAGAGTGGGATTTACTGGAAGCGCGCTTGTCTTTTCTCAACCAGTTCAAGCCCAAAATCATCGACGAGGCGCTGATCGCCCGGCTCCCCAAGCAAGTGGATTACAATATTTCTATCAGCAAACGTATTTTCGACCTGGTTGCAGCGACCATCGGCATTATCTTGTCGGCGCCGGCTTGGATTTCTATCGCGATCGCCATTCGACTTGAGTCAAAAGGCCCGGTCATTTACCGTTCCAAACGGGTGGGCGCGGGTTATCATATTTTCGATTTTTTTAAATTCCGGTCCATGTATGCCGACGCCGATCAGCGTTTGCATGAATTTCAGCACCTGAACCAATACCGGCATGTAGCGCAGGAGGATGGAGAAGCGCCCATTTTTGTAAAAATTACGCGCGACCCGCGTGTGACCCGCGTGGGTCGGTTTATCCGCAAATACAGCTTGGATGAATTGCCGCAACTGATCAATGTGCTGCTCGGCGATATGTCGATGGTGGGAAACCGGCCGTTGCCCATTTACGAGGCAGAATTGCTTGTAAAAGATGAATATTGCGAGCGTTTTCTGGCGCCAGCCGGCTTGACCGGGTTATGGCAGGTCACTAAACGCGGCCACGCGGATATGAGTATGCAAGAACGGATTGCGCTGGACATTGCCTATTCAAAAAATACCTCTATTTGGACCGATTTGAACATTATTCTAAAGACCTTTGGAGCATTGGTTCAGAAAGAAGATGTTTAACGTATGGTCTCCATTATTACCGTAAATTACAATCAAACAGCTGTTACCTGCGCTTTGCTTGACAGTATTCGCAGGCAAGAATACCGCGATGTAGAAATTTGGGTCGTTGATAATGCCAGCACGGAAAATCCGGAAACAATTTTCAAGATGCAGTACCCGGAAGTTCATTTCATTCGCAGTGATAAAAACCTGGGGTTTGCAGGCGGCAATAACCTGGCCGTTCGGGAAGCCAAGGGCGAATATCTGTTTTTTATCAACAACGACACCGAACTGAT
>JBAXTB010000312.1:0-6819 GCA_037130425.1 Bacteroidota bacterium
AACCATCGTTCTGAGATGTCACCTCCTCCTTTGGTCGGAGATGACACCTCAGAACTGGCTTTAGTTGATGACATTTGTCTTTGTGACCTTTACATTTTTTGTGGCCAAACCACTTATAACTGCCCAAGCACCCATTTTTCCACTACTTTCGGAAAATGCCGATGCTCCAAAGCCAGCACGTTCCGCGCAATGTCCGCAGCGCTGTCTTCGGGCGCAACCGCGCAACGCGCTTGGAACAGAATCGCGCCCTCGTCGTAATGCTCATTTACCAGGTGAATCGTAATACCGGTTTCTGTTTCTCCCGCAGCTTTTACCGCTTCATGTACATGACTGCCGTGCATCCCTTTACCGCCGTACTTTGGCAGCAGGGCCGGGTGAATATTAACAATACGGTTGGGAAAAGCGGCCACTAAATAAGTCGGTATCAGCCATAAAAAACCGGCGAGCACGATAAAATTAACCCGATGCGCTTGTAAAATGGCTAAAAATGCCGTTTCATCCTGAAAAATTGCGCGGTTAATTACCTTGGTTTCAACGCCGAATTCATGCGCAATGTCAAGCACCCCGGCCTCTTTTTTGTTTGAAACAACCAGTGCAACCTCAATTTCAGTAGAATCTTGAAAATGCTCCATGATTTTGCGGGCATTGCTGCCGGTTCCGGAGGCCAAAATGGCGATGCGTTTGCTCATATCCTTTTTCCTGAATAAAATAATAGCGCACAAGGTAAGACATCAACCGCGTTAATTTGATTCGGCTACGCATTGCGCTTCGTTTCGGATAGGGAAATTGCAGGAGTTCGCGATAAAACAAAGTTTGTGGGCTTGATGATGCAAAGCCTCTGTTTGCCCAATCATGTCGGACTTTGAAACCGTTACGCGCGGGCGTAAAATGACTTCGGTAAAATGCCCGCCTTTATCCGCCGTTTCGACCATCGTGCCTTCGGCCTGGTCTTCGTAGGCTGTTACAACCACGCCCGCCTCCGCGCATAAGTGCAAAAACCAGAGCATGTGGCAGGATGACAAGGAAGCAACAAGCATTTCTTCCGGGTTGTACTTGGTCGGATTTCCCCGGAATGCGGGATCGGAAGAACCTTCAATATCGTTTTTACCTACGGCCCGAATGAGATGGTCGCGGTCATAAGCGCGATAATGGCTCGTGCCTAATCCTTTATTACCGGTCCATAAAATGCTCAATTTGTAATGGTGCATAAGTTTTTGTTGAGATATGAGGTGCAAGGCCCAACTGTTTTTCTTTATTTAGCGTCCTGTTATTAAGATGTTTACACAAAGAAACCGATTATTCAGGCATTTTGTACAATTTTTATACATTTTATGTCCTGAATTTAAACCGTATTTCTACTTTTATACGCTACCGCAACAAGTCTATTAATAAAACCACTTGCTTTGGCGTACAAACGACCTTATACATTTTTAATTAAAACCAACATAACTACCATGCCAATTACTACCCGTATTTTTTTGTCATTACTTTTCTTTCTACCCTTGCTACAGCTCCCGGCCCAAAATCTTTTGATTACTTATCAAAACCCGGCGATGATGTATGTATGTGAGGATCAGCAATTTAGCGTGACCGTACAAAATAATAGCGGCGCTGCCATCGCAAACGTACTGGTCGGATTGACGCTCCCGACGGGGATCGAATATCGTGCGGGAACAGTGGTTGGGGCGGTTCAGTTCAATATTTCGAACCTGGGTGCTCCAAAATTCAGGCTGTCTAATGCTATGGCGATTGGGGAAAGCATCACTTTTACCTTTACCTTACATGCCACTTGTGCCGCCACTGCTGCCATCAACTCAGGGGCAATCTTTAAAAACAACATCAAAGTAGATTATACCGGCGGCACCCAACAACTTACAACGCTTGCTTATCCGGTAGAAACAGGCTTGTTGATTATTGCGAGCATTAACCCGCAAGCAATAACTGGCACAACCGGCGACGTGATTACGCGCACCATCATAATTCGGAATACCCGTCAAGGGCCGATCAGTTCGCTTCAGTTCATGGATCAGCACGTCAAAGGCGCCAACTTTAGCTTGATGGGCCTAACAGGACAATCGCCTTTTCCAACGCTTTATAAGGCGGATATTCCGGGTTCATATTTTACGTCATTTGGTGACGGGGATGCGTTGATGGAGTTTGGCGAAGACATAACCCTTACCCAAAAAATCACCCTCACGACCTGCGAATCTCCTTCTACGACCATTCCTTCTACGGTAATAATTGGCTGGGGCTGTGATAATATGGTGTGCCAGTCGGATAGCATTGATGCGTCTATTACGGTATTGCCGCCAACGGCAAATGCCAATTTGGTGTTTACGACGAAATACAATTTACCTGTTGATCTTTGCGCAAGTATTCCGGCAGTTCAGGAGATGACCATTACCAATAATGGCCCTGTTGCTGCGACGTATACCAATATTTTATTGGTGAGCGGCGACACGACAAGGTTAGGCATCGATTTTAATTCGGTTGAATTTAATAACGGCAGCGGATGGACGCCGCTGTTGCCAACCGGGGGAACCACCCAACATTTTTCTTCCTGTAACACTTCATACTACGGTACCCTGAATGTTAAAACGCCCACGATTGAACCGGGCGCTACCGTACATATCCGATTTAATACGTACTTCTGCCAACAAGAATGCGCCAATGGGGTCGTGTTTTTAGGCGCTGTATATAATTATCCAAAATTATGTCCGGCGAACACGTTCATCAACGGTTCGACGGAATTTGCTGCCGAGCCTAAGGACACTACTTTTAAATCAACTGTCTATTTTGATATTGGTTCCTGCATGGCCGACAGCACGTCCTATCAATACACCTGGACGGCAAAATCGGGGCGTTTGAAGGAGTCAAGCGGATATGTACAATTTTTGCTTGACCTGCCTTGGGGCTTGTATTGGGATCCGACTTGTGTGCCAAAACCAGAAGGGAAATCGCCCGTATTTTTTAATATTGATACGATTCAGAATGTATCAACATCTGTTAGAGTGGTATATGCGCTTCCATTTGCCTCGGATTCCATTTTTGGGAAGTTTTGTTTAACCAATATTTGCAAGGATCCCAATTTGTACGAACCCGGCTATAACGATCCGTTGGGAAGCGGCACCAATAATATACTTTTCCCCACGGATACTGCTTGCAAACCCTGCTTTCTCACGTCGCACGCCAAAACAGTGTTTACTTCTACAACGAATGCGCCGAGTAATTGCGCCATTTCCGCTTGCGATGTATTCAAAAGCATCCTGAACTGTGGCTGTGCAGGTGACGGCGGTGGTTCAGGCCCGCCATCGCCTTCTGATGGATTAGGCGGCGTGGTTGTGGTCGATTTTTCATCTAAACGCCTGAATATCGGTTTGCGCGATTCCAATGATGACCGCAAGCCCGATTCCGGGGCTTCGCCAGCGCTCCCTTCCGAAATCAGGCTCGACCGTTTTTTGCCCGGCGATACGATGCGCTCGCAATTGCGTTGTGTCGTGGCACAAGGCGGATTAACTGGTTTAAAGTTCCGTTTATTTAACGAATCCTGGAAAAGTGACTTTGGCGTAAATGACGGCGACGAGTTTGATCTTTCTACGGCTACCCCTATTTTAACTTCCAATGATTCCATGCGTTTCATAGGGGGGCGCATTTTTATGAACGTTAAAGCCACCGGTCAGCAATACACCTGTCAGATTCCCGGACCAGTCTTTCGGGCCGACCGGCGGTATTTTAAAATTGCAAAGCCGAATATTCGACCGGATGAAGTGGAAGATGAAATTATTTCCATGTTCGATGAATACCAATTTACGTTTGACAGCCTCGCATCAACCGGTTGCGTGCCGAGCGGTTTTGTCCTGAATGCGGGCGATTCGCTTACGTTTCAGGCGGATTATAAATTAAAATTCAATTACACCCCCAATTCGGCCAATTTTCCGCCGCTGATTAATTTTAGAAACAGCCTTTGCAGTTCGCTCAATATTTTTGCCTGGCGTTCCGGTTATTGTTTGCCGCCGAATTTGTTGCAATATTCCGGCTTTAAGGAAATCATTAAACAGCCGCTTTACAGTATACAACCTTGCGCCGATGCTGCCGAAATAGCGCCGTTTAGTTATTCCATTCGGATTGCGCGCGGAAATTTGTTCAGCAAGGAGGTTCGGCCCTTGGTTAGTATTTTAAATTACGCCCAAAGCGTGCCCGCAGGCGCAACGCTCATAGGTTCAAAATTGAACTTTGTGCGTTTGCAGGAGAATACCAATCTGTTTAATAATCAAGCACTTACATTTACCCAAAACGCCGGATTTTACACGCCAAATTTGGGTGCTTTTCTTACAAATCAATTGGACGAAGGTTACGCCTTTGAAATCAGCAGCGCTTTTGGGCCGGTTTGTAATTTTACCGGCGATCATACGGCCACCACGCGCTTGACCACGCGATACCCGAATGAATGTTTCAAAAAGCCGATTGAGCAAACCCAGCAATTTGACAACCCGAATTCATACCTGAACGGCAGCGCGCAATTGGTATTATTGCCAACCGACACGGTTATTACCATTACATCCGGCGCAGTAGACGTTGGCTTTACCTTGAAAAATACAACCGGAGTCGCGGCGCCGTTTACCTGGCTTGCCATTGACGGCGACGGTAATTTAGCCGATGTGCAATTGTTGTTTTTGCCTTCTCTACAAGCAGTACCTTTTGTTGCGGGGGTGTACCAGTTGGGCGCTTTCCCGGCACTTGGTCAGGGTAATTTTCAGTTGATTGCAAAAAGCAAATCCTGCAAAAATGTAAAAATCAGATTCATATTTGGGTGGGATTGTGACCCGGTCGCCAATGCGCAGACGATGTCATGCGGCCACTACGAACGCATCATAGAATTGCGGCCTTTAAATCCGGAACTTGAATTGGTCATTGGGGACCATCCGGATGATATTCCGATGTGTGCGCCGTCGGGTTATTTTGAATTTGAAGTATACAATGCCAAGAAAGGCAACGCTTTTGGCGTGTTGCCCAGCATTGTTTTACCGCCTGGATTGAGCATTGTGCCAAACAGCAGTCAATATTCATTTCCTTTGAATGCGGCGTACCAGGCTTTTGCCAATCCGACGGTTTTGCCTGGTAATATTTACCAATGGAATACGGATGCGGTCATTGGACCAACCGGATTGGATGACATCAGTGAATCGCCCTCCAGCATTTTTAAAATCAGGTTTAAAGTGGTGGCTACCTGCGGATTTGTATCCAATGCGCAACCAATTTACGGGGCTGAGTCGATATTGCCTTGCGGCGCTGCATCAAACCAATTGAGAAAACCGAGCGATCCGCTTTTGCTGGCGGGTTTGGATCCAAATTATAAAGCAGAGGTAAAACTTACGCCAGCCACAACCACGAGCGCTGATTGCGGTGGAGAAATAAAACTGAATGCCAGCGTAAGTTTGGACGGCCCTCCAGGCGCCAACGACAGTATTTATGTGTTGTTGCCGCCGGGCGTCGTGTATGTAAGCAATTCGTATCAGGCGGGCGCGAATGCGCCTGCGGGACCACCACATATAGAAGGAAGGCTCATCCGTTTGTTGCTACCGCCGGGATTGGTGAAAAACCAGTTGCTTGAGTTTTCTTTTAAGGTTCGCTATGAAGACCCGGCTGGTTGCGACGATAAATTCATCATTTTGCAAGCCCGCGAAACAACGCAAATTTTTTGCCCGACCAATAGCAGCAACTGTAATGTGTATGTGGCTACCGGAGAATTTTTGTTGCCGTTAGACGTTAAAAACCCGGAACTTGATCTGAAGAACTTCTCCCCAATGTCGCAAAACAACCAAACCAGTTTTAGCGCAACGTTGGAAAATACCGGCGCCGGTACCGCGCATGACCCGTTGGTGAAGTTTTATTACGACCAAAACAAAAACGGTAAAATTGATCCAAGTGATCCGTTGGTAGGTACAACCCAGCCCAATATTGATATTCCAGGCGGCGGCTCAACCGGGATTTCCGGCAATTTGGATTTGACGCCAGATAAACTCTGCAACCTCTTGGCCTTTATTCCAGGCAAGGAAAACTGCGCTTGTACAGACCGGGTGTTTCCGCTTAACAATAACACCATCGTAAGTACTTCCATTGTGCGCTGCGAGGTTACGCCGGTCACGATTGGCGTAGATGCAGTGGCGGGTAATACGTATCAATGGATCAGCACTGGACTCAACCTCTCTTGCACAAACTGCGCGCAAACCACGTTCACACCCGGCCCCAATGTTCAGCAAGGGGACTTAGTCACCATTGTACTGATGGAAAAATCGGGCGATTGTACCATTGAGCGGCGCTTTGATATTCAATATGGCGGCGTATTGGGTTTGACAACACAGCAATTTACGATATGCAAAGGCGAAAGCGTGCAATTAATGGGTACACCGGGGGGCGCCTACCAGTGGTCGGGGCCTGGCATCACGAACGCAACTGCGGCCATTCAAATTGTAACTCCTTCTATTACAAGCAAATATACAGTGGTGATGAATTTTGGCAATTGCAGCGGAACCATTGAAAGCACGGTGAATGTATTGCAAAGCGACAGCCTTAATTTTGGAAATATCGTAGCTTGTAAAGAAAACCCGCCGGAGATTTTTGATGTGATTCGCACAGAGCCGGGCCTATACGTTCAGAATTTGAAAAAGATAAACGGCTGTGACAGTGTAAATTATATCAGGCTTGATTTTAAAACGGATAAAACCGGCGAAAACCTTCCGCTTTGTCGCGGTAGTCAGGTGACCGTATTCGGAGCAGTGGTTACGCAAGCGGGTACTTATTGTCAGGATTATAAGTCTG
>JBAXTB010000313.1:0-6807 GCA_037130425.1 Bacteroidota bacterium
GAGTAATAACGTTCAATGAGTTATAGCGAGCGTTGTTGGATGTTCCTTGTTCTTCTCTTCTTGTTGGATGTTCGATGCAGAACCAATCAACCCTGCATCTGCCGGGTTCCCCGGGCCCCACCACTTATTTTCCCAACCCAAACACGTCTATTACCCGCCATGGCATTCCCATTTCCTGTTCAATCAAACAAATCCGGTAACTACTTAGCATATCAAAAAATCCCGAAGGGATTATATGTTTATAGATTTGCCAGGGTAAAATGTCCCAATCCTGAAAGGATTGTATGTAAAAACGTTATAAAACACATACAATCCCTTCGGGATTTGGAAAAAATAATTCGCCAACGTTGCTATAAACATATAATCCCTTCGGGATTTTTTAATGGTAAGTAGTTACGTAAAAACTTATCAAGCACTTCGTAAGATCAAACCCGCTCGCGCGGGGTTCCAACCCCGTGTGTCCCATCACCGCTCGCGCGGGGTTCCAACCCCGTGTGTCCCATCCATCGGGTTCCACCCGCACCTATTTAGATTCTCTAAAATTTACCCATGCCCCCCCGCCGCACTCCGAAACTTTCCACCTAAATTTGCCCAACATACCGCCCTACATGAAAATTCTCTACCACGACAATATCCTCCTCCACGAAACCGGAAGCCACCCCGAAAGCAGCCGCCGGCTTTCCCACTTCGAGCACCTCCAGCCCCTCGCGGACGCGCCCGACGGCACAGCGTATATTTCCCTCGTTCACCCACAGTCTTACATTGAAAAAATCCGCCAACACTGCGAGCACGGCCTTGAACTTGACGGCGATACTAAAGTCTCGCACGGAAGTTATAAAGCCGCCGTCACGGCCGTCGGACTGGCCCTTATGGCCATGGAGCAGCGCGATTTTGCCATCGTGCGCCCGCCCGGTCACCACGCCTTTCGGGAAGAAGCCCACGGTTTTTGCCTGTTCAACAACGTTGCCATTGCAGCCCAAAAAGCCGTAAATGAAAGCAAAAAAGTGCTGATCCTCGACTTTGACGGCCACCTCGGCGACGGTACCATGGACATTTTTTATGAATCCCACGACGTTTTGTTCTGGTCCTTACACCAGTACCCGGCTTATCCAGGCAACGGCTCGGCTAATGAAATCGGCGCGGGCAAAGGCAAGGGCTATACCGTAAATGTGCCCATCCCGCCCGGTGCCGGCGACGATGTGTTTATGCACGCCATTGAGTACATGCTGCCTATTGCCATCCAGTTTCAGCCCGATATTGTGGCCGTTTCTGCCGGTTTCGACGCGCACCAGTTCGAGCCTTTGTTGGAATTGCGCGCCACCGCCAATTTTTATTATAAAATCGGTAAATTGCTGACTGAAACATTTCCCGGAAAAGTATTTGCCGTGCTCGAAGGCGGATACAACGCCGAAGAACTCCCGCCATGTATACACAACTTCATCGCAGGTATTAACCTCGAGCCTATGCCGCACCAGGAAGTCGGCACCTCCACCGGGTTGCGGATTTGGGAAACCTACGAAATGCACTTGCACACCGCAGCAGGGCTTTTGTCCAAATTTTGGAAATTCTAAACGCCCAACGTTGTAATTGTTTTAAAATTAAAGCATTACAACGCCTTAATCGCCAAGTTAACCACCACCGTTATGAGACGCATCCTCGATAAATTTTTCCAGCCTAAAAGTATTGCCGTCATCGGCGCCACCAATAAACCGGAAAAAGTCGGGTTTGCCGTGCTCCAAAACCTGCTCCCTTTTAACGGAAAAATATACCCAGTCAACCCAAAATACACGGTGTTGATGGATTTACCCTGCTACAAGCGCGTAAAAGACCTGCCCGAAATTCCGGACATGGTCATCATCGTCACGCCCGCCGAAACTTCACCCGCTTTAATCGCTGAATGCGGCAAAGCGGGTGTCGAATGTGCCGTGATAATTTCTTCCGGTTTTAAAGAAGCCGGCGACCATGGCGAGCGCATTTACCGCGATCTTTTGCACAGCGCTGCCCAATACAAAGTACGCATCATCGGTCCTAACTGCATGGGTTTGCTCGTGCCTTCGCTCGGCCTAAACGCCACTTTTGCCTCGGCAGTGCCCGGAGCGGGTAGGGTAGCGTTCATTTCCCAAAGCGGCGCACTCGGCGCGGCGGTCATGGACTGGGCAGCCGACAAAAATGTAGGTTTCAGTTATTTCGTGTCGATGGGAAACATGGCCGACATCAGTTTTGAACACCTCATTGACTATTTTGGGCAAGACAGCCGCACGTCCTGCATCCTCATTTACATGGAGCACCTGACCAACGCGCGCAAGTTTATGAGTGCCGCGCGTGCTTTTGCCCGTTCCAAACCCATCGTGATCCTGAAAGCCGGAACCAGTCGCGAGGGCGCGCGCGCAGCCATGCTACACACAGGCGCACAAGCGGGCAACGACGCGGCCTACGAATCGGCCTTCCGGCGTTCGGGCCTGATCCGGGTTCGCACCATCCAGCAGTTTTTTGATTGCACGCAAGCCCTTGCTACACAACCACTTCCGGCAGGGAAACGCTTAGCTATCGTCACCAATGCTGGCGGCCCCGGCATCATTGCCACCGACGCCCTGATACGCCGCGGAGGTACTTTGTCATACTTGCGCACAGAAACAATTGAGAAATTAAACACCCAACTTTCGTCCATCTGGAGCAAAGCAAATCCAGTCGACATGGGCGGCGATGCAACGCCCGAACATTTTCGTAACGCCCTCCGCACTTGCCTGTTTGATCCTGAAGTAGACGCTGTCCTTGTAATCCTTACTGCCCAACAGGTTACGGATGCTGTGGCCGTGGCGGAAGTGGTGGTGGCCGAATCAAAGGCTGTTTTCCCTAAACCCGTATATGCTGCCTGGATGGGTCAAAAATCAGTCATTGCCGGCCGAATTGTGCTTGAAAAAGGCAAGGTCCCCTGGTATCCCTTCCCGGAACGCGCCGTGGAAGTTTTTATGCACATGGCCGATTACAAGGAAAATCTCGACCTTTTGTTCGAAACGCCGCCCGATCAGCCCATTGGTTTTGCCGACATCCGCCGTGCCGAGGCCAGCGCCCTGATCGAACAGGTCCGTCAAGCCGGTCGCACCAATATGGATGAAACCGAAAGCAAGCAATTGCTGGCCTGCTATGGTATCCCGGTCAATATTGGCCTGCGTTCCGCAACTGAAGAAGAAGCCGTTCGCCACGCCCACCGCATCGGGTACCCGGTGGTGATGAAAATTGAATCGCCCGATATTTGGCAAAAAACAGAAATTGGCGGCGTTAAAGTTGATATTGAAAACGACGAGGAACTGCGCCAAACATTCCGCATGATGATCGAAAACACCCGGCGTCGGCGTCCGGATGCGCGAATTAAGGGCGTTACGATTGAAAAAATGCAATCTTTCCAGCATGAAGTCTTGATCGGCGCCGGCAAAGACCCGGTTTTCGGCCCGCTGATTCATTTCGGGCTTGGAGGGGTAGCCGCAGAACTCTGGCAAGACCGCACTGTAGGTCTCCCGCCGCTGAACCTTGCATTGGCCAAACACTTGGTAGAAGGCACCAAAGTATCCCAATTACTCAAAGGATACCGCGCGCTAAAAGGCGTGCCAATTGACCAGTTGCAAGACGTAATCTGCCGTTTTGCCTACCTGCTCATGGATTTTCCTGATATCCGAACCGTGGAAGTCAACCCGTTTGCCATGAATGCTGATGGCGGCATAGCGCTTGATGCCGCTGTGTCCCTGGAACGCAACCCAAGTTTACAACGTAATCCTTATGACCATCTTTCCATCCTGCCTTACCCCACGCAATGGACAAAAACAGTGCGACTGAAAAATAAAAAGGAAGTTTTGTTCCGCCCCATTCGCTCCGAAGATGAACCTATGGAGGCAGAGTTGGCCCAAAAAGCCTCCCGCGAAAGTTTGTATTTCCGCTTTTTCGGCTACGTGCCCGGCATAGACCACCGTTTTTTGTCACGCCTTACGCACATCGATTATGATCGGGAAATGGCCATTGTCGCTCAGGTGGAAGAAGACGGCGTACCCAAAATTGTCGGCGAGGTCCGTATTGTCGGCGACGGTTGGCGCGAATCCGCCGAATATGCCATCCTTGTGGCCGACAAATGGCACGGCCTTGGTCTCGGCGGCATGTTAACCGATTTTATCATTGAAGTTGCCCGCGCGCAAGGCTACAAAACAATTACAGCCTCCTTTTTAAAATACAACGGCTCCATGCGCCGCCTCTTCGAACGCAAAGGGTTCACAATAGGCCCTGGCGATGAAGATTCCGACTATGCCAACCTCGCCCTCCAAACCTCCAAAAAGACGAAAAAGCCCAAATAACTCCCATGAAAGCCCCAAGGGGGCGCAATCATCAGAATCGGGCAACGCCCGATCAGACAGGACGCAATCATCAGAATTGGCCAACGCCCGATCAAACGGGGCGTAATCGCCCGGATCGCCCAGGCGCCACGTGACCCAATATGAATTTTGCGTAAAAAAGCAAAATCTTCCTTGCAAATCCGAATTTTCCCTACATTCGCAAACAGGTTGTTTTAAACGCTCAATTTCAAACACTCAGACTCATGGCTGATCAATACCAACGCGGCGGTTTTCGCCTTTCGCCCACCATCATCATAGCGCTGATTATGGCCGTCGTGGCCGTATTCAAGTATTACGGAACCAGCACCGTCAATGAAATTACCGGTGAAACACAACATATCGCCATTTCGCCCGATCAGGAAATTGCGATGGGACTGCAAAGCGCACCGGGAATGGCACAAGAATTCGGGGGGCTAAGCAGCAATCAACAGGCGGCTGCGATCGTAAAAAAAGTCGGACAACGCGTCGTCAATCAATCTGCTGCCAAAAACACCCCGTATAAATATGATTTCCACCTCTTGGCCGACCAGCAAACGATCAATGCTTTCGCCCTGCCTGGTGGACAAATTTTTATCACCGAAGCCTTATTGTTTCGCTTAACAAGCGATGGAAAATCCTTAAACGAAGACATGCTTGCAGGCGTACTCGGCCACGAAGCCGGCCACGTCGTAGCCCGCCACAGTGCCGCAAAAATGGCGCAAATGGAACTGGCTCAAGGCATTACAGGCGCTGTAACGATGGCCACTTACGATCCGTCCAACCCCAATTCCGGCTACATTGCCCAGTCAATCGCCAACATGATACAATTGAAATACGGCCGCGACCAGGAATTGCAAAGCGACAACCTTGGTGTGCGTTTCATGCTCGAAGCCGGCTACGACCCGGAAAACCTGATTGGCGTGATGGAAATTCTCAAGAAAACTTCCGGCCCAAACCGCACGCCCGAATTCCAAAGTACCCACCCTGATCCCGAAAACCGCGCGGCGCGGATCAAAGAAGCCATCGAAGAATGGCGCGGCAAACTTGGAAAGTAGGGAAGTAGGGAATATCGAATATCGAATATCGAACAGAGGAATATCGAATATCGAACGGGCGCGTTGCGTTTAATTTCCTGGGATGCTTAGCGCAACGCCTCCGTTCGATATTCCTTTGTTCGATATTCGATATTCCTCTGTTCGATATTCGTTATTCGATATTCCTCTGTTCAATATTCAAAAAATCCATATAATTATCAGGATGAATCACCTTAAAACTACTGTTGGGGTACGCTGTTAAAAAACTGGGAGGTGCTTTTACGGTCTTTTTAGGGTTCCATTTAAATTCAAAAGCATTCATTGAGCCATCTTGCTCCTCCAAATAATCAACTTCAGCCCCTTCACGTGTACGCCAAAAATAACAGTTGGGGAATTGTTGCGCATAATTTAAAGATTTCATGCGTTCTGAAACCAAAAAATTCTCCCAAAGTGCGCCTATATCATTCCTACTTTCCAAGGGTAAAAAATTATTTAAAATGGCGTTTCGAATACCGTTGTCGTAGAAGTATATTTTCCGATTTCGCTTGAGCTCAGTACGCAAATTCTTGGAATAACTGGAAAGTCTGAAGATTACAAAGGACTTTTCCAATAAATCCAAGTATCGCTGTACTGTTAACTGATCGCTGCCGATTGTATTGGCTAATTCGTTAAAGGAAACTTCATTGCCTAATTGCAATGCCAAAGCAGTAAGCAACTTTTCCAAAAGCTCCGGCTTACGTATCTCCCTGAACGCTAAAATATCTTTATACAAATAACTTTGACTAATGTCGCGGAGTACGATTTTTTCCTGCCCTGGGCTGTTTACTACTTCCGGATAAAATCCGAATAACATACGTTGGTGTAAAAGGCGTTTTTCTACCGTCTGCCCGTGGTGCGCAATCATTTCACCACTGGAAAGTGGAAACATGCGGTATTCATATTTCCTTCCGGTCAAAGGTTCATTAATTTCATTGGCAAGATCGAGCGAAGATGATCCCGTCACGATGATTTGTACTGATTTTATCCTGTCCGTAAAAAGTTTGAGTGTTAATCCGATATTTTTGACCCTTTGCGCCTCGTCTATGAGTACAAGCGTGGATTTCCCAACCAAAGAGATTAATTCAGTTGATGTTGTATCTGTAAGCGCCGCGCGATCATCCCGTTCGTCACAGTTTAATATTTTAACCACCTGTCCCGATTCATGGGCAATGATGTCCAATAGTGTTGATTTGCCAACTTGCCGCGGGCCCAAAATAATAATTGCTTTTCCCCGTCCGATTTTTTCTAAAATAACCTGTTTAAGTGCTCGGTTAATCATAATTTGCCAGTTATTCTAATTGTAATCGGCAAATATAGTGTGTTTTTTCTGACTACAATTAGAAAAATGACGAACAGAGGAATATCGAATATCGAAC
>JBAXTB010000314.1:0-6754 GCA_037130425.1 Bacteroidota bacterium
TTTCAATGTTGCCGGCTACGAACTCGGCCTGCAACCGGAAGAAACGGCCGGTTCCAACAAAGCATAAAATGTGGAGGCGTACTGGGGCGTCGACGACATCAGCACCGAATACGCCCGACTGTTACATCTTGGCGCTACTGAACACAATGCCCCGCAGGAAGTTGGCGGCGATATATGGGTTGCCACGCTGAAAGACCCCTGGGGCAACCTGATCGGTTTGATTAAAAATCCGCATTTCAAAGCAGTTTAGTACCGTATGGAAGACGCTTTAGCCTTCAATTCCGTCATTGAGGAATCATTTAACAAACTTTGGGGCGCTCATTTTTTGGTCCCGGATGTTATTTCACGTGTGTTTATTGACAGCGGTTCGAAGCGCGTGGTATGCGAGATCAACGAGGTACTTGAATATCAGTGCGCGTTGGTTTCCAAAGGTGATAATCAATATGTTATAACGGTTAACAAGGCGAATCGCGACAAGTTGGGCCTCAAACCCGGCTCGCCCGTGCGTGTGCGCGTGTGGAAAGACGAAAGCGAATACGGCCTGCCTATGCCGGAAGAATTGGCGGAGTTGTTGAAACAGGATGAATTGGGCAACCAGTATTTCCATGCCTTGACTGCGGGAAAACTGCGCACGCTGTTATTCATGATCAACTCCGCTAAAACGCCCGACAAACGCATCGAACGCGGCATCATCGTGTTGGAGCATCTGAAAAAAATGAAGGGGAAATTGGATTATAAAATTTTAAACCAGGATCTCAGAGCGCCCGAATTCTAAATACCCAAGTAACAAAAAAAGATATGGGAGCGCCGGGTTTCCAAACCCAACGCTCCCATTCAATATTCGATATTCCTCTGTTCGATATTCGTTATTCCCTCTTCTCTACGCGCGCGGCTCAAGGGTCTTTTTGTCTTTTTTAATGACCTTACCCATACCCGCTTCTTGCCAAATTGCTTTTTTATTGCGTTTGCCTTTGGTTTTTGCAGCCAAATCAACGGCGTTATTAGCACTGATGATGCCGCCGCTTACGCAGAGTTCGCTGAATTTGATTTTTTCCGTCGTGCCCGGTTTGATTACGTCGCCATCTTGTTTAACAACCGAAGTTTCAAGAATGCTCTTCACTTGTTTAGCCGACAAATCCGGATAGTACGAACGGAGGATGGCAGCCACACCGGCAGCAGCAGGCGAAGCCATTGACGTGCCTTGGAACGAAGCGTATTTATTATCCGGAACCGTTGAGTAAATCGCTACGCCTGGAGAAAACAGGTCTACGTTCTTTTTGCCGTAGTTAGAGAAACCGGCAACGCGCTTTTCGCCGCCTTTCCAGGATAATGCGCCGATTTCCATCCAGGATGGCACGTTTTTTTCTTTTTTAAACAAACCCGCTTTGAATGGTTTTTTGTAGCCATCGTTCGGGAAGTTACCGTCGGTGTCGTTGTTTTCGGAGTCGTTACCCGCAGCGTGTACAAGTAGCACATCGTGTTCGGCAGCGTAGTGCATGGCAGCGTCTACATAATCTTTGTGCGGGCTGTAACCTTTACCAAATGACATATTAATTACACTCGCGCCATTGTCAACGGCGTAGTAAATCGCATTTGCAACGTCTTTGTCGCGTTCGTCGCCATCGGGTACGCAGCGCACGCTCATGATGCGTACATTATCAGCGATACCATTGATGCCGATATTGTTGTTGCGTTCGGCTGCTATGATACCGGCTACGTGGGTGCCGTGGCTTGCATCCGGTCCGCGGTAATCATTGTTGCCGTAAAAACGGTTCGTGAGGTCTTCGTAGTTATCGCCTACGATGGTGCGTGGATTGAAATCCGGGTTGTAGCCATAACTCAGACCGCCATCAAAATAAGCGCTGGCTTCTTTCTTTTGTTCTTCGAGGCCATCAGGCGTAAGTCCTTGGGCCATAACGCCTTGGCAAAGCGCAACAGCGTCTTTCAGTTCGGCGTTTGAGCCTGCGTTTACTTTACCCAAATCATCAGCCGTGAAATTCTTTTTACCGATTGCTTTTGCTACGGTTGCGAAGGCTTTTTCGATTTTGCCAAATTGGGCATCAAATTGCGCTTTCTGGCCTTCCAGTTCGCCGCGTTTTTCTTCGTACGCCGCCTTGATTTCCACATAAGCATCGTATTCTTTTTTGGCGTCGCCAGTCAGACCTTTGCCGTCTTTGCCTGCAAATTTTTTGCCCAAACGCACGTACTCGCGCGTAAGTTCGTAAGAATCGTGGCTAACGTTCTTGCCGTCTTTGCCGCCGATAAAATTCCAGCCGTGGATATCGTCGATGTAGCCGTTTCCGTCGTCGTCTTTACCATTGTTCGGGATTTCGCCCGGATTGGTCCACATAATATCTTTCAGGTCTTCGTGGTTGTAATCAACGCCGGAGTCCAGCACAGCAACGATGATCGTTTGGCTTTTTTTGCCCTTTTCTTTTAGTTTTTTGATGGCTTCATCGCTACCGGTGCCATTTACTTTGTCTTTAACCGGGTCGAGGGTAAACCAGTTATCCGGAGCCTTGGATTGTGCGCCAAGGAATATGGCGGGCAAGCACAATGCCAGCACCGTCAAATTCTGCTTAAAATTCATGTGAAAATTGATTTTGATTGAACAAATAATACTTGAAATGGCCGCTACATGCTTGCAGCGGCCATTTAAACGACAAATTTACCGGTTTAAGCTTTTACAACCCATAGAATAGACCAATTGAGTTGGAATACCGGTTAACAGCCAATAAATTCAGATTTTTTATCAGATTCCTTAAAGGTTGCCGCGCAGCGCTTGTTCGCGTTCAATGGCTTCGAAAAGGGCTTTGAAGTTTCCTTTACCGAACGATTTGGCGCCCCGGCGTTGGATGATTTCAAAAAATACGGTCGGACGGTCTTGAATCGGTTTGGTAAAAATTTGAAGCAGGTACCCTTCTTCATCCCGATCAATGAGGATATTCATGGCTTTAAGGTCTTCCAAATTTTCGTCAATATGGCCTACCCTACTGATTACATCTTCGTAATAGGTTTCCGGAACTTGCAGAAAATCAACTCCGTTGCTGCGCATTTGGGCTACGGTTTCGAGGATATTATCGGTTGCAACGGCAATATGTTGCACGCCTGCCCCGCGATAAAACTCGATATATTCTTCGATCTGACTCTTTTTCAAGCCTTTTGCTGGCTCATTAATCGGGAATTTGATGTATCCGTTGCCGTTGCTGACTACTTTTGACATCAAGGCGGTATATTCAGTGCTAATATCGTGGTCGTCAAAAGTGATGAGCAGTTTGAAGCCCATGACGTCTTCATAAAACTTCACCCATTTGTTCATACCGCCTAATTCAACGTTGCCGACGCAGTGGTCGACGTATTTCAAACCAACTGATTTGGCGGGATAGACGCTTTTGCGGGCTTCATAACCGGGTAAAAACGGGCCGGAATAAGCTTTGCGTTCTACAAGCGTATGTATCGTTTCGCCGTAGGTTTTAATGGCGGCCATCACGACCTCGCCGTGTTCGTCGTTCAAACGCTGTAGCGGGAATGCGCTTACGGCCCCGCGCTCAATAGCGGTATTGTAAGCCATTTCGGCATCATCAACCCAAAGCGCAAGCACTTTTACCCCGTCGCCGTGTTCGGCTACATGTTTGGCAATTTCATGGTCGGGTGTAAGGGCCGAACTAAGTACGATTCGGATTTTATCTTGTTGCAAAACATAACTCACCCGTTCGCGGTTGCCGGTTTCCGGGCCGCTGTAGGCAACCCATTGAAAACCAAGGGCTGCCTGGTAATACAGCGCGCTTTGTTTGGCGTTTCCGACATAAAATTCGAGGTGATCGGTGCCGTTAATCGGGAAAGTATCGGTGGTGGTTGCGGGTTGGGTTTCGGTTAGAACTTCCATAATATCGTATGGTTGTGGATGGATAACAAACAGGTTTAAAATGTGCCCGCAAAGGTAATGAAGTAAAAACGATTGGTTTAGAAAACCGCGCGGAATTGAACGTCAATACGCGTTTGGGTCTCTTCCTGGGTAATTTTGCGCAATCTAAGCGCCAAATCTAAACTATAGCGTGTATCGGTGAGGTATGATTTTACATCTGGCAGGTTGGGAATAAGCGCAAGAGAATTGCCGGGTTCGAGGGGTACCGGAAACCGGTAAGCGATTTCAATAAACTTGGTGGGATCAGGTTCCTTGTAGATGCGCAAAGTGGCTTCTTCAATAAAGTCATAATTGGAGTCGCCGAAGGTACCGTTCAACACGATTTGCGCTGGAATGATTTTCGTAAGATCCGCATCCTTTACCTTGTGTTCCGTCAGGAATTGTTGATAACGCGTGGAAATGTTTTTTAAATAATAATGATGCACTACATCCACGCCGAGACCTGCCTGAATGGTGAATTCGGTTTGGTAAATCATGTCAAAACCGGGGGCCTGGTCGTTGTTTTTTTTACAACTTCCAACCAAGAGAAGACCTAAAAAGAGCGCTGTATAGCGAGCAATCAATTTCATATCAGTTGTTTTATAAAACGATGACGCTTAAACGTTGGTTTAGGTTGGATGTTGGCGAATCATTGTCATATTGAGCGCTCATAATCAATGATTTAATTTTATATAATATCATTCGGCACGAAATAACAAAAAAAGCAGGACGGCTATCCCCTTTAGCCGCCTGCCCGTAAAAAAAGGAAACTGCCGTTTACTGTCGGCTTTCCAGGTATATAAGCGCCGCCTGAAAGGCAGCAGGAATTGTCATACTGAGCGTCATAGCGCAAATTTCCATTACATCAAATCTTCCGGCGCGAAGTAACATGCCGCCTGAAAGGCAGCAGGAATTGTCATATTTTATAACAGTAAGCCGCCCGAAACGAACTCAAAAAAACGCGCCGGTTTACAGGATCTACTCCAACGCCGTAACTAAAGGTCGCATAAGGATGCAGCGCCAAATCGGGCGATTCAAGCGTCCACAAAATGCTACCATCCGTTATTTGAATGGCGTATAACTTTCCATTTTCCTGGCTAATTGTATATAAAACGCCGTCCATGTATTGCGGCATGGAACACGCGCCGTAGACCTGGGTTTTCCATCGAATAACACCGGTTTTAGGCTCTAAACCAATCAAAAAGCCATGATCGGCATCAGAAACCAATAAAATTTGGTCAATTATTTGAATTTGGCGCCCGCCCACGCCGCCTGTTTGCGTGCGCCAAATCTCTGCTCCTGTGAAACGATTCATGGCCAACACTTCCCGATACCCTTCTACAAAAATCAGACTATCACGCACAAGCGGCGCATATTCATTAGAACCTTGACTGATGTTGGATTTTATAAACCGCATTTGACGATCCGGTAAACGAAGTGCGTACATGGATGCTTCAGTTTTCCAACTTTGATGATTGTAAGTTTTATACATCCAATACAGGCTGGTGTCGCCATTCGATTCAAAGGCATACGTGGGGCAGCTGATGGCGTTAAAAGCCGAATTTAGGCCGTGATGCGTGTATAAAAAACGTTCATTGCCCGTCATCATATCAATTAGGGCAACTTGCGTCACCGTATCCTGAAGGCGATTTTGGGTGCATAAAATACTGGCCCCCAATTGTTTATACGCGGAATTAAATTCGCCGGGCTGTTTCAAAACAGTGTGCCCGTCGCTTAAGTCAATGTTGTACAAACCGTTTCCGGCGGCAAAGAGCAAATCCTGATTGTACAGGGCCGGCTCTTGGCGACTGGCGGCTAAAATGGTGGTTGGGTGGTTCAGGTATTGGTTCCAGGTCCAGCGCGTCAAGCCTGTTTCGGGGTCAAGCATGAGCAGAGATTCATCGGAATTCTGATCGGTATGCAGGCTAAACAACACACCGGAAGATGTCAGAATCGGCGTTTGTGATCCGGTAAGTTGCGGGGTATTAAAATCGTGTTTCCAGTACAAAACCGGGCCGGTTTGCGTTGGCGGCGCATCTTCGTTTTTTTGACATCGACAGAACAGCACCAGGCATAAAGGCATGATTTTCAAGGTATTCATCGTGTTTGTTTTAATTTTTGAATGCCTGGTATTTATTCTTGCGCAATTTTGACCTTCACAAGTCCCATGCGGTCACTGACAGTATGGTTGCAGGATCCCATGCGCGTGGGGTCGTCGGCGGGCGCCTGTTCTGCACAGATGCAGCCGCCGGCAGTAAATTTGCAATCGCCGCAGGGGTTTCCCGAACAGATATTGTATTGCCGGTCGGCAAACATCTTTCCGAATTCATCTTTTTTGAGTTGAATGGCCACAAAAAGCGATTTTTCAGGTTCATTGATATTTCGACATTCAAAAACGATGTGTTCCGCGCCTCTAATTTTCTGTTTCACAACTTTTTGGACAATCCCGATTTGCGGCATGAATGTTTTCAGGGAGCGGGTCAACACGGCTTCACTCACTGTGAGCAGAAAACTGCCATCGCTTTGCACCAGGCCGATTGGGTCGCGTTCAGGGTCAAAATATTGGTCGGAGTCTGTAATCTTAATGGACGAAACGGCCGTATTGGTTGTTTGGGCCTGAGCATTGTTGCATAAACTGAAAAGCAGCAGGCTCATAAAAACAAAAAAGCAGTATATTTTTTCCATCTTGCGGGTGTTGATTTCGGTTTATAATAAGTTGATTACAAACGAGTTAATTCTCCATGCTTCCGTAAAGCATGTCTTTGAGTTTGGAGCCTTGCACTTCCGGCATCCGGTAAGCGCTGTTGAATTTATCGAGTGTTTGTTCGATGTCGGTTTTGATTTGTTTGA
>JBAXTB010000315.1:0-6741 GCA_037130425.1 Bacteroidota bacterium
GCTGCCTTGTATAAAACAGGGCCTTCAAGCCCTGATGCGGCATTTATGATCCAGTCTTGCGATTTTATTGAAAATAGAGCTTTGTTAGGTGGCGGCTGCATTTTTTTTAATAAACCTGGTTCCAATACATTAATCAAAAATTCAAGGTTTGAAGTTGATTCGACAAATGGTGGTGGAGGGGCTATATATTATTTTGTTGCGAATGGTGATTCCATTGGCTGTAAATTAAAAATTGATTCTTGTGTATTTAATAATAACCTGGCTGCTGAAGGAGGTTGTATAAATATAACAGATATACAAAGTGTATCAAAAACAATCCCGTTCCAATTAGATGTTACGAATTGTATTTTTGATAAAAATAAGGCGGTTTACTCGGATGGCGGGGTTTTAATTGTTTCGCAATCTTACAAAAGTAACATGAAGATAAACATTATTGGTTGCGAAATTAAAAACAACTCAACCTCTAGCCAAGGAGCATTAAGGATTACAGGGCTGGGCGGTACTTCAATATGTGATGTAAAAATTAAAAACTGTTCCTTAATAAATAATAAAGATTTTAATTTTAAGAACTCATCTTGTTTTGCAATAGGGATCTCTGGATATTTAGAGATGAACGTGCAAATTGATAATTGTTTGTTTGCCAATAACGGAGACGGCGTTGCTGTTGTATCAGAGCCTTTGGGCAAAACCATTACGCATATAACGAATTGCTCATTTGTAAATAACAGAAAAATACCGGTCAGTAAATCATGGTATAGCACTTACAATGGAGTTACAGATTACAACAAGTGCTATATTTCAAATTGTATTTTCTGGGAGCCGGAAACGATCATCTTTTACATGTTTTTCAACAATGACTTTAATAATATTACCATATACGACTACCATATTGATTATTCCGTGCTTAGCATTTCCAGCATAATCGGCGTTCCCGGCTATTTTGAAGCGCTGGGCAGCCATATCAAATGGGAAACCTACCCTGAATTTGTAGATACCACAAATTATGATTTCAGGCTCAAACCATGTTCGCCTGCCGTGAACGTCGGAAATAATTTTATCGTAGACTCGTTGGGTTTGTTCACCGACCTTGGCGGTTTGCCCAGAATGCGGTTCGGCAAAGTGGACGCCGGCGCGTTTGAGTCACAGGATTCTTGCCTGGAAGTCAATTTAGCACAGCCTTTATCGGTAAGCAATACCTTGTCCGTCGCTCCAAACCCGTCTACCGGAATACTGCATCTTGATCTTGGGCAACAAATTACGGGTGATTTATGCCTTGAAATTTATGATGAAATGGGTATATTGGCGTACCAAGACCTGCGCTGCAATACTCTTTCGCCGACACTTGATTTGAGCAATTTACCGCCAGGTTTGTACTTAATCAAGGCAAGCGGTTTGCATGGGCATGTATGTTATACGGCAAAATGGTTGAGAATGAATTAAGGGGAAACATGAGAAAATCGCGACCTTATGTAAAAAACGAAGACCACGCGCGGTGAGAAAATGTAAAAGACTGGTAAGGCTGATATTTCGGAAGCGTGGATAGAGGCTGTATCATAAGGCAACGTGGGATTTTTTCGCCAAATAAAAAGTTGAGATAGCGCCTAATTGAGGGGGTGACTGACAGTCACCCCCTCAATACGCCCGGTCATCCGAATAATATTTTGCGGATCATCCGTTAAATGTTTATAAAACGACTTATGATACACCATCTATTGAGCTTTTCTGTATTACCAGTCGCCTACGCTTCAGCCTAATCCGGCTCGAAGCCCAACACAATATTAAAGCGTCCGAACGAACTCCACTTGGCGCCCGTGCTAATCAGGTTTGGTTTGTCAAAGCCGAAGCCGTAGTCAAAGCCGAGCGTACCAAACATCGGCAGGAACACCCGCAAGCCCATACCGGCCGAGCGCCGTACATCAAACGGATTGTAGTCTTGTACGCGCTGCCAGGCATTGCCGCCTTGCACAAAGGCCGTCAGGAAGATCGTGCTTTGCGGATTCAACGAAACCGGGTAGCGCAACTCCATCGTGTACTTGCTGAACACGCCGGCGCCGCCAGGGATACGGTCCATGATGCCGTCGCCGTTGTTGTTCGTGCCGTTTACTTCGTAACCGCGCAAACTGATGATGGTGCGACCATTCAGACCAAAGTTCTGGTTGTTCAAACCGTCGCCACCGAGGTCAAAACGTTCAAACGGCGTAAGCGGCGTTTTATCGCTCCAGCGGCTCAGGATGCCGATTTTTGCTGATGTTTTCAGTACCAATTTGCCCACAAGGGTCGTGTACCATTCGGCGTCAACGCGCCATTTCAGGTATTCCACATAGCGGTACAAATCATTAACGGCTGCCGTTTTATAAAAGTTGGCGCTGTTGAACAAAGAATAAGGCGGCGTAGCCTGCAATTTCAGGGAAATCAAAGAGCCGGTTTTCGGGAAGATCGGGTCGTTGATGCTGTTGCGGGCTAAGGTCAGACCTAAATTGTAGTTGTGGAAAATACCATTTGTTACGGTTCTGTTTAAATCATCTCGGAAACCAGGCCAGCGGTTGAGGCGCAGGGTTTGAATGTCAAGGTCGGCGCGGAAAATAAAGTTGTCGTCCGGCCATTTCAAACGCGTACCGAAACCGACCGTTCCTTGTATGATGTCGAGGCGCTGGTAGTTGGCAGCGCCGGAAATACCGGAAGCATAGCGGTTGTAGAAGCCCGCTACGGTGAGGGAGTTCGGTTTTTTACCACCCAACCAAGGCTCTGTGAAGGAGGCGTTGTATGATTGGAAGCGATCGCCCGCTGTTTGGCCGCGCACACTGAAACGCTGGCCGTCGCCCTGAGGCAGCGGGTTCCAGGTTTCTTTGTTTTTTACATTGCGCAGTGAGAAGTTGTTGAACGTCACCCCAAGCGTTCCGATTACGCCGCCGCGGCTGAATGCAGTTGCAGGCTGGTAACCCGCCGAAAGTTCCAACTGGTCGGAAGGTTTTTCTTCCACGGCGTATTCAACGTCCACGGTGCCGCGATCCGGATTTACCGGCGTATTGATGCCGAGCGCTTCCGGGTTGAAATAGCCGAGGTTTACGATTTCACGCTGCGAACGAATGATGTCAGAGCGGCTGAATTTGTCGCCCGGACGCGTAAACAACTCCCGGCGAATAACGTGTTCGTGCGTGCGGTCGTTGCCTTTGATGACAACCCGGTCGATGGTGGCTTGCGGCCCTTCAAAAATGCGCAACTCAAGGTCGATGGAGTCGTGTTCGATGGAAGTTTCAACCGGGTCGATGCGGAAGAACAGGTAGCCGTTGTCGAGGTACAGCGAAGAAATATCGCGTCCGTCCTGGCTGAATTGCAGGCGCGTATTCAGCAGTTCCTGGTTGTACACATCACCTTTTTTGAGGCCGAGTACCTGATCGAGGTATTTGGTTTCGTAGAGTGTGTTTCCTTTCCAGGAGATGTTGCGGAAATAATACCGGTTGCCTTCACTGATTTTCAGGTTAATCAGCAATTCTCCTTTTTTATTGCGGGAGATGCTGTCTTTTACGATTCGGGCATCCCGGTAGCCGTTGTTGTTGTAGTACGTTTCAATTTTGATTTTGTCTTCCTCATAGTCTTTGCGCACCAATTTTGATTTTTTGAAAATACGGAGTTTGCGCGCCGTATTTTTCATTTTTTTGCGCAAAATCTTCGATTTTACGTGTTCGTTGCCGGTAAAAACGATGTCTTTAATTTTAACGCGTTTACCTTGGGCAATGATGAATTCGAGTTTGGTCGCGTTGGTAGCGCGCTCGTCGGGTTGAGATACAACCTTTACTTTTGCGTTCAGGAATCCTTTTTCAATAAAATACTGCTCCATGCCGTACACCAGCGACGCTTTTACGTTGTCGGTCAGGATAGCGCCTTTTTGCAGGAATTTTGTAACAATCGCGTTCAGATCGTCGTGTTTGCTCTTTTTTACGCCTGTGTAAGAATGTCGGGTGTACCGGGGCAGTTCTTTTACCGCAATTTCAATAAAAATTTTATCGCCCACGGTGCGTTCGCGATTAATCTGCACATCGGTAAACAAACGCAACGCCCAGAGTGCCTGTACTGCCTTTGGAAATATACTGCCGGGCACCCTGATTTTATCGCCGACTTTAAAACCGGCAATAGCGATCAGGGTATTGGCATCGGCAAACTGGGTGCCGCTCACGCGAATGCCGCCGATCTCGTACTCCTTGGGTTGATCGTATGGAATGGCGGGGAAAAGGGTGTCGCGCACTTGTGCGTTCAACAGTTGAGGAGCAAACAGGGCCAGCAAGAGGCCGAAGATGTGTAGACGCATATTTTAAATCCGGATTCCGGGTTCTGTGTTTATGTTGGGGGCTACCGACGCAACATGCCGGATTGCCTTTATGATTGATAATCAATGCAATCGCTACAGCGTAATTAACGCTTTACCGACATCATTTCCTGAAGGTTGGGACAGGTTTCGAACATATTGCTGACTGACAGGTACGTCGAATGCAGTTTTTCAAGCACCCATTTTTCCGTGTATTGGCCTTTTTTCTGCTCTAAGGCTGCCGTTTGGATTTTACCGTAATCCTGTTTCAAATCTGCTTTGTGCGGTTTGGTGCGGCTTTGCAACATCACCAAACGATAGCGCTTGCTACCATCCTGTTCGCGGTATTGAAACGGTTCGGCAATATCGCCTACCTGCAATCCTTCAATGGCAAAATAGACATCGGTTTCAAGGTCGGCCACTTCAAAAAAACTGTTGCCGCTGCGTGGGTTGGCAACCCGGCCGTCGTTGTTGAAACTCTGGGTATTTTTATCACCGTATTTTTTTACGGCTTCTGAAAAGGTGATCTTGCTTTCTTTCAGCATCGTGCGCACCGAATCGAGTTTGGCTTTTGCCTGCTCAAGGTCGGCGTCTGTAATTTCCGGTTTTACTAAGATGTGCCGCACGTGGATGAGGTTGCCCCGGCGTTCAATCAGTTGCATAAAGTGAAAACCGAAGTCGGTTTCAATGATCGGACTATATTGGTCTTTTTCCAATTTGTAGGCCATTGCCTCAAACTCCGGTACAAAAGTGCCACGTTTTTGCCAGCCTAAATCGCCACCTTGCTGGCCGCTGCCCGGGTCGTCGCTGAAACGCTTGGCTAAGGGCGCAAAATCCTCTTTGCCATCTACAATTCGTTTGCGCAGGTCTTCGATTTTGGCGCGGGCTTTTTCTTTTTCCACCGCGCTGACTTTCGGTTTGTACACAATTTCGCGGATTTCCACTTCGGCATTGAAAAATGGAAGCGAATCCTTTGGAATATTGTTAAAAAAGATTTGCACCTCGGCCGGCGTAACAGTTGCGTGCTCGGTGATTTGACCTTGCATTTTTTCCGCTAACAGTTGGTTGCGCATATCCGTGCGGGTCTGCTCCTTGATCTGGTCGAGGCTCATCCCGTAAAATTCAACCAACGCCTTTTCATCCTGGTTAAAATACGTCAGCAGGCGCTCAATGCGCGCTTTGAGTTGATTTTCAACTTCTTCGTCTTTTACCGCAACGGAATCGAGTTTTGCCTGATTGACCAAAAGTTTTTGAACGATCAGGTTTTGCAATACCGAGCATTTATATTCAGGCGGCAGGTCCGTTTTTTGCTGTTTGGCATAAGACAGTTGTTCCTGTACTTCGCTCAGCAGGATAATTTCCCCACCCACGGTTGCTACCACACGGTCAATAACCGCTTTGTCGTTTTGGGCAAACAGGGCAAGTGGCGCCAGGAAACAACAAATAAAGAGTTTTATATTTTTCATTGAAAATCAAATGCTTATAGCCTGAAGGTTTTGGTTAATTTCTATTTCAACACTTTGACATTTTCACGCCGGAGTTCTTTTTGATAAAGGTCTTCTTTCCATTTTTCGAGCAACTCTTGTTTGCGTTTGTGGAGGATGACCTTAGACGCCTGTTCGCGCACGTAATCGAAGGGCGCTGTCGTTTTACCCTGTACCGTTTCGAGCACCCGATAATAATAGCGGTAATCGCCGTCGCTCAAGGTGCCATCCCGTCGTGAACCAACGTTTTCCGATGTTAACGTGCCTTTGGGCAAAAACGCGGCCACCTCTTCAAGTTTATACCATTTTTCCCGGTCGAGCAAGGCAAATGCAGCCGATTGCTTGGCAAAAATGCTCAATTTTGCCTGCGTATCGTCGGAGCGGCTGTTCCAGAGTTTGTCGAGATCAGCATGGGGCGTTTTGGCCGATACCTTGATTAATTGGCATTTCAGGATGGTGCTTTCCAACTGAAACTGATCGGGATTGTTTTCGTAAAAGGCTTTGAGTTCCGGTTCCGAAACGGTACTGTCCAATTTTTGCGCAATGATCTGCTCTTCAAAATTAAAACGCACTAAGCTGGCGCGGTAATCACGCACCAATTTATCGATGTTCAAATCTTTTGGAATATTCCGTTCTGCTTCATACATCAGCAATTGCTCCCGAATCCAGCGCTGCACATAAGCATCCACAATCAGCGCGCTGTCTCCTGCGCTGGTAGATTCCGGCACAATATCATCCAGATCAGAGCTGTACAGATTTTTATTATACACCTGCGCCAGCAAGCGATCGCCCTCCTTAGGGGCGTTATCGTTCCCACATTGCCAGCACAGCAAAACGGTGAGTGATAAAAATAAGATGGAAAACGTATATTTTAACGGCATCATATTTTCCTAACCGGGATGATTTCCCGGATAAAATCGCGCAAAGGTAGTCGAATTGACCGCAATTAGCTGT
>JBAXTB010000316.1:0-6741 GCA_037130425.1 Bacteroidota bacterium
CTTGCGATTGTCCTGGACCGATACCAAACGAGCCACTTTGTCCCGCGCCCTGCACTTTGATGACAGCGCCGTTTGGGTTTGAGGCATTGTAAAGCCCAAAATCATAGGTTCGGTATGAATTTGTCTGACTACTGTTGCCCAACGTAAACTTGAAAACAGCCTTGTCATTTTCAGGAACATTAGAAACCACCGTCTTGTCCACGGTGATTTCCACGCCGTCATGTGGTACGGTCTTCGGTTCGTATGGGCAGGAGGAGTTTCCAGAGACAGTTTTGAAAACGGGCGTGCCGTACACTTTGTCTTGCAAAACGTCCAATGTAAAAACGTCGCCAATATCATCGTCACTGAGGGAGTAGGCTACCGTTTGAGAATTGGTTTGCGTGGTGCTAAACTCTGACGAAACGCCCATGCTCAAATCTATGCCAAACTTAGTCGTAACGCCTGTTCCATCAATATGGCCGCCGAGTTCAACGGCTATGGAACCGCTAACTTCAACATCAAAGGCAAAGGACGTGCTTTTGGTGTTTTCAATAGTCGTCGCATTTTCATAGTTTACGCCTGCGTCGAACGACAGGTTTTTTTCAAAATTGGCCGCCGCTTTCAGGTCGGCATTGCGCTGCAAAATATTGCGCCATTGGTTTGCCGAACCGGTGTCCCCCACCAATTCGAGGTTCGGGATAACCACGTTTTTGATTTGATAATGCGAGTAAATGAACGTCGTGGCAAACTTGTCAGGGAAAATCAACAGCCCGGGATGGATGAAAAACGAACAATTTGCCGTGTCCCAACGCAAATCGTCGGTGATACCGAACAGCAAATTCAACGCGCCGCCAACGTAAACGTCTGCGTCCTCGCCAATAATCACATCGCCGCTGGAAGTCGAAATCGTCTCGGTAGCCGTCATGCAAACTTCTGCGGATGAATTGGATGTTTGGGCAGTTTTGACCCTCAGCCCGAGTTCAACCGAATTGTCAACGCCAACTTCGGTAATTTTCCCCGTAGCCGGAGTGCCGGTGATAATTTGCTGTTTATTGCCCAAGTCTATTTCTAAGCCTAAGTGTTCCTCTTCGGAACCCGTCAACCCGAACGACCAGCCGTTGCAAACCGTCTTGCCTTTTTCAATCGTCGCGGAGGAGCCGTCGCCCGGCGGGTCGCGTAAAATCATTATCGGTATTTGCGGCGAGGTCGAGGTGAAATTGACCAAGCGCGGGCGTTTGCCCAAGACCACCGCCGTTTGCGAAGCCGTGTTTTCAAACTTGTTGGCCGTTGCCAAAATGGTCAGCGTTTTCGTGTATGGCGGGACGATGTTGGGCATCCCGGCGGTGAATTTGTGCTTCAATTTTCCCGTCGTCATCAAGGTATCAAACGCACCTTCACCCTCAATCAAGTTGTCAATGTGCAACAGCGCCGTATCTAAATAGCAAACGCCGCCGTCGTAGGGCTGATACACCTTTATTTCGGTCTCGTATTTTTCGTCTTGTTGGAGCATCGAAACGCCGCAAGTGTTTGTATCGAGCACCGTCATTTCGATTTCCGGGGGCGAATAATAAATAAAATCCGTCGTGTCGCTTACCAATTCAAGGTCGAGCGTTTTACCACCCTGCAATTGGAAATAATTGTAAATCACGTTGTTCGAGTGTTCTGTGACGGCTACCGTGTATTTCAACGGCGGCAGTTTTGGGAAAATGAACTTGCCGTTTTCCTCCATGATTTGAATTTCACGGTACAAACAGCCGTCCAAAGTTTCCACCTTCACTTTCACGATGGCCGTTGCGTTGCCATTCGCGTCCACCGGGATGATGCTTTTTCGGCAAATCGCATTTCCCGCCAATTGCCCGGAAATGTGCCGCTGCGTCTGGTTGCGAAAAAGGATGCCCGCGACTGGCGAGGCAAGGTTTTTGACTTCCCAAAATGCGGGGTAATACGCGTGGTTTTTGTAAACCGGGGTCAGTTGTGCGGTCGCACCCGGCTCAAAATCAATGACAAAATACCCCGTACTATCGGTGTAAACGGCGGGTAAAAAGTGCTGGCCGTTCACCAAAATTTCCACTTGTTTCTGAAAACAGGTCGTGCCGTCGAAGCGCACGTAGCCCGAAACCGGCACGGTGCTCTGGTCGATAAAATCCACTTGGTCGGTGCTCGTGTTACTCGGATTGAGCGTTACCAAACGCGTCGAAGGCGTGAAAAGGTGCGGTTCTACCTTAGCCAGCCCTGCGACTGTGCTCCAGGTTGCGCCGAAAATTTCGCCTTTCCCGGTCAATCCAAGGCCGTAATCCACGAGGTCTACATCGCTGCCCTCGTTCAAGGGGAAATAATTTTGCAAATTGATGTGCTTGACGTCCGTGCCGATGTTGGCCGCTGTTTGAATATCGGGCAACGAAATTAAGGTGTTGTAAAACGCTACGTCGTCAATCAAACCGGAGAAATAATTGCCCAAAACCCCGCCCGTGCGTTTCGCGCCGAGCGTCCATGCCGTGCCGCCCGCAAAATTTGCGGCCACGCCCGAAAACGTGTTCGCGCCGACAAAGGTCCCGTCTTTGTAAAACGTGACGGTGGCCGACGAGCCGCCTGCAATTTGTTCAATCACAAAAGACAAACGGTGAAAACCCATGCCCAAAGTTCCGAAATCGTGCGACGTGCCGCCCATTTCCAAAATCAGATGCCCTGCGTTCAAATTCAAGGCAAAATGGCCTTCTTTGCTCAAAATACATTGGTTTCCGGCAAAATCAAAGGCTTTTGCCGTGATTTCGACCGTCGAGGAATCCGACAAATCGAAATCCGTCAACTCGGCGCGTTGCGTATTGACAGCATTGAATTCAAGACTTTGGTTGTAGTAAAAATCCTTCTCCACCCGCGCCGTGAAGGTTTTTCCGGTCGAATAATTGATGCCCTCGATTTGGTAAAAACCGGTTTCGTCGGTGCTGCCCGCGTTCAAAACCGTCGGCTTATCCGACGTCCAAACTGCGCCGCAGAGGTATGCGGTAATTTTATTTTTTGAAATATTGAACGCTTTCGCGCCCGTGCCTTCATCAAATTTCCAGTACGAAAACAATCCCGGCGTCGTGCTGCTGGCCGTTTTGTCCATCAACATTTGGATTTCGGTCTGGCTGAGTTGCCTGTCAAAAATCCGCACCTCATCCAATTTTCCGTTGAAAAAACCGGTACCGTCGCTCTTTTTTCCAAAAAACAGCGGCATCGAATCCGCCGAAATCGCCGCGACCGCCGTCGAAATCAGTTCGCCGTCGAGGTAAAAAAGCAGCGACGAACCGTTATAAGTTGCCGCAATATAGTGCCAGGCATCCGCCGTTCCAGCGGGGAAGCTGGCCGAAAGTTCATGTACGTTGCCCGCGCCCGCGCCGATTCCGACCGTCAGTCCTTTACCCGAACTTGCAGGCGTCGTGTGGATCCACCAGTTTTTTGAAATACTCGAACCCATGTCAAGGATGCCCGCCGCGTCATTTCCAGTCCCGATTTTTACCCAGGCCGACAGCGAAAACTGGCTGCGCGGGTAGTTCGTTTGGTATTCCGTGAACGCGCTGGCCGTACCGTTGAAATTCAGGGCCGTGCCCAAAGTCGGGGTCAGCATGACTGCCGCACCTGGGACGGGATTGCCCGAAAAAGTCTTGACCTGCCCTGTGACCACGCCATTTGGGTTGACAAAACCGAGCGCCGCGCCGCCAAAACCAATGCCATAATCGTTCAGGCCGTAAATCGTGTAGGTATAATTTTCCCCGGCGATGACGTTGAAATCCACGAAATCGAAGGTTGTGTTGTCAATATTGGCGAGAAAACTGCCGTTGCGGTAAACCTTAAAACCCAGGTTCGGTGCGGGTGAAAGCGGGTCAACCGTCCAGGAAACACTGATGCGGTCGGCTAAATCACCTTCGCTCGCCCGCACAATCGGCGCGCGCGGCGTGAGCAAATACCGCGACCAAAAACCGAGGCCGGTGGTATAATTGGCCGACTGCATTTCGCCCACGACGGGTTCGGCAACCGTCAAACTTGTCCGGTTTTTAATCGAATACGCGCCCGACAGGCTGCCGTAGTTAAAAAAAACCTCGCCATTTATGACGTTGTCGTCGCTCGCGGTCTGGCAATTGAACGCCTGCACCTGCGCCCAAAGTTGGGTGTTTGCGAAGAACAGCAACACCCCGGCGAAGGCCAGATGTTTTATACTTTTCATGTTGAAAAAGTCAAATTGAGTGAAGAAAATGGGTGGGTTAACGGACTGAGATTAATTCGACAACCGATTTTCCAAAGCCCGGAACCGCGCCTCCGTTTTCTCCGCCGAAACTTTTGCCTCCGTTTTCATCTCGCCGACCTGCTGCCGCAGTCTGGCGTTTTCTTTTTTCAATAGTTCGACTTCCCGGGCGAGTTCCTGCGTGGCCGAGATGTTGAGCGACGTCAATTGGTTGAAATCAATCGTGTGGAAATCACTTACTTCTTGACCGAAAACAAACAGGTTCTCCGGCGCAAACGCCCAATCGTTGACGGCAAAAGCATTTTCCGAAAGCACTTCCGCCACCACCACGTCGTGGCTCTCCTTTGGGGAAAAAATCCGCACCCGGTCGCCTTGTTTCAGACCGTGTGCTTTGTCCATTTCAAGTTGCAACTGCTTGCCTTTCATCCCCACCGAAGTGGGCCACGCATAAATGGACGGGATGAAATCAGTGCCGAGCGAGACCACCTCCGGCAACACATTTTTCACTTCTTGGGCAACAAAGCCTTTTACAGTCTTTGTGCCATGCCCCATTTTGTCAATGTATTGGTAGTCGGTCACTTGCAATTTGTTCAGCAGGCTCAAATCGCCCAAACCCGTTGGGTGGACGAAGTTGGTTTTGATGCGGCGTTCGGAGCCAGTCATAAATCCATAAGCACTTGCATACCCATCCACTCGGAGGCCAGGCGATACCGTCCCGCCCGTTTGTTGAAATCCTCCTGTTGGATTGATTAAGTTACAGCCACCACAAATGCCAAATGAGACAACATTACCCTGAATCCACAATCCGCCACCAGTCATCAAGGATTGTCCCGCCACCTTGAAGGCATAGTTGGGTTCGACGGCGCTTTGCCCAACGGCAAGTTGCTGGGTGACGACGAAGGTCACGGGGTTGGTCGCGCCCGCTGGATTGGTCTGGGTCAAGCTGGTGCAGGTAATCGTACCCGGCACGTCAATGCCAGCCGAGTTGACTGTGAGTTTCGTGGTGCCGTTGTATTGCAAAGCAGTGTTGTTTGCGCCGGGGTTTACGGTGAAAATGTCGTTGGCCGTGCCGAAACCAATGCTTCCCGTAGTTGTCCCTTTTTTGAAATTGACCGACGCGCCCGTCGTGCCTTCAACAAGTGCCTTGCCTTCGCCCGCCGCATTTTTTGCATGAAGCGCGTAGCCCGCCGTCGGCGTGTTCGTACCAGCTCCGACCGCTCCGGTCGAGGGGAAAATATTGCCCTGCCCAATCAACGACAACGCGTACGGCGCAGACGAAAGCAGCGCGCGCGGCGTCATTTCCGCGCCTGCCCCGACTTTCACGCCGAGATAATATGTTTGGTCAAAAGCGGCAGTCATCGGTGTGACCTTGCCGAGCGCGGTACTGTACACGCCGCCGGAGACGTTGACGGAATCCTGCGTTTCCGACCAAACCGCTGTACCGCCTGTCTCAGTGGCGTAGAGCGAAAACTTAATTTTGTAGATGCCATTGTCTACCGCCGTTTGGTTGGAGTTGCGGAGTACGCCCTGGATGTTGAGGGTGGGGGAGGTTTGCGCGAACGCGTTTGGAGCCATTGCCAAAAGGCAAAAAAGAAGGACTGGGTAGAGGTAAACCTGTTTCATTAAAAAAAAATTACTGAACATGAGATAATACCTTTATTAAACACTTTTGCGATATGTCGAGCAACCAGTTGTAGGAAAAATTCAAAAACTGGAAGTGTCTAAAAAAAGGAAGACGGCGCATCTGCGTTAGGGAAACCAACACAAAATATACGGTTGCAAATATCCGCTTGGACAAAGCCACCTGGCTAACTTGGCTCATGGACAAGGGCATAGACAGTTTAAAAAAACATATCTTTTTATGGTAGGAAAGGTAGTTTTGCAGTAATTTTTATCAAAATTTACAATGAAAAGCCGCTGCCATATTTTGCCCGCAGTTATTGTGCTGCTCTCGCTCGCTGCCTGTCGGGAAAAGCAGGAACAAAATATTTATCAATTCTTCGACGCAGGCGGCGGTTATTTGATACATTTGCCAACGCACTGCCCCGACTCCTGCGCCTTGAAAATCAAAAACGAGGTGCCCGAAAAATGGCAATTTATTGCCTGCCAAAGTTTGTATTATCTGTTGCCGGAAAACGCGCCGGAGGCATTTGATCACCTTGATTCTTTTGAAAAAACATTCCCCAGCGATTCGATGCGGGCATTTACACAACAGATTCGGGGGGAGTTGTTCGCCGACCAGGCACGTTTCGATACTGCTCGGATTTGCCTGAACGAAAGCCTCCGCATTTACCAAAAACTCAAAAAAACCAAAAATGCGGGCGATGTAAAACGGCACCTCGCCCGGATATGCCTCAACCAAGGCGACTTCCCGGAAACAACCCACCTGTTGCTTGATGCCCTCGAATTGTACGGGAAAATAGACAGCAACGAACTCGACCGCTTGTTTAACCTGCGGCTCGACCTATCCAATGCCTATTTTGCCGAAAAAGAATACCGCGAAGCCTTGAAATGGAGCCAACTTGCATACGACTTTGCCT
>JBAXTB010000317.1:0-6722 GCA_037130425.1 Bacteroidota bacterium
AAAATCAGGCAAAATCCTTGGTTTTGGCTCGCCTTGGGCCTCGCCGCCATCCTCTTGCGCGGCCTTTGGCTCAATGTCATGGACGTGGATGCCTCGCAGTACGCTTCTATTTCGATGGAAATGCTGCAACACAGCGGCTGGCTGGAGGTAAAACACCGTGGGGCCGACTATTTAGACAAACCGCCTTTGCTGTTTTGGAGTTCCGCCTTATCGTTTGCGTTGTTCGGTTTGTCCAATTGGGCCTATAAATTGCCCTCGCTGTTGGCTGCGCTGGCGGGTGTTTTTGCCGTGTATCGCTTTAGTTTGTTGTATTACGGACGGCAGACGGCTTTACACGCCGCGTTTATCCTGGCCTCCTGCATCGGTTTGATCCTGATTTGCAACGATGTGCGCACCGATACCTGGCTGCTGGGCATGACCGCCTGCGCGATCTGGATGTTTACGGAATACCTGCATGAAAACGCAAGAAACCGGGCGCAATGGCTCATCGGCGCGTTTGCGTTTGTGGGTTTGGCCATGCTTGCCAAAGGCCCCATCGGATTGGTGATGCCGGGTTTTGCCGTAGGCACGCAGTTGTTGTTGCAGCGCAACTGGAAACAGATTTTCGACTGGCGTTGGCTGCCGGGTTTGCTCGTGACGGCCCTTGTGCTCGTGCCGATGTGCTGGGGCCTGTACCACCAATACGATTTGCATCCGGAAAAAACGATCAATGATCGGAGCGGGGTTTCAGGGCTGTATTTTTTCTTTTGGGAACAAAGTTTTGGGCGTATTACCGGTGAAAATGTATGGAAAAACAACGCGCCCTGGTACTATTTCCTGCATGTGTACCTCTGGGCATTTTTACCTTGGTCGCTGTTGTTGATTATGGCAGTTTGGCAGCGTTTGCGCAATTTGATACAGCAAAAATTCAGGCTGCCTGCGGGCGATGAAGCATTTTCCATTGGCGCTTTTTTGCTCACATTTGTGGCCCTGTCGCTGTCAAAATACAAACTGCCGCATTATGTGTTTGTCACCTTGCCCTGGGCGGCGGTGCTCACGGCCAGGCTGATTGCGAGTGCAGGCCCGAAATTATGGGTCTGGATGACGCGAATTCAATATTTCGTGTATGGCGTGCTGGCACTGGCGGCCGTTTTGATGCCTGCTTTTGTGTTTCCAACTACAAATTCCTTGGTTTGGGGCGCTTTGCTTATGGGTATCCTCGGATTAGGATATCGTATTTACCAGGCGCCAAATACAACGGATAAGGATCGTTTTGTACAACGCGGCCTGATTGCAGTATTAATTGCAGCGGGCAGCCTGAATTTTTATTTTTATCCAAATTTGTTGCCTTATCAAAGCACTTCTGCGCTCATGCAGGCGGCACGGGAACAGCATATTCCGGCCGATAAAATTGTGTTTTTCCGACGCCACGGCCACGCGCTCGATTTTTACAACGGCCAATTGCTGGAAAAAATGGATTCCGTGGCGCAAATTCGCCAAACCGCCATTATGAAAAACGGTATTTGGGTGTACACCAATTTAACGGGGAAAACCGAGTTGGAACAGGCGGGTGTGCCGTTCGAAGTGACCATGTCTTTCAATCATTTTCAAGTGGCGCTGCTAAAACCGGCGTTTTTAAATCCAGCCGCGCGGGCGCGGACACTCGACCCGGTATTTTTGTTGTGCATTACATATAAAGGCACTGCACAATAAGCCCTATTTCCAACCGTCCAGCATTTGGCCTAAACGCCATACATCTTCAAACGAGTTATACAACGGCGTGGGCGCAAATCGGATCACATTGGGTTCGCGCCAATCGCATATTACGCCGTTTTCCGATAAATAATCGAATAATTTGCGGCCGCGATCATCTGTGAGCGCTGAAATCTGGCAGCCGCGGGCCTGCGGATTGCGGGGCGTGATGATGCGGAACAGTTCGCGGCGTTTATTGGCCTCATCCAGGATAAATTCGAGGTAGCCTGTGAGCGCCAAACTTTTACGGCGCAGGTTTTCCATACCGGCTTCATCAAACATATCGAGGCTGGCTTTGTGTGCGGCAAAGGCAAAAATCTGGGCATTGCTAAGTTGCCAGCCCTCGGCGCCGCGCATAGGTTTGAAACCTTTGCGCATTTGAAAACGCTCCGATTCGTCGTGGCCCCACCAACCGGCAAAACGCGGCAATTCAGGGTTTTCGGCATGGCGCTCATGCACAAAAACGCCCGATGGCCCGCCAGGCCCTGAATTCAAATATTTGTAACTGCACCACACGGCAAAATCGGCGCCCCAGTCGTGCAGTTGCAGCGGCAGGTTGCCGGCCGTATGCGCCAGGTCGAAACCCACCAAGGCGCCCACCGCGTGTCCGGCTTGCGTAATGGCTTGTAAATCAAAAAATTGTCCGGTGTAATAATTTACGCCGGCAAACATTACCAGCGCCGTTTTATCGCCTTCGCGGGCAATGGTCTCCAGAATATCCTCCGTGCGCAGGGTTTCTTCGCCCGGCCTTGGGCTGATTTCCACAATCGCATCGTCGGGCTGAAAACCGTGCCAGCGCGCCTGGGTTTCCATCGCGTATTGGTCGCTGGGGAAGGCCCCGGCCTCCATAATAATTTTATATCGTGTCGGGGTAGGGCGGTAAAACGACACCATCATCAGGTGGAGGTTCACCGTGAGGGTATTCATCACCACCACCTCATGCGGGAGCGCGCCTACGAGCCGGGCGCTTTGCTGCGCGAGCAGTTTATGATAGTGCATCCAGGGCATTTCGCCCCGAAAATGGCCCTCCACGCCGTATTTTTGCCATTGTTCCAATTCCTGCATGAGCGCGCGGCGCATGGTTTTGGGCTGCAATCCAAGGGAATTGCCACAGAAATACTGCACAGAATCGTCGTTGTGCTTTGGAAATAAAAATTGCGAGCGATATTGGCGGAGTGCATCCTGCCGATCCTGCTGACGCGCAAACGCGAGGGTGTTTTCGTATTGCATAAACGCTGCTATACCGAGGGGGCGCAATGATTTTTGGCCGCCTCTTTGATTTGTAAACGGCAAAGTTCAATATTTTTTGCGGGAATACATGCTCGAAAAAGCGGATCCGAATTTAAGGCTGCTTACTTTGCAAAGCAAATTTTAATTGTCTTACCTTTACTTCACATTGCCCTACAGACTTTCCCATCCTTCATTTTTGCTCGGAGTAGGACAAAAATATTGTTAATCAAGGATTTTAATGCCGAACAATTCACCTCGTTCCTTCTTTTTTCATTACCGCAGTCCCATTGCCGTAATGACCATCTTGCTGATATGCGGCGGCTTTTTCGCGTATAAGCACCTTCAAACGGCTTTGTTTCCGGAAATAACCTTTCCAAAAATAAAAATCATTGCCGATGCCGGGCAGCAGCCGGTAGACAAAATGATGATTACGGTAACAAAGCCGATCGAGGAGGCCGTCAAACAGGTGCCCGAACTCAAACTCCTGCGCAGTACCACCAGCCGCGGCAGCTGCGAACTTTCGGCTTTTATGGACTGGCACGCCGACATTGACCTTGCGAAACAACGCATCGAAAGCAAACTCAATCAGGCCAGGCCCGACCTGCCGCCCGGTTTGCAAATTTCAGTGGAAAAAATGAACCCGTCCATCCTGCCAGTGATGGGCTATACCCTGGCGAGCAAACAACGCAGTCCGATAGAACTCAAACAAATGGCGTTGTTTACCATAAAACCCTTCCTTTCTCAAGTAGCAGGCGTGGGGGAAGTCCGCGTCATTGGCGGCAAAACCAAGGAATATTGGCTGCTGCTGGACGTGCCCAAAATGAGCGCGCTTGGCATTACGCCGGAACAAATCAGCACGACCATCAACCAAACCAACTTCGTCCAAAGCAACGGCTACCTCACCGATTACCGCTACCTCTACCTCACGCTCACGGACGCGGTGGTTGATAAATTGGACGAACTTGAAAACCTCGTCATCAGCAACGACGGCAAGCGCATCACGCAGTTACGCGACATCGCGCGGGTGCAAATTGAAGAAGCCAAGGAGTACGTAAAAATAAATGCCAACGGGCAAGACGGCATTTTACTGGCCATTGTGAAACAGCCGAACGCCAATTTAGTCGCCCTTTCGGACAGTATGGCGCAAAAAGTGGCCGAATTGCGCCGTTTCCTGCCACCCGACGTACAGGTGATTCCCTATTACGTACAAGCCGATTTTGTAAAAGACGCCGTCCGCAGCGTCACCGACAGCCTTTGGATGGGTTTGTTGCTGGCCATTTTTGTTGCCATCCTGTTTTTGCGGTCCATCAAAGCCAGCGCCACCCTGCTGCTGACCATCCCGGTGACGCTGGCCTGCACGCTGCTGGTACTTTACGCCATCGGTGAAACCCTGAATATTATGACCCTTGGGGCCATCGCGGCAGCCATCGGACTCATCATCGACGATGCGATTGTGGTGGTAGAGCAAATTCACCGCACCCAGGAAGAACATCCCGACGATTCCACGCCCGAACTGGTGCAAAAAGCCCTGCGCTATTTGCTGCCGGCCATGATCGGTTCCTCGGTGAGCACGATGGTTATTTTCCTGCCGTTTTTGCTGATGAGCGGTGTGGCGGGCGCTTATTTCAAGGTGATGACCGACACCATGATGATCGCGCTGGCTTGTTCCTTTTTTGTGACCTGGCTGGCCTTGCCCGTGGTGTATTTACTTTTTTCAAAAAAACACAATACCGTACAAGCGGCTCATAATCAACAAGAAATAAAACGCGGCTGGGTGGTATTTTTTATTAAACGGCCTTGGTTGAGTGTGGTGTTTGCTTTGTTGTTGTGTTGGCTTATTGCCTGGGTTTTCCCAAAATTAGAAACCGGCTTTTTACCGGAAATGGATGAAGGCAGCATCGTGTTGGACTATAATTCGCCCCCCGGCACCTCCTTAGATGAGACCGACCGCATGTTACGCGAAGTGGAAAAAATCATTGTCGCCGTACCTGAAGTGGAAACCTACAGTCGGCGTACCGGTACCCAAATGGGCTTTTTTATCACCGAACCCAACCGCGGCGACTACCTGATTCAACTCAAAAAAGCGCGTTCCAGAACGACCGAAGACGTGATTTCCGACATCCGGGAGCGGGTGGAAGCCACACAACCGGCGCTTACCATCGACTTTGGCCAGGTCATCGGCGACATGCTGGGCGACCTGATGGCTTCGGTGCAGCCCATTGAGGTCAAGATTTTTGGGCCGGATCGAATACAGTTACAGGCGCTTTCTCGTCGGGCCTCGGCGCTGATTGAGCAGGTACACGGCACTGCCGATGTGTTTAACGGAATTGTCATAGCCGGGCCGTCGGTGAATGTGGAGCCTGATTTTACCCAATTAGCCCAATTCGGGATCACGCCCGCCAATTTCCAATACCAGGTGCAAACGGCGCTCGAAGGCAACGTAACAGGACAAGTTTTTGAAAAACAACAGATGGTCAATATTCGCTTGCAATATCCGGGAAGCCGCACGTTAAGTGTAGTGGAGTTGCAAAATATGCCCATTTTTTTGGCCAATGGCAAACGAATCCCCTTGTCAAATCTCGCCCAGGTGCGCGTACATGCGGGCGACGCGGAGGTGGAGCGCGAGAACCTCCAACCCCTTGGCATCGTAAGCGCCCGCTTGGATAACCGCGATCTGGGAAGCGCCATGTCGGACATCCGGAAAGTGTTGGCTGACAGCCTGAACCTGCCCACAGGCTACCACATTCAGTACGGCGGCGCCTACGCTGAGCAGCAACAATCCTTCCGCGAACTGCTACTTATCTTATTGACTGCCAGTCTGTTGGTATTTGGTGTGATGCTGTTTATGTTTCGGGATTTCGGCACGGCCTTGTTGATTTTATTGGTGGCGGTGCTGGGCATTTCGGGCAGTTACGCGGCCTTGTACCTTACGCATACGGCGCTCAATGTGGGTAGTTATACCGGCCTCATTATGATCGTGGGAATCATTGGAGAAAACGCGATTTTCACCGTCATGCAATTCCGCGACAACCTGCAAACGAGGGGTGTGGACGATGCCCTGGCCTATGCCATTTCCACGCGCCTGCGCCCGAAATTGATGACGGCTTTGGGCGCGATCATTGCACTGATGCCCCTTGGTTTGGGGATTGGTACGGGCGCGCAACTGCACCAGCCTTTGGCGATTGCGGTGATCGGGGGATTTTTGGCCGCGCTGCCGTTGTTGTTGGTGGTATTGCCGGCGGGGTTGCGGATCCTCAACGGAGGAAAATGGCGGTGAGTAGATCAGGAAAGTTGGAATGTGGCGGAAAACCAGTCGATACCCAATCCGCCCTAAAATTCCCGAAGGGAATATATGTTTATAGACGCACCGTTTGCGTTTTTCCCAATCCTGAAAGGATTGTATGTAAGTTTTACCGTGTAAAAACGTCTTGCTACACATACAATCCTTTCAGGATTGGGTCATATAATGCGGTTATTTCTATAAACATACAATCCTTTCAGGATTGGGAGGCATTGAACGGGGAATAATTTTTAAAACAATGAGCTTATATCATAAAGTAACATGAGATTTTTTCGCCAAATAAAAAGTTGAGATCGCGCCTAATTGAGGAGGTGACTGGCAGTCACCCCCTCAATACGCTCGGCCATCCGAATAATATTTCGCAAATCATCCGTTAAGCGCTTATAAACCGGCTTGTGATCCCCCTCCTCTCGAACCCTACACCTCCTGCACATATTTCCCCAACACCCACATATTATTC
>JBAXTB010000318.1:0-6715 GCA_037130425.1 Bacteroidota bacterium
GTGTAATCGACGAAAACACCCCGCTCCAAAGCATCCAACTGACGCCAAACCCAACTGGCGACCGTTCCATGCTTTCGTTCTCTGTGGCGCAAACCGGACCGGTACAACTCGCCGTGTATAATACCATGGGCGCTCTGGTTGCATTGCCCGTTGAACTGCCAGAAATCCTTGAAAAAGGCAACTATCAGCTGGAAATCCCAAGCGATCAACTGCCGAGGGGTATGTACTTCCTCACACTGCAAAGCGCAACGGGTCGACAAACGGTACGATTGGTTAAGCAATAATTTTCGTAAGCATTTAGCACCTTCTAAAAATCCTGAACGGATTTTATGTTTATAGATCAAGCCGGGCAAAATGCCCCAATCCTGAAGGGATTGTATGTAAAAACGCTACAAAACACATAAAATCCCTTCGGGATTAGGAAAAAGGGGCCTCCAACGTTGCTATAGACATATAATCCCTTCGGGATTTTTTGATGGTAAACAGTTACTAATTTTCATATAAAACTCCCAAAAGGGCCGTCTCTGAACCGAGGCGGTTCTTTTTTGTTTATTCCAAGCAAAACACTTGATATTCTTGCTCGTTTCCTTTAAAAAGAAGGATATTTACCTTCATAAATAACAGTCCGATCCTATGAAAAATCTACTCGTTCCTGTCCTTTTCGCCCTGCTTTTTGCTGCTTCCTGCGCCAAACCAAGCGCCGAAACCGATGCGCCCACCACGGATTTAAAGCCGGTCTCAACAAATCTCAACAACGGTTGCAACGGCAATTGCGGCGCTCATTCCGTCATCTCCGCCGGCTTTTCCATCGACAATTTGAACGGTAGCGTGCGGGAACAGGAGGATTTGAAAATCACGGATCTTTGCCAAAATGCCAGCTCTTATGAATGGGACTTCGGCAATGGCGACAAAGCCTACCAGCCTGTTCCGGTGTACCGCTACCCAAAATGCGGTACTTTTATCATTACCCTTACGGTAAAAAATGCCAAAGGCGAATCGGCGCAAACAAGTCAGGAAATCGTGGTAACTTGCTTGTAAAATTGTTTAAAACCGCACCATGCGCGGCTTCTTTTTACTTTCCAAATACCCGTGAATAATACGCGGCACATCCGGGTCTTCGTACGGGATGTTCAGGCTTTCAAGCAGGTCTTCCGGTAAAGCGTTTCCACCCGTTTCTGCATCCACGTAGCCGAAACCGACAAAACGACCGTCTTGTACGCCCACTACGGCATGTTCCTGTTCAGTTCGGCCTTGTTCAATCAGGAAGTAATTGCCGCTCAGGCGTTTATCCAAAGCGACCATCATTTGGGTCACCCGTTCATTGTATGTGTCGGGTGCTTCTTCGCCAATGCAGGCACCGTGGCATTTTTTGATGCCGTAATGAAAACATGCCTTGTCGGAAGTATCCAAATTGCTTAATCTGAAACACAGTTCATACTGCCTGGCAAGCATTTCCAACTGGGCGCGGGCACTGTCTAATTTTGGATATTCAGCCACCAATTCCATTTTCGACTTATTTTTAATCGTGCGTTTGTTTACTGCCAAACAGCGATACCCATTTTGGTCGACGTAGGTGAAAATACAAGCGGAAAAAGTCCGCATCCGCAGCGCGCGGTTGATCCGTGGGAGCAGGCGTTTGATTTCGGCGCTTTCCAACAGCAAGGCAACCAGTTCGCTGCCGGTCACTTCGTAACTAATATCGGCCACGCCTTGCCGTAGTTTTTCACCTTTGGCCGTCAGGTCGGAAAAATGTTCAAAAATGCGTTTTTGGATGTTCAAACTCTTGCCCACATAAATCACTTCGCCCGTCGAATCGTGCAAATAATACACACCGCAGGCTTCGGGGAGGGCATGTAAACGATCCAGGGTGATGGTAGCAGGCAGTTTGGATTCTTTAAGTCCGTGGTTTACAAGGGATTTTATACTTCCTTTGCCTTCCTGAGCGGCCAAAATTCGTTCAAAAATTTGAACCGTAGCCAAGGTGTCGTCCAACGCACGGTGACTTTTTTCAGCATAAATCCCGAAATGGCGTTTCAAATTGCTCAAACTGTAACTTGGCAAACCCGGAAACACGGTACGAGACAAACGCACGGTACACAATTGTCGGCGCGAAAAAGTATAACCAAGTCGGGCAAACTCCTCGCGCACAAAAGCATAATCGAAGGAAACGTTGTGGGCCACAAAAATGGCGTCTTCGGTCAGTTCCACAATTTGTTTGGCCACTTCGAAGAATTTGGGCGCCTGCGCTACCATATCATCTGAAATGCCCGTAAGTTGGGTAATATTCCAGGGAATACTCCGTTCGGGGTTCAACAAGGTGGAAAACGTGTCAATGACTTTTTCGCCATCATGCAATACAATGGCGATTTCCGTGATGCGCTCGTGACGCGCCAAGCCCCCGGTTGTCTCAACGTCAATAATGGCGTACTTTTTCATGTGCGGCACAAAAATAAAAACGTTTTGTTTTAAAAATTATTTTTTGTCAAAAACATTTTGCGGCGTTGTTTTGCGGTTGCTTATGAAACATTGGATATTAATAATATGGTATGCCTTTTTATGCGCCGGCCTTCAGGCGCAAACTGGCAAGGTGGTCGTCGGCGCGGAGCGTTTGGATGTGTATTTGCCTTTGTTGCGTAACAAGGAAGTAGGACTTGTGGTCAATCCGTCTTCCTTGATTGGAACCACGCATTTGGTGGATACCTTGTGCGCGCTCGGCCAGTGCGTCGCACGTATATACGCGCCCGAACACGGCTTTCGGGGTCTTGCCGATGCGGGCGAATTGGTTAAGGATGGACAAGACCAACGCACTTCGATTCCGATTGTTTCGTTGTACGGTAAAAAGAAAAAGCCCAGGGCGGAAGATTTGGCCGGCATAAATGTGGTAGTGTTTGATATTCAAGATGTTGGGTGTCGTTTTTTTACCTATATCAGCACCCTTTTTTATGTCATGGAAGCCTGTGCCGAGCACGATATTCCGTTGATTGTGCTGGATCGCCCCAACCCCAACGGGCATTTTGTGGATGGCCCGGTGCTGGACATGCGGCTCGAATCTTTTGTCGGCATCGCGCCGTTGCCCATTGTGTACGGATGCACCATCGGCGAATTGGCCCTGCTGTTTAAAGGCGAGGGCTGGATCGGGAATCCGGATAAACTGAATTTAAAAGTCGTGCCGTGCTTGAACTACACCCATCAAAGCTGGTACGAATTGCCGGTACGCCCCTCCCCCAACCTGCCGGATATGCGCTCTACGATGCTGTACCCTTCACTTTGTTTGTTTGAAGGCAGTTCCGTAAGCGTGGGCCGGGGAACAGATACGCCTTTTCAGGTTTTCGGGCACCCGGACAACACGGTGGACAGTTTTGCATTTACGCCAAGGCCCAATGCTGCGGCCCACACGCCCTTGCATCAAGGCTGGGTGTGTTTTGGAAAGGATTTGCGCAATTATCCGATGGATTCGTTGCGCAACCAAACCCAATTGAATCTGCATTGGCTCCTTGATTTTTACAAACATTTTCCAAACAAGCCCGTGTTTTTCCGCAGCGACGGTTTTTTCGATTTATTGGCGGGCACCACTTACCTTCGCAAACAAATGGAAGCCGGTAAAACAGAAGCCGAAATACGTGCGAGTTGGGCGGAAGACCTCGGTTTTTTTAAAGAAATCCGAAAGAACTATTTGTTGTATCCTGATTAAATTCCTTTTAAAATGAAGATAATACGAATTACACTCTTTTCACTTTGTTTAATTTCGGCCCAATTTATTTTTGCCCAAACAAAGGCCGAACAAACGCTTTTGGACGCCGAATCGAAGCGTTTTGAAACGATGATAAAACGGGATACGGTTGCTTTGGCGGGTATGTTGGATGAATCGCTTGTGTACATACATTCCAATGCAATGCTGGAAACAAAAAAGGCGCATCTCGGCGCTATTTCCGCCGGACGACTCCGTTATGATAGGATGGAACGCAAAGAAGCGCAGGTGCGTTTGTATAAAAAAACGGCCCTCACAAACGGGGTAATCCACGTTGCTGGCCTGGTTCAAGGCAATCCGTTTGACTTAAATCTCAGATATACAGCCGTTTATATCAGGAAACACAAAACATGGCTGTTGCTCAATTGGCAATCGACCCGACTTTAATTGTTTGTGCAAGAGAGCTGCGCTCCCGGGAGAAGTGTGTATTTTTGCGCCGCCGCCCCAAACCCCTGAAGGGCAATGTCGTTGAGTTAAGCTTTAACACAGCCTTGAAAGGACGAAATCATTCGTCGCTACGTGTGATTTCGCCCTTTCAGGGCTTCTCAAAAATCTTGGCCATTTTAAATTGGGCGTTGCCCAATTCTAATGGTTCCGCCCCGTTGGGGCTTTAATAGCCTAAAGTCAATGACATTGCCCTGAAGGGAGACTGATCCGAAAAAAGGTAAAAATCAACCTTTTTTCGGATCATTCCCCCTTCAGGGGTTAGGGGCCTAACCACACAACATATCTTGTTTTGAGCACCACCACGACCCTTTCAGGGAAAAAAGTAAAAAAATCATCCGCGCCGCTTTCCGAAGCAATTTTGGAACAGGCTTTCCGGCTTATGGCGACCGCCAAGGCGATGACGGAGATTTATGAAGCAAATTTCAAATTCGTTTCCAAGTACGTACACGCCACCTCGCGCGGGCATGAGGCCATTCAGTTGGCCTTGAGTATGCAGTTGTTGCCGCAGGATTTTCTGTACCCGTATTACCGCGACGACAGCATGTTGCTCGGTATCGGGATGCGGCCTTATGAATTGATGTTGCAGTTGATGGCCAAACGCGACGATCCGTTTTCGGGCGGACGATCCTATTATTGTCATCCGAGTCTGCGCCGCGACGATAAGCCGAAAATTCCGCATCAAAGCAGCGCCACGGGCATGCAGGCCATTCCGGCCACCGGCGCAGCGATGGGGCTTTGGTACAAAGCGCAAATTGACGCCTATAATGAGGTGGAAAAGCAAAACCCGCCGCTGGTCGTTTGCTCTTTGGGCGATGCCTCGGTGACAGAAGGTGAAATTTCGGAGGCCTTTCAAATGGCGGTGCTGAAACAACTCCCGATCCTGTATTTGGTGCAGGACAATGGTTGGGATATTTCGGCAAATGCCAAGGAAACGCGGGTGGCCAATGCGGCAGAATACGCCAAAGGTTTCCCAGGTTTAGAGGCTGTAAGCATCGAAGGCAACGACTTTGAAACCTGTTGGAAAACCGTTGCAGATGCCATAGAAACCATTCGTCGCGAGCGCAGGCCTATGCTCATACATGCGCGGGTACCGCTGCTCAATCACCATACATCAGGCGTGCGCAAAGAGTGGTACCGGGACGATTTGGAGGAACATCAAAGTAGAGACCCCTACCCTATTTTGCGCAATTTATTGCTAGATAACGGCTTCACAGAGAGCCAGTTACAACAAATAGAAAAAGAATCCGAGGCGCTTGTTGCAGCCGATTTTCAACAATCCAAACAAGCCGAAGATCCGCGCCCGGAAGACCTGTACACGCATGATTTTGCGCCCACGCCGGTTGTATCGGAACAAGGCAATCGGGCGCCGGAAGGTCGGGATACCAAGGTGATGGTAGACAGTGCGTTGTTTGCCATTGAGGAATTAATGAAGCAATATCTGGAGTGTTTGTTGTACGGTCAGGATGTTGGGCGCAGGCTGGGCGGCGTGTTCCGGGAGGCAGCGACTTTGGCGGAGAAATTTGGCGATCACCGGGTATTTAATACGCCCATTCAGGAAGCATTTATAGTAGGTAGTACAGCCGGCATGAGTGCGGTTGGTTTGAAACCCATTGTAGAAATTCAATTTGCCGATTATATATGGCCGGGTCTGAATCAATTGTTTACGGAAGTTAGCCGCTCCTGTTACCTCACCAACGGTAAATGGCCGGTGAGTTGCATCCTGCGTATCCCTATTGGCGCATACGGCAGCGGTGGGCCGTACCACAGCAGCAGTGTGGAAAGTGTGCTGACCAATATTCGAGGCATTAAAATTGCGTATCCAAGCAACGGCGCTGATTTAAAGGGGCTTATGAAAGCCGCCTATCACGATCCGAATCCGGTTGTGATGCTGGAACACAAGGGCTTGTATTGGTCGAAAGTACCCGGCACGGACGCGGCGCGCACCATTGAACCGGATGAAGATTATATGGTGCCGTTCGGCAAAGGCCGTACCGTTTTAGAGGCTGATAATCAGCATGTTGCAGCAGGCGACAGCATGGGTGTGGTGGCCTACGGCATGGGCGTGCATTGGGCTTTGAATGCCGCAAAAGACAGCCGCGCGGGTAAAGTCGAAATACTTGATTTACGCACGCTCGCGCCATTAGACGAAGAAGCCATGTTTGCCCTGGCGCGTAAACACGGGAAGGTTTTGGTAATTACGGAAGAGCCTGTACATAACACCTTTGCCCAAAGTTTGGCAGCGCGCATTTCAGAACATTGTTTTCAATATTTAGATGGCCCGGTACGCACCATTGGGGCGGTTAATATGCCGGCTGTGCCGCTGAATAGCACGCTGGAACAAGAAATGATTCCTTCGATTGAGCGGGTAGCGGCGGCGATGGAGACGGTGTTGGGGGGGTAGACGGGAGACGGTGGACGGTGGAGGGGAGACGGTGGACGGTTGACGGGAGACGGTGGGCTTCGGGTTTGAATTTAGTTTTGAATTTAGTTTTGAATTTAGTTTTGAATTTAGTTTTGAAT
>JBAXTB010000319.1:0-6700 GCA_037130425.1 Bacteroidota bacterium
GAAATAAGCGACTCCATCTTAAATCATGTAATCTTAAATCATGTAATCTTAAATCTATAAGTCAATAACATCGCTCTTAAAGCCCCAAATACTAAGAACGAGGACAACTCTTCCACAGCACCTCCAAATCCCGCAAGCTCCCCCAATCCTTTGCATACAAATAATTAAGCCGCGCCACTGTGCTTTCCCCCGCCTGAATGCCCTCCAGCGCATCGAGCGGGGAGAACACGCCGGGCCGCAGTTTCGGCAGATCCGTGTTTTGCGGATTAGCGGCGTAACCCACCCAGGTTTTGAAACCCAGCAACACGGCCGCCCAATTGCGCAGCAGCGTCCCGCGTTTATTTGAAAACAGCAACCAGAACGGCAGGGTCAGCAGCAAGCCGAGGCAGACAAACACGTCCAGCACCCGCTTGGTGCGTCGCGGACCGGGTTGCGCGATATTGTATTGAATTTCAATGGTATATAATTCACCGGGTTCGTTTTTGTTGCTGCTGCCGATGATGCTGAGGCTTTCTTCGGGCACAATTTTGTAGGAAATCCAGGGGCCGAGTTTGGTCATCCAGGCTAAGATTTCGTGGGCGCTGAGGTCTTTGGAACAGAAAATAATTTCTTCAATGCGGTAAATACGCACGATTTCGTCGAGTTGTTCGGGTGTGCCGAGCGTGCCCGTGTAGCCGTTGTGCGCGGGTATGCGCGGGGACGAGGTTTCAAGGCTTGCGTTTTCGTCGCCCGGCGTGGGATCCACAAAACCAATGAGGTTGCGCTGCATTCCGACTTGGTTAAGTAAGCCGAGTACGCGTTCGCTTTCCGTTCGGGAACCGATGATAATCAGGTTTTTAATCTTACTGCGCCCGATGTCGAGGTTGCGGAATTCAACAAAATGCGCAATCATACGGATGCCCACCGTGGCCAGCACCGCCCACACCGCGCCCATGAGCACCAGCGCGCGCGATGGCCGGTAATCGAGATCCAAAAAGCCGTACACCGCCGCCAGGATGAGGGTGCCCATACTAAGGCCGCGCACCAATTGGCGCAGTCCGTAACGCTGGTCGTAAGCGCCGTTGAGCCAGGCCGTGCCCATCCAGATTAGGATATACAAGGGAAAATTGAACCACAACACATTGGGTTTGAACCAGTCAGGATCTTTGTAATAATAGTCGGCCCAGAAATTCTTGAGAAATACCAGTCCGCCGTACATGGCCAATGCGTCTAAAGCTGGCAGCCAGATTTTGTTCCAGATATTTTTGGCAATGGTAATGCCCGCGCGCAGCCAAATAGCGCCTTGCAACATGAGGATAAACAAACCCGCCCGGCGCCCTGCGAAGTGTTTCCGGGCAAAAATAATCATGGCCTGATAAAACGTTTTCACGTAGTTCAGGCTGCCTTTTTTGGTGCTTTCTCCTTTATAATGAATGATTTGCGTTTCAGGGTAGTAATAGTTTTTATACCCTGCCAACACAATGCGGTACGAAAGGTCGATGTCTTCGCCGTACATAAAAAACGCCTCGTCGAGCAGCCCGGATTTGTCGAGTGCAGCATGGCGCATAAACATGAATGCCCCTACCAGCACGTCGATTTCATGGGTTTCATTTTCGTCCAAAAAACCCAAATAATAACGACTGAACACGCGGCTTTTAGGAAAAATCGAAGAAAGTCCGAATGTTTTGCAAAACGCTACCCAGGGCGAAGGGAACCCGCGCTTGCTTTCAGGCAAAAATTTACCGCTGCCGTCGATGAGTTTTACCCCCAGCGCACCCGCGTCGGGATGGGCGTCCATGAAAGCGAGGCATTTTGTGAAGGTATCTTCCTCCACGAGGGTATCAGGGTTGAGGAGCAGCACATATTCGCCGGTACATTCCCGGATGGCCTGGTTGTTGGCGATGGAAAAGCCGGGGTTGTGTTTGTTGGCGATCAGGCGCACCTCCGGGAATTTTTCCTGCACCATGCGCACCGAATCATCCACAGAATTATTGTCGACCACCCACACGTCGCCCTCAATACCTTCCATGGCTTTTCGCACGGAACGCAGCGCCTGTTCGAGAAAATGGCGCACATTGTAATTGACGATGATAACGGAGAGCCGCATGTGGGCGCAAAAATGCAGCATTAATGTCAAAGCAATAAGCTTTTGAGCCGCAAGCGTACTTTTTTTCTATTTCAAAACGCCGATTTATCTTTTCAGAAAAAAATTGAAGGATACTTTACAACTTTGCAAGCAGGAACGACCACACTCAACTATGCTGTACCAACTTTTCCAATCGGCCCGCACCGAGGCTGAATTCAACGAATTGCTCAACCTTACCTTTACGGAGCATGAACGCGCCTTAATGATGGAGCGCTGGAAAATCTTCGATGCGTTCGATCAGGGCATGTCGCAGCGGGAAGTTTCCAGGGAGGTTCCGTGCAGCATTGTTACGGCCACAAGGGGCGCAAAGGTGTACCGGGAGCATAAAGCCGAGATACAGCGGTTTTTGGAAATATGGCGCGCCTTTAAGTGATCGTTTCACTTTAGCATCATATTCAACCGTTGGGAAATAAAGGCAGAATACAATGGATACCATTTAAAAGGTTCTTAAATCAACCTTTTAACACTTGTTTCGTTCCGCAATTTACCGTCTTCTAAATTTTCCAGCAACAACAAGCCTGGCGTTTTGCCAACCTCTATACTGCCCAAGGTATCTTCAAAACCCAGCGCCTGCGCGCCGTTGAGCGTGGCCCATTGCAGCAAGGTTTCAAAAGGCACATAACTTTGAAAACGCGCGATGGTTTTCATTTCTTCCAATACCGACAATTGCCAATTGGACGTCAAACTGTCGGTGCCGATGGTGACGCGGGCATTGGTATCCAAAAATGCCTGGTAATTGGGCAGGCGGTTTTCAATATACAAATTGGCGTTGGGACAGGTGGCCCAATATGTGTGCGGACTCCATTGCTGCGCGGTCTGGATGTCGTCGCGGGTGCTCAGGGTATTGTGGACAAACAGGGTGCGGTGCTGCGGATCCAAATGTTGCAGGGCATAATAAATAGAAGGCTGCCCGGTGGCGCTGAAATGCTCAAGCGAAATGCCAAATTTGCCGTAAAATTCAAGGAAATCGCCTGTTTTGCCTAGGAAAAGTTCGTTTTCCGGCGGTGTTTCCTGGTTGTGAATGCTTACGGTAATCTGCGATCCTGCATTGGCCGCGTTTATTTTTCCAAATAAGGTCGGACTCACGGAATACGGCGCGTGCGGCACGAATGCTTTGCGGCTATTCGCATCGGGATGCAATTGTTCATACACCGCCGACCAGTCGCCGAATGCTTTTTCAGCGCCTGCATCTTGCAGAAAATCAAACAGTTCCACAAACGTATAATAACGCATCCGCGCTTTGGACTTTACCGCAAACGTGTCAATCGTGTTGGAAATATCGCCTAAAGCCACAATGCCGCCGGCCAGCATATCCTGTTCGGCCCGGTCAATGGCTTCGGCGATGAGATCCGCGCCGACATTGCGTTTGGTGACCACGCCGGTGATAAAAGGAATCAGTCCGGTGCCGGTGTCCACTTTGCCGAGCATGTGCGACAATTCTAAGTGGCAATGGGTATTAATAAAACCGGGAATTAACGCGCCGTGCCGAATGTCCAAACTTGCCGGGTCGTGTTGGTCGCGGGATTCGATGGCCAATATTTTACCGGCATCGTCGGTGATGACAACGCCTTCGCGGATGGGCGCTGAGGAAACAGGGAAAAGCCAATCGGCTGAAATTTTGCGCATTGTTAGTAGGGACGGGGTGTTTTAGTGTTTTGTTTAGTCAAAGTAGCGTAATTCTGAAAATGTAGGTCTGCTAATCTGCAGAAAATCAATTTAATCAATCCTGCAAATCTTCAGACCCACATTAATCCTGGTCAGCGGCAAAGTTACTGGTTCAAATCCCAATCGTATTCCTTAAATTCGATTATTGCCGAGGCGTTTAGTTTAGTGCTCGAATATTGGTTTACAAATTTCTTCAAATCAGGGAAATCGGCGGCATACCAATCAAAAATTTTGCTGAGTTGGGCGCGGTCTGTGCTGATGGTGTTGTACTGGGCGTTGTTGATAAATTTGCGGGCGCGCTCGTCCAGCGTTTGTTCGAGGTTTTCAGCGGTGTAGGCTTTGTTGAGCAGGGGTGGGCAGGATTTGGCGGCGCAATTGATGGCCACGTGGATGCGCGGATCTTTGAATTGCGGGCGCAGGATTTCATTTTCGATTTGGTTGAGGCTGTATTTTTTATCGCCCAATTGGATGCGTTTTACATCCCAGGTTTTGCCGCCGTCGAGTTTAAGGATGCTTGTGAGCGGGTAATGATCGGTAATGAGCTGGATCGTAAACGCATTGTAGGCATTGATCCAATACGCCATTTTTTCGCCGCGCGACCAGTCGTTTTGCGGCGTGTGGGCGGCTAATTCCTCGCAATAGGCGTCGAGGGCGGCTTTATCGGCTTTAAAACCTTTGTAATCGACTTTTCCGCTTGCATTTACGTGTTTTACAAGGAGTTTGTTCCAGTTTTCGTGGTTTAGGGCTGTTGCAACGCCAACCGACATGAGCGGTTTTTCAGTTGGGGTAGCGGGCGCTATGACGGGTAAAGGTGAAGATTGGGCGGCTGTTTGATTGGCCGAGTTTGTGTTTTTTGCAATAATCGCTTCTACCGGCTCCGGAGCGGGTAAAGGTTTGGGTGAAACCGGGGCTTTGGGCTTGGTTTCCGGTGCGGCGGGTGCGGTCGTCGCACCGGGTAAAGGCGCCGTGGGAGATGCTGCCGGTTCCGTAGGCGCGTACACGGGCGCAGTTGCGGGCATCGCCGGTTTTTCAGAAGGAACGTCGCCGGCGCAAGCGCAAAAAAGCAAAAATGGGGTGAGGGTGTGCAAGGTTGATTTAAACAGGTAATTGCTCATGGATATGAATTATAGGTTTTTGGATTGTGAACGATGATACTATATGTACAGTACGATTACAGAAGTTTTCCTACTGCTGACGTCCCGACCTCGGCAGAGGTCGCACATTTGTAGCAAATGCCAAGCGCGAAGCACCGACCTCGACAGAGGTCGAACGTTTGTATCTCTTTGCGAAAGAGATTTAAAAACCGTCCATTTAACGCATATTTGTTCGTGCATTAACAAACATGCGACCTCTACCGAGGTCGGTGCCCTGCGCTTAATATCGATCTACTACAAACGTGTGACCTCTGCCGAGGTCATCGCTTCGCCCTGAATGTTTGCAGAAACTACATACGGTATAACGAACCGTCGCGATTTCTGTTTTTAACCCTGCAAATATTCCGCTTTATTGTTTTAAGCACGACATTCCATTCTCTTTTCGCTACTTTTGCCGCCGTAAATACGAATGCGGCGGATGCTGCGTTTGAAATCCTGCAATTCCGGCAACAAGTATTCACAGCGCTATGTCCGTAAAGGTTCAGCAAATAGTAAAAATATACGGCGAACAACGTGCCGTCGACACGGTGAGTTTCGAAGCCCACAAGGGTCAGGTGCTTGGTTTTTTGGGTCCGAACGGGGCCGGCAAAACCACCACCATGAAAATCATCACCGGTTATGTGCCGCAAAACAGCGGTACCGTAGAGGTCTGCGGTTTCGATGTGGAACGCAAACCGATGGACGCGCGCGCCTGCATAGGTTATTTGCCTGAGCACAATCCATTGTACAAGGATATGTATGTGCGTGAGTATCTGTACTTTACGGCAGGACTGCACCATGTGAGTAATCCGCGCAAACGCGTGGAGGAAATGATTGAGCGCACGGGTTTGCAAAGCCACCGGCAGAAACAAATCGGCGAACTGTCCAAAGGTTATCGCCAGCGGGTAGGGCTTGCCCAGGCCATGCTGCACGATCCGCAAGTGCTGATCCTCGACGAACCGACTTCCGGGCTTGATCCCAACCAGATTGTGGAAATCCGCCAGTTGATTAAAGACCTGGGCCGCGAAAAAACCGTGATTTTGTCTACCCACATCCTCGGTGAAGTGGAGGCCGTGTGCGACCGGGCCATCATTATCAACAAAGGCAAACTCGTGGCCGACGCGCCGATTGAGCAACTGAAACAACAGTTTACGGGCCAAACCCATGTAACCGTAGAGTTTGCAGAAAATACCACACAACAAGCCTTAAGCGCAATACGGCAGGTACAACAGGTGAAAAACCTCGGCAAAAACCGTTGGCAACTCACCGCGCCGACCGATCAGGATATTCGGGCGGAAGTATTTGCCTTTGCCGTTGCCAACAAACTGACCATGTTGGAGTTGCACAGAGAAACATTCAGTGTGGAAGACGTATTCCAGCAATTAACCAAGTAAGCGGACACCATGCGCGCGATCTTTTTTAAAGAAATCAACAGTTTTTTCTCTTCGCTCATCGGCTATATTGTGGTGGGCGTGTTTTTAGTTTTAATGGGTTTGCTGTTGTGGGTGTTCCCGGATTACAGCATTTTGGATAATAATTACGCTAATTTGGACACCTTGTTCGATGTGGCGCCCATGATTTTTATCTTCCTGATCCCGGCCGTTACGATGCGGACTTTGGCGGAAGAAAAACAATCCGGCACGATTGAATTATTGGTGACGCGCCCTGTGAGCGACTGGCAAATTGTGGGCGGGAAATTCCTGGCTTCGCTGGTGCTGGTGATTATTGCGCTGATTCCGACCGTTACCTATTATATCAGTGTGTACAAGTTGGGCAG
>JBAXTB010000032.1:0-25790 GCA_037130425.1 Bacteroidota bacterium
CGGTTGATGGCTTTATCGTCAATTGGCGCGTCTTTCAGCGCTTTGTTGATGCCAGGGATCATGCCGATCAAGCTTTTCAGGTCGCCCATCTTTTTGATCTGCTGCATTTGACCCAGAAAGTCATTGAAATCGAACTTGTTTTGCTTGATGCGTTTTTCAACGCGTTTGGCTTCTTCCTCGTCAAAGTCCATCTGGGCTTTTTCCACAAGCGACACAATGTCGCCCATACCCAGAATCCGCTGCGCCATACGATCCGGGTAAAACACATCCAGCGTGTCGAGTTTTTCACCCGTCGACACAAATTTGATGGGTTTTCCAACCGTATATTTAATGGACAGTGCTGCCCCACCCCGCGTATCGCCGTCGAGTTTGGTCAGCACCACGCCGTCAAAATTGATGCGCTGGTTGAAGGCTTCCGCCGTGTTTACCGCATCCTGACCGGTCATGGAGTCCACCACAAACAAGGTCTCGGTCGGATTGATGGTCTTTTTAACCGCCTCCACCTCGGCCATCATGGCTTCGTCGACTGCCAAACGGCCAGCCGTATCCACAATTACGACGTTAAAGCCGTGCGCCTTGGCGTGTTTGATGGCGTTTTGAGCAATTGAAACCGGGTTTTTATTCTCCGGTTCGCTGTACACCGGCACCTTAATGCTTTCACCAAGCACCGTCAACTGGTCGATGGCCGCAGGGCGGTACACGTCACATGCAACAAGCAGGGGCGACATTTTGCGCTGTTCTTTCAGGAAACGCGCCAATTTGCCGGAAAAAGTTGTTTTACCGCTACCTTGAAGGCCCGCTACCAGCACAACGCCGGGACTGCCCTTCACATTGATCCCGATGCTTTGACCGCCCATGAGTTCGGTCAATTCGTCCATGACGATTTTCACCATCAATTGGCCGGGGTTCACATTTTTAAGCACGTTGTTCGTGCCCAAGGCTTTATCCTTGATTTTATCGGTAAATTCCTTGGCAATCTTATAGTTTACGTCGGCGCCAACCAAGGCGCGACGAATTTCCTTAATGCTCTCGGCTACATTTAGTTCGGTGATCTTGTTATTTCCGCTTAATACTTTAAACGCGGATTCAAGACGGTCACTTAAACTCTCAAACATGGGTGTATGGTTGGCAGGTTATGAATACTAAACAAATTTTGGGAGCGCAAATATAGGGGAATATTCGGGAGAAGGGATTATATGTTTATAGATCTGCCAAGGTAAAATATCCCAATCCTGAAAGGATTGTATGTAAAAACGTTATAAAACACATACAATCCCTTCGGTATTTGGAAAAAACAATTGGTCAACGTTGCTATAAACATATAATCCCTTCGGGATTTTTTGATGCTAAGTAGTTACAAAAAATAAAGGCTCATATTCCCAAAGTGCTGAAAACACTGTTTTGGTTAAGGAGATTCAGCACTTTGGAAATATGAGCCAAAATAAAAGATTAAGATCAAAACCACATTCAAAACCAAACTCAAACCCGAAGCCTCCCGTCCACCGTCTACGCTCCTCCGCAATGTCGTTGATCTAAGGATTTAAGATTACATGATTTAAGATTACATGATTTAAGATGTAGTCGCTTATTTCTGGTTATTGTGGTTACTTTATTCTTATTTGTAACGGAAAAAGGATTGGCCTTTCGAAATGCTAAGCGTTACCACACCATCTAAAATCTTAAATCATGTAATCTTAAATCTCAAATCCTTAAGTCCATGCCCTCCACCGTCTCCCGTCCCTACCCCACCACGATATTTATAATCCGCCCAGGCACCACGATAAATTTCTTCACTGAAACGCCCTCAAGGTTGCGCTGCACAAACGCTTGTTCCATCACCAACGCTTCAATGTCGGCATTAGAAGCGCCGGCAGCAATTTCGACCGTGCCGCGCATTTTACCATTGATCTGTACGGGATATTGAATGGTATCCGTTTTCAAAAATTCTTCGTTGCAAACCGGATAAGCCGCATCGCAAACCGAACCAGTGTTGCCCAACAAATGCCACAGTTCTTCGGCAATATGCGGCGCAAACGGCGCGATCAGGATCACCAGCGGCTCCAAAACCGCTTTTTTATTGCAGTTCAAACGTTTTAATTCATTTCGGCAAATCATAAAATGACTCACGCAGGTATTCATCGAGAAACGTTCGATATCGTCGGTAACTTTTTTGATGCAGGTATGCAAAACCCGGAGTTCGTCCCTGGTGGCTTCGTCGCTTGAGGTGTCAAATACGCCCTGGTCGTTGATGAACATCGCCCAGAATTTGCGCAAAAAGTCATAAACGCCCGTAATGCCCTTGGTATCCCAGGGTTTGCTCACTTCAATCGGCCCCAAAAACATTTCGTACATCCGGAAACAATCGGCGCCGTATTGGGCCACCATATCGTCCGGATTTACGACGTTGTACTTGGATTTCGACATCTTTTCGACTTCCGAACTACACCAGATTTTGCCTTCCGGACAGTATTTAAAACTAGCCTTTTCAAACTGCGGGATTTTAACAGCCTTCTCAAGGTTAAGCACATCATCTTCTACTGCACTAATATCGACATGCAGTTTGGTAAACGAATCAGGGCTGTATTTAGAAATCTGTGTAAAAGAAACGTACAATTGCTCGCTTTTGGGAATACCGTCGCTGATAATAAATAAATCCTTGGAATCCAACGCTTTGCGAATTCGATCAGCAATGATTTCAGGATTATTAATTGCATCCATCAGTTCCTCGGTGTACAGAACCATCAGGCGTTTCCCATCTGCTTCGGCAGAGCGCAAAATGCGTACGATTTTGTCGGATTGCTTGCGTGAGGTTACCTCAATCACCAAGTTGTTGCTTGCAAATGCAAAATCGTACTTGTACTCTTCTTCAAAATTCGGCTCAACCACTTTGATCGGGCCTTCTTCCGAAAAGAACGGCGTCAGCACTTTCATCATCAAATACTCTTCAAAAAAGCGCTCTTTTGCCCGGTACACAAAGCTGGAACGGCCTTGAATCATGCCCTGATTGACCAATTTCCGCGCGAACTCACGCGCAGGCACGAGACCCAAGTCAAACAGGAAATGGTTCCAAAAACGGCTGTACAGCAAGTGGCCCACGGCGTGTTCGGAACCGCCGATGTATAAATCCACCGTTTGCCAATAATTTACGGCCTCCTGGCTACAAAAAGCCTGATCGTTTTGGGCGTCCATGTAGCGGTAAAAATACCACGACGACCCAGCCCAACCCGGCATCGTACTCAATTCATACTCATACGATTGTCCGTCGGCTGCCTTGTATTTCCAGTTTTCGGCGCGGCCCAACGGCGGCTCGCCTGTTTCCGTAGGCAAATATTTATCAACCGCCGGCAATACCAGTGGCAATTCGTGTTCTTCAATCAGGTAAGGCAATTCGTCCTTCCAATACACCGGCACCGGCTCGCCCCAGTAGCGCTGGCGGCTGAACACGGCGTTGCGCAGTTTATATTGGGTTTTGCCCTTCCCTACCCCGTTCTGTTCAAGCCAAGCAATCAACGCAGGCACCGCTTCTTGGTATGTCATTCCGTTGATAATGCCGGAATTAATATAGCGACCTTCTTTGCTCGCATCGGCAGCCGTATCTAAGTTTTGTTGGGCGTCTGAAATCGGGATAATCGGCAATTTGTAGGCGGTGGCAAAATTCCAGTCGCGCTGATCGCCAGAAGGAACGGCCATGACCGCGCCGGTACCGTAACCCGCCAACACATAATCGGCAATATAAATCGGAATGAGCGCCTGGTTCAGCGGATTTACGGCATAAGCGCCGGTAAATGCGCCGGTCACTTTTTTCGTTTCTGACATACGTTCTACCTCCGAACGTGCTGCCGCCCAACGCACATAGTTCTCTATTTCAGCCTTTTGTTGATCGGTTGTCAGCGTAGAAACCAAATCGTGTTCGGGCGCTAACACCATAAAAGTGGCTCCGTAAATGGTATCCACACGTGTCGTAAACACCTCAATATGAACACCTTCGTGGCCATCTACCGCAAACTTGACCGAAGCGCCCACCGAGCGACCAATCCAGTTGCGCTGTTGCTCCTTGATGGAATCCGACCAATCCACGTCTTCCAAGCCCGCCAACAAACGATCGGCATAAGCTGTGATGCGCATACTCCATTGTTTCATCAGTTTGCGCTCCACCGGATAGCCGCCGCGCTCGCTCACGCCGTCTTTTACCTCGTCGTTTGACAGCACGGTTCCCATAGCAGGGCACCAGTTTACGTAGGATTCTTCCGGAAAGGTCAGGCGGTATTTTAACAGCGTATGTTGCTGTTCTTTTTCCGTCATGTTGTTCCATTCCGAAGCGGTAAAATGCGGGGTTTCATCGTCGCAAACAGCCTTGACATCTTTATTGCCGTGCTGCGCAAAATATTCAACTAACCCACTGATTGGCAAGGACTTATCGGCCTTCAAATCGTAGTAATGGTTGAACAATTGCATAAAAATCCACTGCGTCCAGCGGTAATACGCCGGGTTACTGGTGCGTACTTCGCGGCTCCAGTCAAACGAAAAACCGATGTTATCTAATTGTTCGCGGTAGCGGTTGATGTTTTGCACCGTTGCCACTTCCGGGTGAATGCCCGTTTGAATGGCGTATTGTTCTGCCGGCAAACCGAAAGAATCGTAGCCCATCGGATGCAGCACATTGAATCCTTTGAGGCGTTTGTACCGCGCCATAATATCGCTGGCAATATAACCCAGCGGGTGCCCCACGTGCAGGCCCGCGCCCGAAGGGTAAGGAAACATATCGAGGATATAATATTTGGGTCTCGATGATTGATTCTCAACTTTGTAGGTGTTGTTGGCCTGCCACCAGGACTGCCACTTCTTTTCAAGGTCGCGCGGATTGTATTCCATATCTTAAATGCTCAAAAACAGCGGGGCACGCATTTGTGCCGTTTAATATTTTGTGAAGCCGCGAAATTAGCGGTTTTGGAAGAATTTTATTTTAGAAAAATAAACAAGTTATGGTTGGGAAAAAGTTTCAGGCAGAACAAACTATGATAGGGAGCCGAAACGGTATTCAAAACAAGTCATTCGGCCAGGAGCGGAGCAGCAAAAACAGCCCGACAAACATGATGATTTTGACAAAAATACTGGCATTACTAAAGTCTTTTTTGCTTTTAGCACGGTACACCCAGAATGTCGTAATAAGTGCCGGAACCAACAAAAATACAATTCCGGCAATCAGTTGCCAACGCGGGGCAGCCGTTTCAGACCAAAAATAAATCAAAAAGGCAATGAGGACGCTTGCGGTTAAACCCGTAAATCCCGCCGGTTTTTTTGCAAAACGTGGCCCCTTCATCACGGCTAATGTCGTGCATCCGCAGGCGGAATCGCCTAAAAAATCTTCAAGGTCTTTGATTTGTTCGCGTAACAGGTTGGTAACGAAGGCGAAAAGCGCATAAAGCCAGACTAAGGAAACTGCCTGTTGCATGGCATCCGGTTGCCGAAAAGAACTGAGCCAAATCGGCCGGTCTTCCGGAATAAGCATAATGACCGGTACCACCGCGCACAAAAAGGACACTAAGATATTGCCAATGATCGCCGTACATTTTAATTGCCAGGCATATAAAAACAACAAAAATGAAACGCCGGGAAAAACGATCAGGGGCCAATGACTTACGGAGGGCAAGCGACGATCGACCAAAAAAGCCAATACATGCACCGCAGTTATGAGTCCGGCATATAAAATCAAGGCAAAGGAAATCGGCAAATATCGTCCCCACACCACGCGTTTTGGCTTGTTGATCGCGTCCATGCCGCGGTCGTAATAATCATTTAGAATATAACCGGCTAAGGTCGTCAGCATCGTGGCTGCGGCGATCATGCCGAAACTTTCATCCGTCAGCACAGGAATCCCGCCGGCTTTCAGAATTGCCGGACGCAATACAAACCAGTACGGAATATATTGCGTTAGAAAAACGATTGCTAAATTTGGTAAACGTAGCAAACGGATGATTGCCAGGATTGCGTTCATGGCGCAAATTCTAAAAAATCACGGACTTCCGTTACCGCAGCGGAAGGAATTTTATCACTAAGATGTAATGCGTTGAATATCAATCAATATTCCGGCCATTTATCCTGTATCTTCATTACCTTTTCAAGGATGTCGCGCACACAACCGGCGCCGCCTTTGAGGGGCGAAACGTAATCGCACACTTCCAGGATTTCCGGCACCGCGTCGTTCGGGCAACAGGAAACCAGCACTTTACGCATGACCGGCAAATCGGGTAAATCATCGCCCATGTAGCATACTTCATACGCCTGCACACCGGTGCGCTCTACAAACGATTGAAAAGCGGCCATTTTATCGGCAATGCCGGAGTAATATTCTACAATCCCCAAATCCGTCAAGCGTTTTTTGGTTCCTTCCGAGCGTCCGCCTGTGATCACAGCAATCTGAAACCCGGCACGAATGGCCCATTTCACGCATTGCCCGTCGCGCACGTGCATGGTGCGCAGGAGTTCGCCGCTTTCGGTGATGTGTACTGAATTATCAGTAAATACCCCATCCACATCGAACACAAAAGCGCGGACGCCCTTGAGTTTGTCAAAAACATTGACGAGTTCTAAAGCCGGAAATTCCATGATTTAGCGGTTGTTTGCGCGCCATTCGTACACCCATTTGGCCTGAATTTGCTCCAAATGGCCTTCAGAAGAGCCTTCTTTGTCGCCGGCGAAATTGGGGATTTCCAGAATCCAGGTCAGCAAGTCAGTAAAACGAATGCGGTAGATTTTACTTTCGTCAAATTCTTCGCCAAAGCGCTCGTACAACGCCATTGCAATGTCTTCGTGATCTTCCCATTGAATGGGCATGTTGTCAAATTCCTGAAATGCCATGTTGAATATCGAATAATGAATATCGAATGTTGAGAATATCGAATGTTGCACGTGGAGAGGAGATGGGACGCGGATGACGCAGATCCTGTCAGGACGCAGATCTAAAAGGATTTGCCTTTTGCGAGGGGAGATGAAAACATCTGACACAGACCCTGTGGGCACAGATTTAAATGATAAAAAATCTTTTTCAAATCTGTGCTTCAGCCCGTGTCATCTGCGTCCCATCCCCTCTCAAGCGGAAAAATCCTTTTAAATCTGTGTCCTGACAGGATCTGCGTCATCCGCGTCCCATCCCCCTCTCAAGCGGGAAAAATCCTTTTAAATCTGTGTCCTGACAGGATCTGCGTCATCTGCGTTCCATCTCCTCTCAAGCGGAAAAATCCTTTTAACTCTGCGCGCTGCAAGTGTCTGCGTCATCTGTGTCCCATCCCCTCTCAAGCGGGAAAAATCCTTTTAAATCTGTGTCCTGACAGGATCTGCGTCCCATCCCCTCTACAAGTGAATCACTTCCCCATAAGCCGCCGCAGCCGCTTCCATAATGGCTTCGCTCATCGTTGGGTGCGGGTGTACGGATTTGATGATTTCGTGGCCGGTCGTTTCCAATTTGCGGGCAACCACTACTTCCGCAATCATTTCCGTCACGTTTGCGCCAATCATGTGCGCGCCGAGGAATTCACCGTATTTTTTATCAAAAATGACTTTTACAAAACCTTCCGGTACACCGGCGGCTTTGGCTTTACCGGATGCCGTAAATGGGAATTTACCCACCAGGATTTCGTAACCGGCGTCTTTCGCAGCCTGTTCTGTGTAGCCGACTGAAGCAATTTCAGGGCTGCAGTAGGTGCAACCTGGAATGTTGTTGTAATCAATCGGTTCCGGGTGGTGCCCCGCAATGGCTTCCACGCAGGTGATGCCTTCCGCGCTTGCCACGTGCGCGAGCGCCTGCGTAGCGAGTACGTCGCCAATGGCATAAACGCCTGCGACATTGGTGCGGTAATTGGCGTCTACCTTGATAAAACCGCGATCCGTTTCGATGCCGAGGTCTTCCAGACCGATATTTTCTGTGTTCGGGGTTACGCCGGCCGCGCTGAGGACTACATCACAAAGCAGGGTTTCTGTCGCGCCGTCTTTGCGGTTTTTCATGTTTACCTTAATCTCCGCGCCGCTGGTATCCACCGATTCAACCGCCCAGCCGCCGTACACTTTCATGCCTTTGCGGCTGTACAGTTTGCCGAGTTCTTTTGAAATATCGGGATCTTCGCGCGGTACTAAGCCTTGTTCCATAAATTCCACAATGCTCACCTCTGTGCCGATGCTATGGTAGAAATAGCCGAATTCAACGCCAATCGCGCCAGCGCCGACCACCACCATGCGTTTTGGTTGGCTTTCGAGCGACATTGCTTTGCGGTATTCGATGATTTTTGTGCCGTCGATGGGCAGGTTTGGCAGTTGCTTGGCGCGACCGCCGGTGGCCACAATAATATGATTGGCCGTATATTCCGTCACCTTGCCTTCAGCGTCCGTTACAGCCACTTTGGGACCGCTTACGAGTTTGCCGTTGCCGTTGATGACCGTAATTTTATTCTTTTTCATCAAAAACTGCACGCCTTTGCTCATTCCGTCGGCTACACCGCGACTGCGTTTAATCATGGCGCCGAAATCGGCTGCGGGTTCAGAGGCCACATTGATCCCATAATCAGCGGCATGTTTGAGGTATTCAAAAACCTGTGCGCTTTTCAACAGAGCTTTGGTTGGGATACAACCCCAGTTCAGGCAAATGCCGCCGAGGCTTTCGCGTTCGATTACAGCGGTATTCAAACCCAATTGGGAAGCGCGAATGGCCGCTACATAACCGCCGGGACCGCTGCCGATAACAATAACATCAAAATTCATCGTAAACGAAGTTGTAAAGAGTGTGCAGGAAAAAATTTGGTTTTGGCGCTGCAAAGATACGCGCTACAATATAAAGCAGCTGTGAAAGCGGTATTTACTGTGAAAAAATTATTTGCGACAGCGTTCCTTAAATCGTCTCAACATAGTTCAAATCCTCCTCAAAAGTTTCCCGCATTCTGAACAGCGCAATAAAAGCAATGGCAAAACAAACCGCCCCGATAATATAACCGGAACTAATCACACTACCAGTCACCGCCGCACCTTTCAGGTATTTGAACGATTCATTGATCGGCACTTGCATCCCGCGCGCAAAATTGGGTACGGTGGTCGCTACGGTCGAACGTAAATTCGTACCAAATTGTTCAGCCCCCACCGTTACAAATATCACCCAAAAGCCACCTGTAAAACCTAAGAGAAAATGGCAGGCGTAAAACGTGGCATTGTTCGGAAAAGAGGCGGTCAGGTATAGCAACACCGCAAGCAAATTCAGGGAGAGAAAAATCTGCATCACCTTTACCCGGCTGCGCAAATATTGGCTGAGCATACCCGATGCAATATCGCCCAAAATAAGACCTGAATAGCAGGCCGCAATGGCATTTCCCGCCAAAATTCCCTCCAAACCCTTGCTTTTCCCAAATTCCGGCGCAAAAAACACCAAAACCCCCACCATAAACCAGGTAGGTGTACCAATAAATATGCAACGTAAAAAGCGCGATAAGCGACCCCTATCGGTAAACAAGGCAAAGAAATTGCCGCGTTGCACATCATCCTGCGCTTTTACAGCCTTAAATATACCCGATTCGGCAACACTGATCCTGAATACCAGCAACAATGCGCCCAATCCCCCGCCGATAAAATAACAAACCCGCCAATCAAACGAATGCTCAATGACCCAAGCCAACAAGGCGCCCGAAAGTCCGATGCTGGCCACCAACATGGTGCCGAAGCCGCGTTTTTCTTTAGGCATCACCTCGGCCACCAGGGTAATGCCCGCGCCCAATTCGCCCGCGAGGCCAATGCCGGCAATAAAGCGAAACAAAGCATAATCGGCATAACCCGACACAAATCCGTTCATCAAATTGGCAATGGAATACAAGGCGATGGAAAAATACAACACAGAAACCCGCCCGCGTTTGTCGCCCATCACCCCCCACAGGATGCCGCCGAGCAACATGCCGCCCATTTGCCAGTTTTGGAGCGAAAGGCCAATATCAAAGGCTTGTTCCTTGGTAAAACCTAAACTCAAGAGGCTTTTTTGACGCACAAAGCCAAAAAGCAGCAAATCGTAAATATCAACGAAGTAACCCAAGGCTGCAACAATAACGGCAGCGTTCAGGAGACGGGTGTTTTGAGGCGCAAGGCTTGTGTCGGACATGAATCAGTTGGTTTGTGGGGCAAATTTAGTTTTCTATTGGAAATTTCTATTAATTAAAGTAAAGTGAAGTGAAGGGGTGACTGTAGTCACCCCTTCACTTCACTTTACTTTAATTAATAGAAATTTCGAGCACTTGCGCGATAACCCAACACCACCTATTTTTGTAGTCTTAAATCAAAACCGTTATGCATTTTAATCCTAACACTATTTATCACATTTATAATCAAGGAAATAACAGGCAACAAATTTTCTTTAGCCATAAAAATTACCTGTTTTTCCTACAAAAAATGCGTGACCACCTTTTACCCTATGGTGATTTGTTGTGTTATTGCCTAATGCCGAATCATTTTCATTGGTTGTTCTATGTAAAAAAGATAATCGTGACGGTTCAAAATGATCGTTTGAGGCTACTTAATGAGCCAAGAATCGATTGTATGACTTTTACAAATAGGACCTTGAACGATTCCATCGGTATTCTCCTGCGCTCCTACACGCGTGCGATCAATCTTCAGGAGAACAGATCCGGCTCCCTTTTCAGAAATGACACCAAAGCAAAAGATGGGTGGAAAGACCCACGCGTTTTGCCAACCGATCCGAATTATGGTATGATGTTAAAGGATTGGGAGTTATATGGGACAACTTGCTTTCGGTACATTCACAACAATCCGGTTCGGGCAGGTTTGGTTGAATGTGCAGAACAGTGGGACTATTCTTCAGCGCAAGATTTTGCAGGTTTTAGAAAAGGAACTTTATGTAATAAAGACTTAGCCAAAACATTATTGGGATTTGAGTGATTGACATAAAAGTGAAGTAGGTTAAGTCAAGTTAGGGTGTATCATAAGCCGTTTTATAAACATTTAACGGATGATCCGCAAAATATTATTCGGATGACCGGGCGTATTGAGAGGGTGACTGTCAGTCAGAAGGTGACATCTCTAAACGGAAGTGCTCACGTAATCTTCGTTTTGAGATGTCACCTCCTCCTTTGGTCGGAGATGACACCTCAAAACTGACGACTAAATTGACGGCATAGACTCGGTCAATGAAATAATATTTTGCGATTCATTTTCGGGTTGTTAAAAAATGACTTTTGATTCACCGGCCCATTCATCCCTATGTCCGTTATTAGCATTTGAAATGTAAAATAATAGCAAAAATTACATTTCACCAAAATCCCAAAAACCAAAACACTGCCTTTCTGTTTATTTATTATACTTTAAACAAGGTCAAAATTTAAACAAACTTCAATCATTTTCAAAAAACATGAAGAATTCAATGAAAAACCTTACGCGTATTTCTGCCTTTACCGCCCTCTGTTTGGCAATTACTTTAGCCTTTTCCGCCTGCCAAAAAGAACAATTGGTTTCAAGCGCCACCTCGACTGCCACCAATAACGGCGCGGGCGTTGTGAGCGATCGCAACAATGGCACCATCGTTGACATTGCGGTGTCAAATCCGGCGTTCACAACACTTGTTGCGGCTGTTTTGAAAACAAATCTGGCTGGTTTCCTGAGCGATGCAGCGTTGAACGGAACCGTATTTGCACCAACAAATGATGCTTTTGCGCAACTTCCTTATCCTTTCAACGACGCAAATGGCATCAATTCCATCACGGATCCGAAAACAATTGCCACTTTACGCGCCATCGTACAATACCACGTATTGACGGGCAAACGTAACGCCGCACAATTGACCAATGGTTCGTACAACACGTACAAAAATGCCGCGACGCCAAACGACAACTTGCTGTATGTAGGCCGCAGCGCAAACAACGACGTGTACCTGAATGGCAATGTAAAAGTTACGGCAGTCGACATTCAAGCCAGCAATGGCGTGATCCACGTAATTAACAAGGTATTGTTCTTCCCAACCCAGGATATTCTGCAAATTGCAGCGGGCAACGGCGGTTTCACGGCATTGGTAGCCGCAATCAAAAAAACCGGCCTGACAGGTGTTGTGACTTTGCCACAGGGTAATTTCACCGTATTTGCGCCAACGGATGCCGCATTTGCAGCCTTACCAGCACCGCTGAACAATGCAGCCAACATCAAATCCATCACGGATCAGGCTACGATTGATTTGTTGCGCAATGTACTGCGCTACCACTTGATCGGCGCGCGCGTATTTTCGGCTGATCTGCGTGAAGGCATTACTGCCCCAACTGTTTTGGCCGGCAACAACGTAAGCATCAGCCTCGCTGGCGGCGCTAAAGTAAAAGGTACCGGCAATAGCACCGGTTCCAACATCGTATTGACCGACTTACTGGCCCGCAATGGTGTGATCCATGTGATCGACCAGGTATTGCTGCCATAAAAATATTGTTCTTCTTTTGCATGGGTCGCTCCCCGGCTTTGGTCAGCGTTGACTGGGGTCGGGGAGTTTTTATGAGAATGATAAAAGTTGGAACTTATTGCTTCACAAACTGCTTGATTTCCAAGAGATTATCATCTTTTCCATAGATTTTAACGACATGATAATTAACGTCGTTGTCAGTTAGCAAGATTATGCCTGCGTTGATGACCTCTTTTAAAATCAAGTTTGGATTAAGATGAAAACGTGATGTTATTTACCCGATCCGAATATTTCCATAAACGGCGGCAAATTTTTATTTGTTCCCCGTCCGCCGTAAATCGCAAACACTACCTTGTCGAAACAACCGCTAAATCGTTCATTACCAATCAAATGATGCTTAAAATACGCAGCCACTTTGTTCGGATTATTGCGAAAAACGCCGCATCCCAAGGCGCTTCATCGTTTTACAAACCGTTTGCTGCTTAAAAGTTTCCCGTCTTTGCCATACAATTTTATGAAATATAAGCCAGCCTTGAGGTTTTGCATGTCGATTTGCTTATCGGGACTGGTTTGGAATAATACGCAGGAACCGTTTGAAGTATAAATCGCCAAAGACTCAACTTTTGTAGCGCAATCTATTGTAATATAATCGCCCGCCGGATTGGGGGTAATGAGGTAGTCATCACTTTTACTTGTTGGTTCGCTGCCGATAGAAGTGGTGTTTAGCCCTTCCAATCGAACGAGTTTGTGCGAAAACACAGATCCAATAGCGATCGTTCCTCCGAAAAGAATTTGTTTATCCGAGTTAAGCGCAATTGCACTTGAAAAACCAATGCACTGCATTGGCAAAATACTATGTCCATCCGGCCCTAAATTGAGATTTGGCGTAAAATCCGGATTAAGTTGTATGATTTCTGTTTGACCGTCTACCCATTGAACTCCTACCCAGCCTGTATTTTCACTATATTTTACAGACCTATGATTCGTAGCGCAAGCATTATTAAATTGAAATACATAAAGTCCATTGTTACCGAACGTTTCATCCGGCAAACCGGTTTCCACATTTACTTGTATCAATGACAAGCGGCCATTGGGTTCAAAATCCCCACTTAAGATTAATTTTGATTTTGTAAATACTTGAACTTCATTATAATAGTCTTCATTGCTAAATCTTTTTAATCCCTGGTTGCCATAGCTTAAATCCAAAGTACCATCTTTTAAAAAACGGCTAAGGTAAGTTCCAAAAAAATTGCTTAGTACGACCAGATATTTTTGGCTATCATCCTTTGTGACGGACAGTATTTTTTTCAAATTCCATTCGGGATTTATTTTCAGTTGAACAATATCTGGAAGTGCTGCTCCTTTATCATCAAACTCAATGATATCATAGAACGGATCGTCTTGATTGTTATAACGTGCAACTATAAATCCACCTGTTTCCAATTCATTTATTTTGCTAAAATATAACAATTTATTAATTCTGACCCAATCCATTTTGCCATTTATGCCAAACGTTGAATCGAGGTCACCACTGGCACTAATTCTGAAAATTACTTGATGTTGAACAATCGGGTCAATGCATTCTCCCGTTCCGAAAATTGACGAACCTAACACAAGCGTTTTTCCATTTTGACAGTTGGCAACCCCTTCAAATTTATCAATATCATAATCCGTACCTAAAGCCAATTGACCATTATTGCCAAAAGTTGAATCTATATTCCCATTTGTATTTAGACAGGTCAATATTTTACTGTCATTGGTATTCGCAGATACAACCCAAATTTTATTATCAGAAGTAGGAATAATAGATTGAAAGTAAGCATAACTCGACCACCAAAATGGAATGGCGGGAAATTCAACCGAACCGTTGCTTCCGAAAGTCGGATCAAGGGATAACGTTTGGGCCTGCGTTGACTGAAGTGAAAAAATGGCGATTGCAAATAAAAGTAACTGTTTCATTTTGGCGCAATTAAGTGTATAATGTATCAGGTTTAATTTCGTTTTAAGGAGCACTATTGCTTCACAAACCGCTTGATTTCCAAGAGTTTATCGTCTTTCCCATAAATTTTAACGACATACATACCTGGCTTGAGGTCGCGCACGGACACGTGCGCGTTCGGTTGCGTCTGCGTACATACGCGCGAACCGTTTGATGCAAATATTTCCAATCGCGCGAAAGGCATGGAGCCTAAGATGGTCATAAAATCGTGCGAAGGATTGGGTTGAATGGTGAATATAGCCGACGATTTTTCAGGCTCGGCTCCGACCGAAGTTGCACTTTCACGCTGAAGCCTTACAAGGGAAATTTTATGCCCGGCGGTCGTAGCCCATTCCCCACCGACCAGGACTTTGTTATCCTGCGCAAGTATATTGACCTTTGAAATCAGTTGATTCGGCATATCCCAAATACCGTGTCCGTCCGGCGCAAAATTGAGATTCGGGTTTAGGTTTGAATCTTTTAGGAAAAACTCGAAACGATAATGGTTCAAGCCCATAGCAGTCCACCCTAAATCATCAATATTGTTTTGAGTCAGAGATTCATTCACACCGCCATCTCCATATACCCAGGTAAATGGAAACTGAAAAATGCCCCCATCGCCGAATGTCGTATCTCGATTTCCGGTTTCGGGATTGAAAGCAACTAAGACTTCCTTGCCGGTTGAAACCAGGCTTGCTTTAAAAATCAACCTTGCCTGGGTAAATGACAATACAGAAGAAAGATTAACGTCGTTGTCAGAAAGCAAGATTACGCCTGCGTTTCCAAACGATAAATCGGGTGTTCCGTCTTGTAAAAAGCGTTGCAGATGTAATTTGAAATTATCATAAAAAAACGTCAATAACGCGAAGGTCAAATCATTATCAGTTTTGGTTACTGCAATGACTTCTTTTAAAATCAAGTTTGGATAAAGATTAAAATGCCCGCCCTCTGTGCTAAAGTCGCCTTGCTCGTCAAATACTAAAAAATGAGTAAATAACGTATTAGAAACACTTACGCTATACTTTCCTGATTGATTCCTAAGAAAATAAAACTTTGGATAAATATCTCTTGTATAAATACGATATACACCATTATAACCGAATGTAGAATCCAATGTTCCGTTTTCGTTCAACCGGCATATCGAATGTCCAATATCATAAGGATCCGAACAGTCGGGCGTTGTCAGGAAATCCAATATCAAAAGTATCTTTCCATTGGGTAAGGATACCATATCTTCAAAATATTCAAAATCAAAACCATATCCGTGTTGTTCATTAAAATTGAAATTTCCCGCATTTGCGAAGGTAGCGTCCAAACTGCCATCTTGGTTGAGACGTGTTAAGCGGTACTGCGAAGTGTTATATTTGGAAAGAACCAAAGTTTTGCCTGAATAAGTCGGTTTTAAATCAACAACAGATACTGTTCCAAACGGCAAATCAACCATTCCGTTGTTGCCAAAAGTCGGATCAAGGGCAAGCGTTTGCGCCTGGGCGGCATGAAAGAAGCATAAAGATGCAACAAATATATAAAGATTTTTCATAAGGTATATTTTGAGTGTGGAATATGCATAAATAAAACGCACACAAAGCCCGAAATGCTGCTTGTATATACAGATTCGAAGATGACACCTCTGCACGAACGTTGACAAATGTTCTTCAAACCGTCAATAAATATTCACTTTTATTATAGGATTCACGCGTGTATAAAGCAATAACTTTCAAAGCTTTATTTAGCATTTGCTTAAGCGCCATAAAATCATTCGGCTTTTTGATGTATACATGCGCTCCATACAAATATGTATCTTCAATATCTTTTTCAGAGGCCGAAGTGGAATAAATAACAACCGAAATATCTTTTAAATGCTCGTTGCTTTTTATCTCCTGCAAACATTCCAAACCGTTTTTACGCGGCATGTTCAGGTCCAAAAACAAGATATTCGGCAGTGGGGCTGCTTTTTGGGTCAAATATTCCATCAATTGTACTCCATCGTTCACGGTATAAACCTTTGTTTTCAGGTTTAATTCTTCAAACGCTTCGATAAACAGCAATCGGTCGCCTTCGTCGTCGTCGGCCAACAATATGTGGAGCAGGTCCTTATCCATCGTGCGCGGTTTTATTGGGTCGGAAAATAAATATCAAAGCGGGCGCCCTTCCCCGGTTCTCCGCTTGCCGTAATGACGCCGTTGTGGTTTTCAACAATTTTCTTTACAATGGCAAGCCCGATTCCTGTGCCTTCGTATTCGTTTTTGCCGTGAAGCCGCTGAAATATTTCAAAAATTCGGTCTTTATATTCCGGATCAAAACCAATTCCGTTATCTGCCACGGAAATATGGCAGTATTCTTTTTCAGGCGCTCCGAATTGGATCTTTAATTTATTGCCTTTTATGAGGGCGCTTTTGATTGTAATAAGCGGGGCAACGTCGGGTTTTGAAAACTTAAGCGCATTGCTAATCAGGTTGCGCAGCAGTTGCCGAAATTGAAACGGAATGACTTGTACCGTGCATTGTTTACTGTATTTAATAGAAGCATGTTTTTCAAGGATCACTTCTTTCATTTCCGTTTTAACCTCTTCAATCAGCACATTCAGGTCGGTGTTTTCAAACGTGCGCTCGGAGGTTCTGGTGCGCGAGTACAAAAGCAAATCCTCAATTAAAACCTGCATCCGCTTGGCGGCATCCTGCATCCGACTGAAATAGTTCTTGCCGTTTTCAGACAGATTTTGCTGTTCTTTTTCAAGAATGCGGCCGGCAAAGGTTTGTATTTTGCGCAAAGGCTCCTGCAAATCATGGCTTGAAACGTATGTAAATGACTCAAGTTCCTTGTTCATCTTTTTCAAGTCGTCATTTTTCAGCGCCAGTTCCTCGTTGGTGCGTTCAATTTCGGCTGTTCGGTCGGCAACCGCTTGTTCCAACTTCTGGTTATTGGACAAACTTTCGCTGATGTCCTTTTCTAAACGTTCCTTTTCCTTGCGGCGCAGCATTGCCGACTCTGTTATATCATTGATAAAGAGCAAAATAAGCTGCTCCTGATGTGTTTTTTGAACCACGCGACTTGCATTCAGCAGCATCACTTTTTCACCGATTACCGGGAAATTGTGCGTGAGTTCATAATCGTAGAAATACGAATTTTTAGGAATAATATCTTCCAGCAATGCGCGCAGGCGCGGAATATCCCATTGTTTATTGCCCAAATCATATAACAGTACACCCTCTGTTTCGGCCTCTTTGACCTTGAATTTGGTGTAAAATGCTTTATTCGCAGATTTAATACACAATTTATGGTCTAAAATAAGGATCGGTTCATTGATGGTCGCAATGATGGCTTCGGCATATTCATAGGATTCATGCAGCAAATCATTGCGGGTTTGCAATTCCTGATTCGTCGTGCTGAGTTCTTCGTTGGTTGATTCAATTTCTTCTTTGGAAGTTTCTAATTCTTCATTGACCGTTTGTAATTCCTCATTGGCGCTCACTACTTCTTCATTGGCGCTTTGCAATTCTTCCGTAAACGCATCTTGTTGTTGTATATACGCGTGCATTTCAGCGCGCGCAGCGGCCAGTTCTTCTTCTAATTTTTTAATTCTGCGGTCTTTTGCAGCCGAGTTTTTTTGGGCGTCGCCAGGTTTATTTAGGTAGCCATCTACTTGCTCGTGTTCGGTAAAAAGAATGAGTACCAGGGGTTCTTCCCATTCGATTTTAAGCGGCACGGCTTCCAGCCCAATAATATGAATAGCGTCGTTTATTTTAATTTCCAGCCCATTTTTTTGAACCCGATTTTTGGTTTTCACGGCTTTTGAAACGGCATTTCGAAGTTCAAAGGCGATTTCCGGCCGCACCATTTTTAAAATATTCAAAGAAGCCCTGCCGGGAGCGTGCGTGAGGTACAAATCGGTTTCTCCCCGGAATTGAAGAATTTCCATTTCCTGGTTGATGACCACACTGGCCGGCATAAACGACGTAATCAGCACTTTATCTATCGCGCTGTCGAGGCTGCCGGCCGTAAATGACAACATTTTTTGAATGGGCGTATGCTCCGTATCAATCACGCCGGACACTTGTTTTTCCGATGGAATTTGACGAACAAATCGTTGGGACAATGTAGACAACACACGCGCGCCCGAATTTTTTTTGCGGACAAATATTTTATACTTTTTATTCAATCCCGTAAACAGCGCCGTGGAGGAGCCGACGTTTTCGGATTTGCCCAACATTAAATACCCGGTTTCATTTAAAGCGTAGTGAAACGTAGAAATAACCTTTTTTTGCGCCGCCGTGTCTAAGTAAATAAGCAGGTTGCAACAACTGATAAAATCGAGGCGCGAAAAAGGCGGGTCGTTTAAAATATTATGCGGCGCAAACACGCACATTTCGCGCACGGCCTTGGAAATGCGATAATTGTTGCCCGATTTTGCATAAAAACGCTGTAACCGAACCGGCGAAACGGCAGCAACATCATGTTTGGAATATTCGCCGATGCGGGCTTTCACGATGGCTTTTGCGCTCAAATCCGTTGCAAAAATTTGCACACGCGGGAAATCCGATTTATTGCCTTGAATTTCAAGCAATAACATCGCAATCGAATAGGCTTCTTCCCCGGTAGAGCAGGCCGGCACCCAAATTCGAAGGGTTTCGTCGGCGGTTTTACTTTTGAGCAACCGGGGCAACAGGCTGGTTTTCAGGTATTGATGCGTGTCGGAATCCCGAAAAAAACTGGTTACATTGATCAATAAATCCTGGTAAAGAATATCAATTTCGGCGCTTTTTTCGCTTAATAACGCGGCATATTCTCCAATGGTTTTTATTTTGTACAGCAGCATTCGTCGAATGATCCGCCGCTTGATGGTGTTCATTTTGTACAAACTAAAATCAACCCCGACCGCCTGATTTAACTGCTTCAGGATTTGTTTTAGATCCGAATCGTTGTTGTCAAGCGCTTCTTCCTGGCCTTTTTTAATGCCTTTGTTGATGATAAACGGGTGTTTGCTCAGCCGCGCGAGTTCCAATGCAATATCCTTGGGCGACAAAATAAAATCAACCACACCTTCCGCAATGGCCGAATGCGGCATACTGTTAAACTTGGCCGAATCATCCTGCGCAAAGGTTAGTCCGCCCTCATGCTTGATGGCTTTCATGCCGATCGTTCCATCATGCGCGCTGCCGCTCAGGATAATTCCGATGGCATTTTCCTTGTGAATTTCAGCCAAAGAGCAGAAAAAAGCGTTAATCGGCAAATTCAGCGCATTTGTTTTAAGGCGCGGGGCGAGGCCGATATGTCCGTCTTTCACGGTCATTTCCTTGTCGGGCGGGATGACATAGACGTTATTGGGCAACATCCGCATGTTATTTTCCACCTCTTGTACTTTCATATCAGTGGCCTTGGCCAGCAGCGTGGTGAGAATACTTTCATGGTCGGGACTGAGGTGCTGCACGTACACGAAAGCCATACCGGTGTCAACCGCCAGGTTATGCAACAATTGCGTGATCGCTTCCAGGCCGCCCGCACTTGCACCGATGGCGACGATTGGAAAAGAATTTTCCGGTTTAACCGTACGTTTTGAAGGCTTGGTTTTTGCGCTGGTTTTGGAGGGAACGGGCGTTTTCAATTTCTCCGGCGTTGATTTCATTTCCAGCCCGATGTTAGGATATTTCCGGCAAGTATAAATCCTGCTTTTGCCGGGAGCGGCACATTTTTCTGCGAAATGAGGGTGAGCGCCTCCAGCAATACTTTTTTGAGCTGCATCAAGTCGGTAGGTTTACGAATATAGTAATGCGCCGCGTCTTTGTAAACTAAGTTCAACATATCCTCGTCAAAAAAAGTGGACAGTATGATGACCGGAAGCCGTTGAAGCCGTTCGTCCAATTTTATCTCCGCCAAACAGGCAAAGCCGTTTTTGAGCGGCATATCAAGGTCGAGAAAAAGTACATCCGGGATCTTGTTTCGCTTCTTGGAGAGATGCGCCATCAGTTGTTCGCCGTTTTCTACCATCGTCAATTGGACGGGTAGTCCTAACTCATCCAGCGCTTCTTTGAAAAAAAGGCGATCATCCTCATCATCATCGGCAAGCAGGATATGGATCGTGCGAGCGGAAAACTTAAATTCCGGTTTGATATGCATTTGCGAATGTAAGGAAAAAACGGGGGTTCGGCAAATGAATCTTGCGGACGAGGCATCACCCACTTAAAACGATGCGTGAAAACTGAACCAAGGCAGCAAAATATGCCTATTCGGGAGCAATTCGGACAAAGCCGGGCCGGGCCTGCAATACAAAAAAGCCAAATCCACGGCAGTCCGACCAAATTTGCGCCGGGCGCCCGTTATACTAAGCGGTAAAAGGGTTCCTGTGCGCATGGCTACGATATTTTCGGTCACGAGCCACCATTTATGGTTTGCGCGCACGCAACCACTCAGGGTAAAACCCGGAATCATCAGGGTATAAGTCGAACGTCCTTCTTCATTCGTGAGGTCAGTTTTGGTGCGGTCGGTGGCAAAACCAAGGCCCAGGCCTACGTTCAGGTTACAATCCGCCTTGCCAAACGTGAGGCTGCTTAATACCGCGCCCGCTTCTGCCCCTCCGGGCAAATCGACGATCCAGGTTTGTGCATTCAGGATGGTTCGCCTGCCTGGGCCGAGCCGGTAATGCACGCGCCCGGTAATCCACATCGGGATGTAACTCAAATCGCCGTTCAGCACAAAGGTCGGCACCATGCCCATGCCCCAGGCTTTGGTGGGCGACAACACCCGTTCATACTGATTGAGCGCCAGACAGGAGCTTTGGATGCTTTTCTGCCCAGGTTGAAGGCCGAAGCCGGTGGCTGCAATAAAATATTTGCCTGGAAAAGGCTCGGCTTTGTAAAACTCGCCGATTTGGGCATTTGAAGTATAACACGTGAAGTATAAAAAAGCCGTCAACAGTAGTATCCGAATCATAGGCGCCGGTTCGTTTTTGAAGGAACCTATGTGGAGACGGATTTTGAGTGTTATGGGTTGTATGTTAAGGGCGCGAGGGCTTATATTTCAATTAGATTTCAATCTATTTACCTCACGCTCAAGGTCTTCGTAATGCTCCTTGTATTTTTCCCAAGCGAAGGCGACGAATAACTGCTTGTAAAGTTCAATAGCTTTTTCATCATATTGGATGGCTTTTTCTTTTTGATCCCAAAGCGCGTATATAGCGCCGGTTTTGGCGTATGATTCCGCCAATATACTTTTATTTGAGCCTTGAGGGTATTCATATAATAATTCAACAGTGGTTTGAGCGGCCCGTGAAAAATAATTCAAGGCGCTATCCAATTTTCCTTGCATCTGATATAGATCTCCAATTTTCCCATAACACCTTGCTAACCCAGATTTATCCAAACGTGAACCTTTCAAAGATTGTGGTAATACTTTTTTATAAATCCTTAACTCTTCAAAAGCACATTCTAAAGCAGTGTCAAGTTTACCTTGTATTTTATAAACGTTGCCTAAGTCGGAATAGGCATTGGCGAGACTTGAAGCATATTCATTAAACAATGAATCATTGGAAATACGATTCTTATATAAATTAATTTTTTTGGTGTAATAAAATGCGGCGCTATCTAATTGATTTACATCTTTATATGTACGGGCGATGGCTTCATAAAAGCTCCCCCTAAATGATTCTTGCCTATATCTATTATTATAATACGAACGTATCGTTTCCATATTTTCAGAACGTTGAACATAATTCACTTTTGCCGAGTCAACCTTTTCAAGTATTCGATTTATAATTACATCAATATTTACAAGTTTCCGGTTATATTCTATCACTTTTTCCGCCCGCTGCTGTTCCGAATATTCGGCTGCTAAACAACTATACACATTAACCAAGTTATCCGCTAAAAGCATATTATCCGGATGTTTGCGGTGCAGCATTTCAAGCATTTCAGCATTTTTTAAATAATACTGAATTGAAGAATCCATATCGCTATATAAAAAATATAGGTTGCTAACGGTTTCATACGCAATAAACAAACTACTGTTCCGAACCTCATATTCCGGATCAATACGAAACAACGCCTCCCAGACCTGCGCGCGTTTTTTAAAGAATATTAATGCCGTATCTATATATACCCTCGTATCAATCATGCTGTTTGATTCCAGATATGCTTGCTCTTTGTACGTGTACCCCAACCTGTAATACAAATCAGCCAGGCAGTGCTTGTAAAAACGATCCTCCGGGTTTAAGCGAATAAGCCGTTGCAACATGGCTAAATACTGCTGATAAACCTGGGCCGCGCGATCCAAAGACTTTGTTTCCTGGTAAATTTGTCCGCTTAAATCATTGGCCTGTGCTATTTGCCAATCTGTGGCAGCGCTGCTCTTTTGTATTTTTTCCAGATTAACCTGCGCTTGGTCAAAATTGCCGGTTATTTTTAAAAAAATAGCATACGCATACAAACTGTTGTAATCCGTCGTATCCATCCGGATGGCTGATTCAAAACAGGCGGCGGCTTTTGTGTTTTCAAATTGGAGGGTGTATATATCCGCCAGCAACAAGACCGCATGTACGTCTGCAAGTCTTTGATAATGAGCCGTTTCCAATATATTCATTGCCGCCTGAACATGTCCGTTCAGAAAGGTATCCAGGGCGCTCAAAAACAATGGGCTTTCCTGCTCCGGCTTTATTAAAGTATAGGCTTCGGCACGGCGGTTTAGATCATCATACAGTTTTCTAACTTGCTGGGTTAGCAGATACTGCGCTTGTTCCAATTTTTTCAGGGTGTCATTCTTGGGTTCACCGGGTTTTACGGCAGTTTCAAGTGTTTCAACCTGCTTGTTTAGGGCATTTGCTTTTTCGATGTACGGCTTTGAACAGGTTTTGCACAATAAATCAAATATTTTAAGCGCTTGGCCATTTAATTCCCCTGCGAGGTAAAGTGGCGTATTGGTTTGGCTTTGGGCCGTAGATAGGCGAAAGATAAAAGCGAGGAAGAAAAGTAATTTGAGTAAACGCATTTTGGTGTTTTTAAGGATGATATAATTTAAGACGTCTCTGGACGGCGGAATTTATTCCGCCTAAACTAAATAAATGATAATCAGTGTTTTATGTATTTTCTTTATAGGCGGAATAAATTCCGCCGTCCGACTCCGTATCAAGTATTTTGAATCATATAGCAAGCAGTTTTGCTTTCAGGTTCAAAGAAGATAAAAATATCACCGGATCCCCAAAAGTTGAGTTTCTCAAAATTGCGTTTTCTATATTCGTTTTTAGGCGTCACATTGGTTCGTTTGGTTTTAACACCGCCCAGCATTTGGCACAAAAACCGCATCCGTTTGCCGGTCTTTGGGCAATGCGGAATGTCAGGATATTGAATCCATTGCGGTACGCCGGCGCTTGCCTTTGGTTCGTTTTTGAACCCTTCGGTAAATCCAAACCGCATCGCTTCAAATACAATCTCGGATTGTCGGTTTAAATCTTCCTTAAAAGAGGTATCAGCCGCTTCCATTTCCGCAGTATTCAAAATAATCGGGGCATTTGGGTTGCTGTAATCAAGGAATAGTTGACGAAAATTAAGATAGATCGGACAAATTAAATGAACCGGAAACGGAAGCCAATTGAACTTTGGATCTTCGTTATTGATGAATCCGAAGTATTGAAAAGGAACAACACAATTGTGTTCAGGTATTTTAAAACCGGCTGGTATTTCGCCTCCCATTTGATGTGGCCCATTGACCTCTTCAATAATCTGGAAATATGGATTCGGCGCGTAATTCGGCAAAGGATAACCAATTTCGTCTGCTTCCAATACCCTGACATTTTTTGCGCCAAATTCATGGCTGTATGCTTTGGCTAATTTTTGGTCAACAAATATAAGTTCTAAGCCGGCAAAATTTTCATGCGTAGCCAGCTTTTTGCTTGTAATTTGTGTTACAACAAAATCCTCACAGGCTTGGTCGCCATTAAAGTGGACATCCCAGTGGGAAAAATAGATGCGTTTTTTGCTTTTGAAAAGGTTGGTAAATAAATTTTTTAGCATGATTTAGAATTACAAGTTTTTAAGTAAGTATTTAGCGCAGTCCAAAAATCCTGCAAGGATTTTATGTTTATAGATCAAGCCTGGTAAAATTTCCCAATCCTGAAAGGATTGTATGTAAAAACGCTATAAAAATACATAAAATCCCTTCGGGATTTGGAAAAAAGGAACATCCAACATTGCTATAAACATATAATCCTTTCAGGATTTTTTGATGGTAAATAGTTACGTTTTTAATAAAATTTATGCTGTCAAAACAACAACTTCAATCCCGCTACCAACATCACCACGCCCAATACCTTATTCAAAGCCGCCTCATCCAACTTCCGGCTGCCCATAAAACTCCCCGCAATGCCGCCCACCAACACCACCGTCGCCATTACATAAATCCTGGGGTCAATTACTTGCTGAGACAATTGAATAGCCGCCAATCCCGCCATCGAATTTAACAAAATAAACAAGGCCGATGTAGAAGCCGCCTGCTTCGGATTTCCCCAGGCACTCAAAATAATAATCGGACTCAAAATGATCCCGCCGCCGATTCCCAGCACGCCCGATACAAAACCAATCAAAGCGCCCACCAGCACGGCAACCGGTAATTTTGGCGGCTGAACCAACGCGTTATTTCGATCAAAACGCACAAACAAACGCAGGGAAACCAGCAGCAAAAACACCGCCAACAGTTTTTTATACACACCCGCATCCAACTGCAACAAACCGCCCGCGAAGGCCGCCGGAATGGAACCGATCAGAAAGGGCCACAACAATCGCTTGTCAATATGCCCGGCGCGGTAAAAGTTCCAAGCGCCCACACCTGCCACTAAAATGTTCAAAATCAACGCAGTAGGCCGGATGACGGAAGGCGCCAAACCGAACAATACAAACAGGGCGATATAACTGGAACCGCCCCCGTGCCCGACGGCGGAGTAAAGGGCTGCGACCAATAAAAGCAGCCCAAGCAAGAATAGAAAAGTAGCGTCAAATTCCATGCGCGCAAAATACGGCGGTTTCTGTCATGTTGAGCGTAGCCTGTCATGTTGAGCGCAGCGAAACATCAGGCGCAGCGAAACACCTAAACCGGATTTTTATACTGTCCCTTGCTGTTCCTTATATTCGCCGACACTACTTTATACTCCGGACACATCGCTTCCGTGTCATGCACGCTCGATGTAATATTGTTAATCAGCATTTCCGGAAAGTGGAACGTGGTGCTCAGGATGCCCGGTTTTACGTCTTCCGTAATACGCGCCTTGATGTCCACCTTGCCGCGTGCGGATTCCACACATACCATGTCGCCTTCCAGGATACCGTGTTTGGCGGCGTCGGCCGGATTGATGAGCAGCACGTCTTCGCGGAGGATGCGCACGTTGCGCGTGCGACGGGTCATGGCGCCGCAGTT
>JBAXTB010000320.1:0-6662 GCA_037130425.1 Bacteroidota bacterium
ATAAATTTAAAAACAAAGTTTGGGGCAAAAACAAAATCAAAAACAGCCCATAAAATCAAAATCAAACCACCCCGTCCACCGTCCACCGTCCACCGTCCACCGTCAACCGTCCCCCGTCCCCCGTCCCCCGTCCACCGTCCCCCGTCTCCCGTCCCAAAAGCAGGTAAAAATACGGGTACGCAAAAACGCGTAATTCTGCTGCGTGACAATAGCGCGCAGCGCCGCAACTTTGCATCGTTAATTGTTAACAGACCAAATGAAAATCGCAAAAAACGCCGGTTAACTTGGGGGAGAGAGCCGGTGTTCAATGCTGGGGGAGTCGCGAAAGCGCTCCCCCATATTTATACCAAGATTAAAGTGGATTTGAAGGACAGATGGATAAAAACATTGATTTTCAATGGATTAGAACCCAGCCGTTTTCATAACCACTTTGCGTTTTCTATAGGCAAAAGACTACGCAAATGCGTGTTTGAACTCGTTTTCTGCAAACCATTCCAGCGTTGTCGGCGTCGTCACTTCGGGCGTGCGCACGTAGCCTTCCTGATAAGTTCCCTTGTTCAAGGCATCAAACAACTCATTGTAACCGTCGGCGATGGTTTCCGGAATACCGGCCTGCATCATGCCCGCTTTGGCGTCGGCTTGTGAAAATTCTACATACGGCAGTTCAGGTTTGCCAATAGCAGCGCCCAAAATAGCCGTTGCTTCCTGCATGGTCAAATCGGCTGCGCCGCCAATAAATTCGTGCGTATGGCCTGAAAAACCAAGGTCGATCAGGCGCTTAGTGGCCACTTCGGCGATGTCGCGGGTGTGAACCAAAGGCATTTTCAAATCACCGCGCAAGGAATAACCAATGATGCCTGCGTGTTTAATCAGATCAATCAAACCAAAGAAATTTTGCATAAAATAGCCCGGACGCAGGGACAGCACACTCAATCCGTCGACTTCGCGCAACGCCACTTCTACTTCGGCAGCGCCGCTAACAGGCCCCGCGCCATTCAGCAAATGCGCGCCTTGCGAACTCAGGAACACTGCTTTTGTTACGCCGGTAGCGCGCAAAGCCTGCACGTAAGCATCACTCACGGTGCGTTGGTACGCGCGCCAGTCGGTTACGTCCCATTTCGGCGGAACGAGGAGGTACACGGCAGTGGCGCCTTCAAAAGCCTGGGTTAAAAATGCGGCGTCCGTCAAATCGCCGACGGCGGCTACGGCGCCCTGAGCAACAAGATCAGCCAAATGCTCGGCTTTGCGGCTGATTACTTTTACGGATTTACCTGCTTTGAGCAAGTTTTGAGCAATGATTTTACCGGTATTGCCGGTAGCGGCAGTAATTACGTACATGTTGAAAGTTTTTTATTGTGTTTAAAGATTCATACATACTGGTTGGTATGTCTTGGGGTAAAAAATTTTATTTGGCGCGAATACCATCCAGAAAACCGGACAAAATTTGCATATTGTTGCGAAAAGCGGTGGCGTCTTTGCGCACTTTCGAGATGCTGTACGCGCCTTCAATGCCTGCAAAGAAAAATTGCGCAATGGAAGCCGGATCAATTTCAGCCTTTACGAAACCGGCCTTTTGTCCGCGTTCCAAGGCCGCCGTCGTAGAACGATGAATGCTGTCGACGATTGATTTCATGCGCAGGCGAAAATCTTCATCGAGCGGACTCATTTCCTGCATTAGGTTGTTGAGCGGGCAGCCGAGCGACACGTCTTCGTCGGTGGCGCTATCCGACAAAAAACGCAGATGCCCCTGTAAAAGGTCAATCGGGTTGTCGGTCGAAACATCCAGAACATTGTAAAAATGCAGGTAACTGGGCCGGATAATTTCATCAATAACGGCGGTACCAATGGTCTGTTTATTCGGAAAATAATGATATAGCGCGCCTTTCGTCATATCCAAATCGGATAAAACTTTGTCTGCACGAAGGCCCTGAAAGCCGTTCCTTCGAATGTCGATAAACATCCGTTGCAGAATTCGATCACGTGTATCATTCGCTTGCATGGCACAAAGATACATACTGGTTGGTATGTTGCAAATAAAAGTGAGAAAAAATTTCAAATTAATATAAAAATGCCTTGTAAGGGATGAATTCGCCGTAATTTTGCGTCTTTCCAGAACCGTTTGCATCTTTCTTTTGTTGTTCGGTTTCTTTCCTTCTCCTTATAGCTCTGCCATTTCATGAAGCATCTTGCTTATCTTAATAAATTTTTCTTTATCTACCGCTGGCGCTTTTTATTAGGCATTGTGTTTGTCGGCCTGGCTAACTGGTTCCGGGTATGGCAGCCACAGGTGATTCGCAATGCCTTAGACACCGTGATTTCACAGGTCAAGCACTATAAAGAAACGGGCGGTATTGCGGCGCACCCGGAGGCTATGAGCGAACTGAGCGCTAAAATCGCTTGGTTTGGCCTGGCGGTAATCGGGCTTGCGTTGCTGATGGGCTTGTTTATGTTCTTCATGCGGCAAAGTATTATTGTGATGAGCCGCCTGATTGAGTACGATATGCGCAAGGAAATCTTTGCGCATTACGAAAAACTCGACATTGCTTTTTACAAGCGCAACAGCACGGGCGATATGATGTCGCGTATTTCCGAGGATGTTTCCAAGGTGCGCATGTTCCTTGGCCCCACCATTTTGTACGGCCTCGACCTGATTTTTCTGTTTGTCCTCACCATTTCTTCTATGTTGCGTGTGAGTGTCACACTGACTTTGTGGTCCTTGCTGCCGCTGCCGTTTTTGAGTGTTTCCATTTATTGGGTCAGCAGTCTGATTAATAAAAAAAGTGAAAAAATACAGCAGCAATTGGCGGGCCTGACCAGCACGGCGCAGGAAGTGTACAGCGGTATTCGGGTGGTAAAAAGTTATGTGCAGGAACAGGCGATGGGGCGCTGGTTTGCGGGCCAAAGCGAAGAATACCGCAAAAAGTCCCTGGAGTTGATTCAAATTGACGCGTTTTTCTTCCCTTTAATGTCTTTGCTCATCGGCGCGAGCATCATTATTACGGTGTATGTGGGCGGATTGCAGGTGGTAGCGGGTAATATCACAGCCGGCAACATTGCGGAGTTCGTTATTTACATCAACATGCTCACCTGGCCCGTGACGGCCATCGGCTGGATCGCTTCGTTGACCCAACAAGCGGCCGCTTCGCAAAAACGGATCAACGAATTTTTGCAAACTCAGCCTACTATTTTCAACGTCGAAAACGCCGTGGATATGACGCCACTGAAGGGGCATATTGTGTTTGAAAATGTGAGTTTCATTTATCCCGACACCGGAATTCAGGCGCTTGAAAATGTTTCTTTTGAAATAAAACCCGGTCAGAAAATGGCCATTGTAGGCCGTACCGGCAGCGGTAAAACGACCATTGCGGATTTGCTCGTGCGTATGTATGATGTTACGTCGGGACGCATTTTGATTGATGGAAAAGACATTCGCGAACACGATTTGTACGCTTTACGCCGCAGCATGGGCTATGTGCCGCAGGATGTGTTTTTGTTTTCAGACACGGTGCTGGGCAATATTTCCTTTGGAAACCCTGGTCTTACACGCGAGCAAGCAGAATTTTATGCTGATAGTGCGGCCGTACATGACGAAATTTTGGGTTTGCCGGAAGGTTATAACACGGTAGTCGGCGAACGCGGCGTAACCCTTTCCGGCGGACAAAAGCAGCGGATCAGTATTGCGCGGGCATTTGCCAAAAAGCCCGATGTGGTGCTGCTCGACGATTGTTTGTCGGCGGTGGATACCAACACGGAAAGCAAAATCCTGGGCTACCTGCGCGACGCACTGGCCGCACGCACGGCCATCATCATTACGCACCGGATTTACGGTATGCTTGACTTCGACAAAATTATTGTACTCGATCAGCATCGCGTGGCAGAAACCGGTACCCATGAGTCTTTGCTGGCATCGGGCGGTTATTATGCTGAAATGTATGAAAAGCAATCGGCGGGCGAACCCGTGGAGTAAACTATCCCAAATCTGCGCTTTTTCTCAAATTCAGTGCGATAAATCTTATTTTTCCTAAAAACGCTGCATAGTTTTGCAGCGTTTTTTTCATTTTATTAGACAATTGATAACGGATGCAAAAATTATTGATACTGATCGCTACAAGCCTTACGGCTATTGCTTTTTATGCCTGCGGAGCGGCCGACACGACCACGGCGGTGCAGTTAGAACTGCGTCCAATGATTAAACGGCACTGTGTCAATGACAACCAATGCGCCCAATTTCAAATATATTTCCCGCAGTTCAGCGGCGGCGATTCGATCACGATGTTGCAAGTGAGCAGTACCATACAAGGATATATTATGAGCATGGTCGGCGCCAATAGTTCCCTGCCTTTTGAAGTTGCGATTGATTCGGCAGGCGCCGTTTATTGCAATAATTTCCTGAATGAAAAACGCAGAAACCTCAATATGATGGATTCCTACGTGATGAATTTATCTTCGAGTGTGCTGGTGAATAATCCCAAAACCATCACAGTTGAAATGACGATGGTGAACAGTTTGGGCAATCAACCAAGTCAGGTTGCGTCAATTCGCAGCACTTTTGCACTGCAAGAGCGCGGACGTTTGATGCGCCTGAAAGACTTAGTTAATCCTGCCGACTCGACGGAGGTCACAAATTTGCTTGAAAAAGCCTATAAACAGTCGAAAGGCAAGCCTGAATCTGCGCGTATAGCCGACTTGTTGTACGGGGGTATGACCAAACTTCCCATTTCGGAACGGGTATGCGTGGTACCCGAAGGCATCCGCTTTTTTTATCCAAAAGGAGATGTTGCGCCGGAGCAATTCGGCGATACGGATCTTGTGCTGACCTGGGAGCAGTTAGGTAAGAGCGCCGATAAAAAACGTTGGTTTTAACCAAGGATGCGCCACGCGGAGCCATGAGAATTGTTTTAAAACCTAATGCGGTTGTAGCTTAGCGGGTACCAGGGCTTTTACGGTACCGACCCGATCCTGGAAGCCCTTTACGTTAAAACCGGCTTTTTCTGCTTTTGCCAACACGCTTCGGGCGCTCACCGTATCGTGTTTCATTAAATGCGCTTCAATGGCGATGACCGCTTCCTGATCTGATTTGGGCGCTGCCTTATCAGATGAAACATTCAACACTTTTAAACTGCGCTCCGGTTCGCCAAGCTGGTTATTGGCTTTCGCGGCCTTGATACGGGCTTTTACATTGCGCGGCTGGCTTTTGACCTGTTTTTCCAATTTATCGCGGTAAATACGCAGGTTCGCGAGGCTGTCTTCTACCGCTTTGCGCTTTTCAAGCACCCAGTTGGAGTCATTTTTGTCCGTTTTCCGCGTGCTTAAAACGTCGATGTCGTCTTGCGCTTTTATGGGCTGTCCGCTTTGAAGCGCCGCATCCGCCCGGTATTTTAGCAAATCGGGGGAAGCATTAGCCGCATTGGGGGCCGCAAAATCAAGGTCGCGCACGGCGCCTGCGTAGTCGCCCTGCTCATACAACAACGCGCCGCGTTTTTGGCGCGCTTCGGTGTGTTCCGGGTATTCTTTAATGACCTGATCGTATATTTTAATGGCTTCTTTCGGGTTTTGTCGGTACACATTGGCAGCCAAAAGCAAGAGCAAACTGGTGTCAGGCTTCGATCCCGATTTTTCTATGTCCGAGGCGCTTAGTTTTGGCATTAAGGAGGCAAAAAGACTGTTGTTAACCGGCACGTTTGCTTTATTGGCCAACACGATATACAACATTTCGGTGACAGTGCCAATATCGCGGATCAACTGGCCCTGGTTCTTGCTTTCAAGCAGGTTATTGACGGATGTATCGCCTGAACCGTACACTTTCCCGGCATTAAGCAGGCGGTAGCGGATATCGAGTTTGTAGTTTTCGGTGCTGGTTTGGTTTATTTTACCCCAAACGATCATTTGCACGCCGCATTGATTGGCAATTTCTTCGGCATGTTGCGGACTTGGGTAGCCGTCCGTGTAGTTATCCTTGACTTCAACGGTTGAGATCGTATCTAAATTCGGGGTTTTGCTAATCAGCGTGTTAAGACCGTCGGCAATTTCGATCGCGGGTTCGCCGGTCTTGTTTTCACCGGTTTGGCGGAAGGGCAGAATCAACACACGGAATTTTATTTCAGGTTTAAATCGCGGGCAGTCACTCGCAGCAGTACCGAAAAAACGCCAGATGAGCAGTACGGCGGCCAGTGTAACAATGCCGCCCGCTGCGTAATAACGCCATGCTTTTCGCGGGCTGGGCGTTTGTTCGTTTTCAAGGGTTACGCGCCCGAGTTTGGCGAGTTTGATGATTTCAAGCGCCCGATCGGCTATTTTGTTGTTGGCCAATTGCGCATCCTCCGTGTCAATAGTGCCCTTCAAAACCTGGGCTTTTACCTGATATAATTCGCCCTGATTGACCCGTGCCGCTTTGGCCAATTCGGCATATTGAGGGTCAGAATCGAGTATAATAACTAATTGGTCGAGTGCTTGTTCCAGTTGTCCCTGGCCAATTAATGCTTCGATTGCGGCGGTAACTTGTTGCGGTAGCATGATTAAACTTTTCTTTATAACGCCGCCAAGTTCAAAATAATTTCCTAATAAACGTTAGGAATGTATTAAAACTTGTTGGTTATCAAACAGTTCTAAACGCCGTCGCAACAGGTTTTGTGCCAATGATCTTTTTGAAGATTTAGATCTTG
>JBAXTB010000321.1:0-6632 GCA_037130425.1 Bacteroidota bacterium
GGGTCTGGAGCCGCTTTTACTGTTACAGTTTGAGTACTGCTACATGGAGATGGAGCACTAGAATTTAGTTTCACCATATAATTAGCCACACTTGTACTAAACGGATACGTAAACGTCACCGAACTGCCCGTTCCATCATCGTTTGCACCATCCCCGTCCAAATCCCAGGTATAAGTGGTATTCATTTGCGGGTTAGTGACGGTAAATGTCACTACATCGCCCGGACAAGGATTTCCAGGTGTAAAATTGAAATTGCATTGAGCTGTCGCCGACATTACAATGATAAAGTATAAAACGATACCAAAGACCAGGCGCTGAACGGCCAGTTTAAAATTCAACTGAATCATAGGGAAGTGGGAGTTTAATAGAAGTTTTTACAATCCATCACCGTTTTGCGGGTCGTGGCAGGGTGCTTTTTTTCACTGAGCGGGCGCATTCTTTTGAAAGCATATCGCAGATTAAGTTCGTAGATATTTCCGCTACGAATACCCAACCCAGATGCATTGAAGTCAATACTGGCGCCCACATAATAAGTATGCCGTTTTTCTTGCTTATCTGGTTGGGAAAAACCCAATGACAGGGTAATAGAACTTGTCTGTCTTCTTCCTGGTAGTGGGGTGCGGCTATTGTAAAACGCCCCTAAAATAGTTTGCTCCACCACGAAATAAGCGCCACCTGAAAAAAGTGTTAAGCTTTCTCCCAGCCTCCCAGGACGAAAACCCTCCACCTCAAAGCGTACATTGGGAGAGATCAATACTTTCCGGCTTGACCCAAAAAGGAGGGTCATCGGAATAATTGATCCACCATGTATCGTAATGCGCGCTGGCGTTTCTGTATTCGTTTGAAGAAAGGATTCATCTGGTCCCTGACCAAACAAACTTCCCAAGTGTTGGACAGACAACCCGATATGCGAGCGCATCTGGTAAATGCTGCGTTTACCACCTAGCATTTTGCTGTCAAAACGCCATAAGGCTCCAAAGGCAAAATCATGATAATTAACTACATCAAGTGCCGCTTGGGCTCCAGTCGCATAAATTGAACCAAAAACAGGGTCAAGTTGATCAGAAAATGTAAGACGGCTCCAGTCAATGCGTTTTTGAGTATAACTATATTGTACGCCAAGATGAACGTTTCCATTTTTGGACGGCACCACGTACGCATAACTCAGGCTGGCTCCTGCGGTACTAAGTGGGGAAATCCCTTCGAAAGAACCCTGTACGGTCAAACCGAAGCCGGAGCGCCAAGTCGGCTCCTGCCATTCAGCTGCGATAGCAGCAAAGCGATAGCCTCGATCCGCTTGATACCACTGTTGGCGGATACTTGCGGTAACTTGAAGCCCCTTCTCAATACCCGTGAAAGCAGGATTTAAGTAAATACGATTGGCAAAAAACTGGGAAAGAACGTTTTCCTGTGCTTGGCTGCTTGTTACAAACAGGAGACAAAACACGCAATAAAGAATATATCTAAAGGTCATGCGGCTTAGGTTTAGGAGAATAAAATTACTTTTTTACATTAGTTGACAAGTGCATATAAAAAAGTAACATAAATGTACGATAATGTTGGTAAGCGATCTCAAATTTATAATTAATTTTACAAGAATTTTAAAATTCAACTCAACATGAGACCAGCGTCAAAACATCTATTTTCAATTATCTTAACTTTCTTAGGAGTAATTTCGCTTTCCAACTCCAATAAAATTCCGTTTCATTCCCCCGGTACATGCTGTGGCAAATGTGTTGGTTCAGCATCATGTAATGCATGCAAAACTTGTGAATACTGCCATTATTGTAATAGCGGTGGCACTTGCGGTGTATGTAATAGCAATCCTTCGAGTACACATCAGCCCCAATATTCCAAGGAATACACCAATCGCTACAATTTCACTGAGAATAACAAGCAACCGCCATTTATTGGAAACCAAACACACTTCATTCAATTACCTGCAAGCGCTATTGTTAATGCTAAAAATCTTAATGTCCGGGCTGGACCTGGAATAAATTTTGAAATAATAAATAAACTATCAACTGGAGATAACGTAACTGTAACTGAATTTTTGAGCAAATCGTGGGTTAAAATCGAATGGGAAGATATCGAAAAAAACATTGATTATGAAGGTTATGTCTCAATCAATTACCTGAGTTTTTATGAATAAGTGTGTTAAAAATTCCCAATCTAATGAGGTGATAAGTGAAAGGGGTTTTCAATCCCAAAGCGAAAAGTACGGCAAGCTCCCCCTCGACCTAATCTAAGCAAAAACAAGACGGACACCCAATCCCTTTCTTGCCCTATCTTTGCCCGCGTTCCATAATGGCAATGTCATTGACCTAAGGATTTAAGATTACATGATTTAAAATTACATGATTTAAGATGGAGTCGCATATTTCTGGTTTTAGTGTTTGCGGCATTCATAATTGCAGCAAAATTAGGATTAAGCGTTGCCCCTCCATCTAAAATCTTAAATCATGTAATCTGAATTCTTAAATCCTTCACCCCATCACAACCTCCACGCACTCAATCCATTACACATGAATATCACTACCCGTCTCCTCCTCTTTCTCCTCTTATCCAGCACAACCGCCCACGCCCAAGGCTTCCAATCCGTCTTCCCCAACCTCTCCGGACAAGAGCTCATCGACAACGTGGCCAGCTATTACCGCCCCACCGTCGTGCTCGATTACGCACGCGCACGCGATACCCTTTACGGCGCTATCCTGAGTGCCGACGACGATAGCATCCGCTGCATTTACTCCGGCCACACGCTGTACTTAGCGCCCAATCAGGATCCTACCCAGTACATATACCTCAATGGTACAACCAGCGGCATGAACACCGAACACGCCTACCCGCAGGCCAAAGGCGCAGCCGACGGCAATGCCCGCAGCGATATGCACCACCTTTACCCGGCTCGCATCCCGGTCAATGAAGCCAGAGGCGACAAACCCTTTGCCGACATCCCGGATAACCAAACGGACAAATGGTTTCTCAACAATACCATGATGACCACTATTCCGACCACGAACATTGGCGGCTACGCAGAATCCAATGAAACCAATTTCGAGCCGCGTGAAGCCTCAAAGGGCGACATCGCCCGCTCGGTGTTTTATTTTTACACCATGTACCGCGCCCAGGCCAATGCTGCCGATCCTGATTACTTTGAATTACAACGACATACGCTGTGCCAATGGAATGAACAAGATCCTGCCACCAATGCCGAATTGGTGAAAACATACCGTATCGCCCATTACCAAAGCAACAAACCCAACCCCTTTGTGATCGACTGCACACTGGCGCACCGCTGCTGGTGCCCGGAAGTGCCGCTCGCCTGCACCACGGACACGCACGCGCCCGCGCAAAGCCTGCTGCCCTTGCGGGTATCGCCCAATCCGGCGCAAGGCCCGGTAAAGGTGGAAACGACGCTGCCGTTTGCCGGTACCGTGCGTATTCGCTTGTATTCTTTGCTGGGACAAGAACTGAATACCTGGGAATTCCCGTCAAACCCGGCGGGTGATTTTAAGGCCACCCTTGAGGTATTGACGCCACAAAATGCCATTCAAACCGCCTTTTTGGAATTTGAACTCATCAGCGCATTGGGCCACAAAACCGGAACCGCCACCTTAGTCTTTGCCAAAAATTAAACCTGAACGCCGGGCTGAACCGGAAACTTGACCTATCTTCGCGCCGCTTTTCCAGAAAAAGCGTTAAAAATCATACGCATGATCGACCTCCTTACCCAATTACTCGATTTCATCCGCCACCTCGATGTGCATTTGGAAGTGCTGATGCACGATTACCAATGGCAAACCTATTTTATCCTGGCGCTGATCATTTTTTGTGAAACGGGTCTGGTGGTGACGCCTTTTCTGCCGGGCGATTCACTTTTGTTTGCAGCGGGCGCCATTACGGCCAAAACGGGCATCCTCAACGTGTGGCTGCTGATTCCGCTGCTGTTTTGCGCCGCCATTTTGGGCGACAATACCAATTACTTTTTCGGAAGATACCTTGGAAACCGCGTGTTTACCCGTGATTATTGGTTCCTGAAACGCGATTACATTACGCAAACACAGGAATTTTACACCAAACACGGCGGCAAAACCCTGATTATGGCGCGTTTTATCCCCATCGTGCGCACCTTCGCTCCTTTTGTAGCAGGCGTGGGCAGCATGACCTACCGCCGTTTTATTTTCAACTGCATCCTCGGCGGTGTGCTATGGGTAACGGGCGTAACCTTGGCCGGCTATTTCTTCGGCCAAATACCGATCATTAAAAACAACTTTGAAATCGTGGTATTCGGCATTATCGGTGTATCCGTGCTGCCCATTTTGATCGGTTTTATTCAATCAAAACGGGGTAAAAAAGCGGCTTAAAAGCGGTAACCCAATGAAATGAACAGGTTTATGATATTACCTTCGTAATTGAAATGCAAGGTATTTCCGCTATAAGGATATCTATAAGGATAAGCATAATCAGAGAATAACAGGAAGGTTCCTTTGGCTTTTGCTTCTAATGTTAAATGTTTGTATATCAAAGCCTTGTAGCCTAATATGAACCCGGCTGCCGTGCGTAAATTTCTCGGCAGTTCGGCTGAATTATTTGCCCGAAAAGCCTGTTTTGCCGCTTCGGAAGCGCCTGTATAATTGTAACTTTCAAGCACACCACCACCAAACAAACCCGATCCGTTTTTCTTCCGTGACATATAATATTTTGCCGCTACTGTAACGCCGGTAACGTACTCATGATGAACCCCTAAACTGATTGGGAATAAATCAAATGTAATGCCTCCGCCAGTATTGGGAATGCGTGGAGAGTACCATGATTCTATGCTATGCTTCTCCGAAATCAGGCTAATTTCAAGCCCGACATTTCCTTTGGGAATATATTCAAACGACATGGCATAGCGATCACGCAACAACGGCCCAAGCAGCTCAGCGCTTAATTCATATTTAATCTGAGCATGGGCCGTTTGCCATAAAATATTGATTAACAAGAGCGTAAATATGTATTTTTTCATTTTTTCTTTTTAGTTTTTCGATCTTTAGATATCCTGATTCCCAATTTCAAATTGGCAAATGCAGTTATGTTTAAGTCGCTTGAATAATTTGAACTAAACACCTGCGTAGCATAATTATGGTATAGGTTATACCCAAGGGCAACATCCGCTTCTAAAATCAACCAGTCCTGATAAGCCGTTTTTACACCAGTGATAAGCCCTACTGCTGAACTCAAGTCTTTAGGCAAATCGCTTTTGTAGAGGTTTTTATAATGCTGAATGGCCGTATTAGAAGGCTTATAATAACGTTGGTTTAGATAAAACATACCGTAAAATATCCCGGCGCCATTATGTCTGGAATTTTGGTAATACTTGGCAACAAGTTTATACGTATTCAAACGTTCGTCATAATTCAACGTATAACCCGTATAACCTCCTAAGATGCTTGAATATTCAGAAACCTGAACCTTGTTTTTATCGCATCGAAGGTCAAACTCAAGTCCAACCCGGCCTTCAGGACTGTACTCAAAACCAATTTCGTAGTTCTTAAAAAATGGCGAAAGCGGTTTGAAGTTAATATCATAAATCGCTTGCGCCTGTAAATTGGACACAGATGAACAGCAAAGGAGTAGTACTGTTAAATATGGCTTCATAACGATGGTTTAATATGGCTGTAAATATACAAATCGCGCTGCATTTACCCTAAGGGAAAAACGCAGCGCGATCTGTTTTATGACTTTTGATCTTAAACCTATTGCTTTGACAATTTCCCCTTGTCGTCTTTAATCACGTAAGTGCCTTCGTAGCCTTTGTTGCGCACGCGGTTCTGCGCCATGGTCGCAGTTGCCAAATCAGGATACCCGCCCAACAAAATCAGGGTCATTCCGTTGTCAATCTTGCGTTTTTCAATCGTGCCGTCTATATCCGAAAATGGTTTGGCGTCAAAACGTTCCGGGTTCGACAGTGCTGCTATTTTAACGTAATAAGGCCCCGAAACGTTGGGGTTCACGCTTGCATTATACTCCGTCGGACGAAGATTATCCACGCCTTTGTTTCCGGCAGGATCTAAAATAGTGCTTGGTTTAGCAGGCGCTCCAATGGAATTTAACAAAAATCCCTGAATCGATTCGTCGTTCCCTTTTTCCGTTACAACGGTTGCATCCTTAAAACCATGTCCAACCGCTTCACCCTGCGCCGCTTCCGCATCGGCAAAATCGGGCCAAACTCCCAAACGGATTTTAGTCATACCGTTTTCAACCTTGGTGTACACATTACCCAAACTTGCAATACTTGAATAGTCTAATACGTTGATTGCTTTGTTTGGGGCAAATGAACCGAGTTGAACCGCGTAACATATTGCCGGCGTAACGCCTTTGGCACTGACCGGGCTTGGGCTTACCGTGCTTGACGTCGAATATTCACTCGGACGCAATGGCGCATCATCCTGGGCCTGGGCTTTTGAACCAAGTACCAAACTTTGGTCAGTACCGTGTTCTTCCACCAGAAAAGCGTCTTTATAACCCGATTTTTTATTAATTTCTTTCAACTTCTTTTGCGCTTCATCTTTGTTCGAAAAAACGCCAAGGCGAACCTTGTTGATCCCGGATTCCGTTTTTGCATAAATATTCCCGTAATTCGACAGTTC
>JBAXTB010000322.1:0-6618 GCA_037130425.1 Bacteroidota bacterium
TCGGACATTTTTCGAAATATATTCGTCCTGGCGCGCGGCGTATTGCGGTGTCCTCGAACCGGGCGGTATTGCAAACGACGGGCTTTTCAAATCCAGATGGCAGCGTAGTCGTGGTGGTGATGAACAGCGGGAACGCCAAACTTTCTTACCGACTTTATGTGCGCGATCAGGCGGTGGAGGTAGTGAGTCTCCCCCACTCTATCGCGACTTTAGTTTTCTAATTTGAACAAAAAATAACCATGCGCCTTTCTGTCACGCACATCGATACGGCAACGATCATCCTGAATATCAATGGGTTCCGTATCATGACCGACCCTGTGCTGGATCCGCCCGGAAAGTGGTATCATTTCGGCTGGGGATCGGTGTCGCGCAAAACAGGGACGCCGGCCCTTACCGCAACCGAAATCGGCCCGATTGATTTGGTTTTACTGAGCCACCATCAGCATCAGGACAACCTCGATCGGGCCGGCAGGGCCTTTTTGGAACAGGTACCTCAAATTATTTCCACCCGTTCAGCCGCCAAAGCACTGCCGCGCGTGACGGGTTTGGCGCCTTGGGAATCGATTTCCATAAAAACGGATCTTGTGCCGGGTCTGAAAATTACGGCCACTCCTGCGCAACATCATCCATCCTGGGTACCGGGCTTTTTTGCCGGTCCCGTTATTGGTTTTATGCTTGAATGGGAGGGCCAGGAACAAGGCGCTTTATACATTTCGGGCGACACCGTGTATTTCAAAGGCATTTCAGAAATTGCCCGGCGCTACAAGGTGGACGTTGCCATTTTACATTTGGGCGGCGTGCAGTTCCGGTATCTTACAGGGTTGGGCCGCTACACGTTTAATGCCGCTGAAGCCATCCGTACGGCAACTGAACTGAACGCGCGCCGGATCATTCCGATCCATTTTAAAGGTTGGTCGCACTTCAAAGATGACCATGAAAAAGCGCGGCAATTGTTCGATCAATCGGATTTGGGCGACAAAACAATTTGGCTGGAAAGTGGCGTAGAATTTTTGTTATAACGCAAAAGTAATACTTTTTCAGGCCGAATGGTGTGTTTTTTAATTGTCGGAGAGATTGCACTTTTCCCAATTTAAGCACTTTTTAAGTTGTGCTATTTCTGGATTTTTGACTTGCTTCAAAATGCCGAAGCAACAGTACTTATATGCATTAATGTTGGCAAAACAAGCACATTGCGTATGAATTTACTTATAATTCTATAATTTTTGTTATATTAAATATTTCAATATAACTACTTTTGGTAATTGTGCTCATTGCCTGGATTGACATTAATCACCACTTTAGCGGGTTTTGCAGCCGACATTCGTGGACACTCGGTGTTTTTCGGCTCGATTTTAGCCCAGGTTTTATCAAAAACACCATCAGTTTTCTTGACATTGAACCTTATTAATTTTAATGCAAAAACGTTTACCCGCATGAAAAAGTGGATCATTTTCGGAACAATTGCAAGCATGGCCTATTTCCTGGCTTGCAAGCAAACCGAAGTAACCGACCTCGACAAACAATTGGAAGATGCAATGGCTACGGCGTCAGAAACCGGCTATATTGAGCATTTTATGATGCCTTCCGGCGCCAATCTGGATGAAATCCCGAATCAAGACCCCAGAAATCTGGTAACTGCTGCAAAAGTAGCGCTTGGTAAGATGTTATTTTTTGAAACCGGCATTGGTCTTAAACCCAATCAGTCTATTTCAATGCAGTCTTATTCTTGTAGCAGCTGCCATATTCCGTCTCGCGGCTTTACCGCAGGCCGTTTTCAAGGCGTGGCCGACGGGGCAGAAGGGTTCGGCCGTTTTGGCGAAGGCCGTTCTAAAAGAGTCAGTTACACCGGCGATCAGGTGGATGCGCAAGGCGCGCGTCCGTTGCCTACCATCAACCTGGCTTACGTGACCAATGCCTTGTGGGCAGGCTCTTTTGGCGCAACCGGTGTAAACAGCGGCACTGAAAGCGTGTGGCATATTGATACGTTGCTCGAAATCAACTTTCAGGGCCACGAAGGTCTGGAGTCCAACAACCAGCGCGCCCTGATCGTACACCGCCAGTTGATGAACCGCGTGATTGCCGATACCTTGGGTTACAAAGCCATGTTTGATGCCGCGTTCCCGGATATTCCGGAAGCAGAGCGTTATAACATCAAAACAACGGCATTTGCCATTGCGGCGTATCAACGCACCATTTTTACCAATCAGGCGCCGCTTCAGCGCTGGTTGGCAGGTGATAAATCGGCCATGACCGAGAAACAAAAGAAAGGCGCATTGTTGTTTTTCGGCAAAGCAGGTTGCACCAACTGCCACAATTCTCCGTCGCTCAACAACATGAAGTTCTTTGCGCTTGGCGTGAACAGCCTGTATCAAAGCGGATTTGATGTATTCCGCACCGGCCCTAATGACAACAGAAACAACGGTCGCGGCGGCTTCACGCAACTTCCGGAAGACAAGTATAAATTCAAGGTACCGCAATTGTATAACCTTAAAGATGTGGGCTTTTATTTTCACGGCGCCAGCAAACGCTCGTTGCGCGAGGTTGTGGACTATTTTGACGCAGCCGTTCCGGAAAATAATAATGTCCCGGCTTCACAAATTGCAAGCGCTTTCCGTCCACTGCATTTAACCGAGGAAGAAAAAGATCTGTTGGTTGAGTTTCTGACCTTCGGTCTGTTCGATCCGAATTTGCAACGCTATGCGCCGGAAGTTACGATGTCGGGCAATTGTTTTCCGGACAATGATTTGGAATCGCAAATAGATTTGGGTTGCAAATAAACCATTTGATTGAGCATAGCAATTGCAATGGAATTTTAATACGTCTATTCAAAAAGTATTAAAATTCCGGGTAACTTTGCATGGTACCTTTGTACAAAACGCGGTCTGGCAACCAAGCCTTACCGCGTTTTCATTGCTCATCAAATAAATGTCATTCCAATGAAACACATTTCCCTCCTTTTCATGTTGCTTGTCCTTGTTTTTGTTGCCTGCAAAAAAGACGACCCTTGCGCAGACAGCATTACCTACAATAACCAAATCAAGACGATTATCAATTCGTCCTGCGCGTATGCCGGTTGCCACAATGGCGACGTGAACAGCAGCGCTCCGGGGAATTACACCACGCAGGCAGGTCTGACAGACGTTACTTCAAACGGCAAATTGAACAACCGCGTCGTAACCCTCAAAGATATGCCGCCTTCCAACGCTACAGGCCCTAAAACATTGACTGACGCTCAATTACAATTGATGAAATGCTGGATTCAGCAGGGGTATAAGTAACGGGAGACGGTGGACGGTGGACGGGAGACGGTGGACGGTGGACGGGAGACGGTGGACGGTGGACGGGAGACGGGAGACGGTGGACGGTGGACGGGGGGCTTCGCGCTGGGATTTTGTTTGAATTTATTCCCAAAACCAAGCCCGAAGCCCCCCGTCCACCGTCCACCGTCCACCGTCTACCGTCTACCGTCTACCGTCAACCGTCCCGTCTACCCTCTCAGCGCCGGCGCCAAATGTCGGGCTTCCTCATCGGTAAATATCCGCGACTTAATAACGAAGCGCAAGCCGAGCGGAATTTCTGCCGAAAAACTGGCGCCTCGTCCTGGCGTCACATCCAATTCGAGTTGCGTATGTTGCCAGTATTCAAACTGAAATGCCGACATATAAAAATCGCAACCGTACACCGTGCCCAGCAAAACGTCCTGATCGCCGATCAAAAACTCGCCGACCGGAAAACACATGGGCGAAGAGCCGTCGCAGCAACCGCCGCTTTGGTGAAACATCAATGGCCCATGTTGCGCGCGCAATCGGTCGACGACTGCTTTAGCCGCTTCACTGATTAAAACCCTTGCGACTTCCATATATTAGAAGAAACCCAGCGGGCTTTTGCTGTATGAAATGAGCATATTCTTGGTTTGGCGGTAGTGGCCAAGCATCATTTTGTGGTTTTCACGACCGATACCCGATTTTTTATAGCCGCCAAACGGCGCGTGCGCCGGATAATTGTGGTAGCAGTTTACCCAAACGCGACCAGCCTGTACTTTGCGCGCAACCTGATATGCCTGGTGCATGTCGCGCGTCCATACGCCCGCGCCCAAGCCATACAAGGTGTCATTTGCAATTTCAATGGCTTCTGCTTCGTCTTTGAACGTGGTTACACAAACCACCGGTCCGAAGATTTCTTCCTGGAACACCCGCATTTTATTGTTGCCTTTCAAAATGGTTGGTTGGATGTAGAAACCGCCAGCCAAACCTTCATTGTATGCCGCATTTCCGCCGCAAAGCACTTCCGCGCCTTCTTCTTTACCAATTTGGATGTAGTTCAGGATTTTTTCGTATTGGTCGTTGGAGGCTTGCGCGCCCATCATGGTATCGGGATCAAGGGGATGGCCTAATTTCACTTTGTTGGTGCGCTCAATGACGCGGGCAATAAACGCATCGTAAATGCTTTCTTCCACCAGCAAACGGGAAGGACAGGTACAAACTTCGCCTTGATTAAGGGCAAACATCACCGCGCCTTCGAGGCATTTGTCGAAGAATTCATCATCGGCATCCATGATGCTTTTGAAGAAGATGTTGGGCGATTTACCGCCAAGTTCGAGCGTTACCGGAATGATGTTTTGTGAAGCGTATTGCATAATCAGACGTCCCGTGGTGGTTTCGCCGGTAAAGGCCACCTTGGCGATACGCGGGCTGGATGCTAATGGTTTGCCTGCTTCGATACCGAAACCGTTTACTACGTTGAGTACGCCGGCTGGCAGTAAATGCTCAACCATTTCAATAAAGATGAGGATGCCAACAGGGGTTTGTTCTGCGGGCTTGAGTACCACACAGTTGCCGGCGGCGAGGGCTGGCGCCAATTTCCAGGCAGCCATAAGCAGTGGGAAATTCCACGGAATGATTTGTGCCACCACCCCAAGTGGTTCAGGAATGTTGATACAAACAGTTGTGGCGTCTAATTCAGCAGCGGAACCTTCTTCTGCGCGGATGACGCCGGCAAAATAGCGGAAGTGGTCGATGGCCAAGGGCAAATCGGCAGCGCGGGTTTCGCGGATGGCTTTACCATTATCCCAAGTTTCGGTGCGGGCCAGAATTTCGAGGTTCTGCTCCATTACGTCGGCAATTTTGAGCAGGATATTGCTGCGCTCGGTTGCAGAGCTGTTGTTCCAGGAAGGGGCCGCAGCGTGGGCGGCATCCAGGGCCAATTCAACGTCTTCAGACGAAGAGCGTGGTATTTTGGTAAATACCTTGCCGTCCACCGGGGAGACATTTTCAAAATATTCGCCGCGCACGGGGGCTACCCATTTGCCGCCGATAAAATTTTCGTATTGATCCTTGAACTTTGGCGGTGTAAGCGTCGCGTTCGAATTTGAAATAACTTCAGCCATATTGAACTTAAAGTTTAGTAGTGAAATGATTGTTTTTATTTCGGGCCAGCGCAGTATAAAAATATACGGATCGTTGACGGGACAAAATTATCGGTAGGCCACGGCGCGAGTTTGTACAATCCTTCCAATAACTAACACAATCCTGTCATAATGATGGCGCACACTCGTTTTGTATATGTTCTATCTTGTATCTTTACCCTACAATCAACCAAAGTTTCGCCAATTTATACGTTACCAAATTTTATTTTGAATTTAAAATGCTGACACAAGCCCACTATGATCGACGTCGATTAGAGTCGCATGTAGAAAACAGGACGGTTTATACGCTGCAATCAGCCGAACTGAATGTGTACGAAACGCACCTTCATGCAGAAAAGGTGGAACTGGCTTTTGGAAGCCCCGTGCTGGCCAGTATGTTGCGCGGCAAAAAAATCATGCACCTGCGCGAGCACAGTTTTGATTTTTTTCCCGGCGAATCGGTGGTGCTGCCGCCGGGTGAATTGATGCGTATTGATTTTCCGGAAGCGACGATTGAAAACCCGACCCAATGCTTAGCGCTGACTTTGGCCGATGAAAAAATAAATACGGTGGTGGACTATATGAACGAGTCCAGCCCGCGCGCCGACGACCATAAGGAATGGCGCTTTACGGATTACAATTTTCATTTTACCAATGATTTGGCCGTAAACCAAATCATTGCCCGCATGATATTTTTGTTTACCGAAAACCACCCGTCTAAAGATATTTTTGCCGATTTTATGCTGAAAGAACTGATTATCAGGCTGATGCAAACAGAAGCCCGGCATTTGATTTTAGACGCGGCCGATCAACAAAAACAAGATTCGAGGCTGGCCTTTGTGGTCAATTTTATTCGGGAACACCTGCACGATCCGCTCAGTATTGATTTGTTGAGTAAGAAAGCCTGCATGAGTCAGACGCATTTTTTCCGCAGTTTTAAAACCGAATTGGGTATTTCACCGGTTGATTTTATCAATGCGGAACGTATTAAAATGGCCAAAACATTATTACGAAATCCGACAAAAAGCATCAATGATGTGTGCTATGCCTGTGGGTTTAATAATATTTCGTATTTCAATAAGATATTCAAACGGGCAAGTGGGCTGACGCCGTCGGAGTGGCGGGTTGGGGGACGGTAGACGGTGGACGGTGGACGGTAGACGGTAGACGGTAGACGGTAGACGGTAGACGGTAGACGGTAGACGGTAGACGGT
>JBAXTB010000323.1:0-6611 GCA_037130425.1 Bacteroidota bacterium
CCAAAACGATACGAGAAGTTGATCCGCGCCAATTGCGGGTCGCGCCTGCGCCAGGTATCCTGGATAAAAAACGCCGATTCCGCATGAGAACCGTTGCGTCGGCTGCGGAATACATCCTGCACGCTTAAGGTAATGCTGGCCTTACGCTTCCACAAGTCCTTGCGCAGACTCAGGTCGACGAACCAAACCGGGATGGAGTAACCCTGCGCTGTGTTGGTCGGGCCGCCGCCCCAACCGCCGCCACCGCCGCCGCCTCTAAATCCGCCTTCCCGACCGCCATCAATGGAAAACGCGGTGCGGCTTTGGTAGGAACCGTTGGCCTGAAACGTAATATTCAAAGGCAACCTCAAACTCAGATTTTCCTTGATAAACCAGGTAAATTGCTCGATTTTCAGGTTCGCGCTGATGTTGCGCGCATCCACGATGGAATTGTACAGGTTGATGTTTGAAGTAATGTCCACGATTTTGAACACCGTGTTTTTAACTGTCAGTTCCGTACCATAAGCGGTGCTGGAATTGGAGTTTTGGTAGGTGGAAACAATCACATTGCGACCCGGAATCACGTCTTTTTGCAGCGATTGGTAGCGGGTAATCAAATTACTGGCCCGTTTGTAATACACAGAGACCAACACATTATGGTTACTGTTGATGATGTTCTGGTAAGACAATTCCAGCGAATTGGTAAACTCCGGTTTCAGGCCGGGATTGCCGACAGAGAGTTGCAGCGAGTCCGAAAAATCGGGGAAGGGAATGAGTTGGAAAAAGTTGGGCCGGTTGATGCGGCGGCTGTAACTCAACTGCACATTGTCGGCGTCGTTGATTTTATAGGTTGCAAAGGCGCTGGGGAACAAACTGATCGGGTATTTATTGGTAAAGGTGCTGTCGTTGCCCAACAGCACGCCTGTATAAACCGAACTTTCGGCGCGCAAACCGCCCTGGAAACCCCATTTCGGGTACGATTGACTAAAAGTGCCGTATGCGGCGTACACCTGGTCATTGAATTTGTAGCGGCCTGCAAAATTGGGCGCCAGCACGTATTCATTATTGATCCGGTTAAAACTGTTGTTTTCGCTCCTGAAATCGCGGATGGCAGCGCGTGCGCCAAGTTCCATTTTGCGTCCGCCGTTCAATGGATTGCTGAAATCGGTTTGCGCCGTGAAAAACGCATTGGAGCCTTTACCTTCCTGACGCTGAACGCTTTGTCTGTTTTGGTCAAGATAGTTGGTCGTAAAATTGCCTTGGCTTTTGGAGCGGCTGCCGTTCAAATTAAGGTCGGCAGTGAGTTCCTTGCCTTCCTTGGGGAACAAGTGTTTGTACAACAATTGACTGCCGTAACTCCCATGATTTCTTGAACTACTTGAATTTCTAAGCGCATGACCGGTACGGAGGCCGCTATTCCGCAATGTATCCGTTTGAATCTTCAAATCATCGCCGGAATCAAAATTACCGCCATTGTAGTTTCCGCTGGCTGTTAAGGTATTGCGGTTGTCGATAAACCAATCAATACCGCCGCGTCCCATGGCAAAATAGCCGGTGTTTTGAGAAGCGCTTTGTTGAAAAACATTGGTCAGCGGATTGCCCGTGAGGTTATAGCGATCCGTGCCGCCGGAACTGATGGATTTGCGCTGATTGAGGTTGCCGCCGACAAACACATTGATCTTGCCTTCGCGGGCATTCAAATCGCCGCCGAGGTTCACACGTCCGCGCGCATCCACGCCCCCGCGCACGGAGCCGTTGTAGCCCACGCGCCGGTCTTTTTTTAACACGATGTTTACGATACCCGCATTGCCGCCCGATGCGTCGTATTTGGCAGATGGATTGGTGATAACTTCCACATTATCAATGGCATCTGAGGGTATTTGATCCAGCGTCAGGTTTGTCGGCCGACCGTCTACAAACAACTGCGGGGCTGCGCTGCGCATGGTCAGGTTGCCGTCGATGTCGACATTCAGGGAAGGGATATTTTTCAGGGCATCCTCGGCGGTGCCGCCAGCTGCGGACGCATCTTTGTCTACATGATACACCTTTTTATCTAAGGCTAAGGTAATCTGTCCGGAATTGCCTTCAATGGTTACTTCCTTGAGGATTTCTGCGGACGCGCCGAGGCGGATGTTGCCGAGGTCTTTGTCGAATGCGCCGGGGTTCATTTTCATAGAATTGCCTTGGCCGTTTTTGCCGTTGAAACCTTGCTGTCCTTCCGGTTTTTTGTCGCCGGGTTGTCCTTCCTGGCCGCGCCCCGGTATGCCGAATGTGACCGTTTGTTCTGTAGACGCATAGCCCAGAAACGCAATTTTTAAAGTAAAATCACCTCGAATCGGCAGGTTTTCCAGGCTAAAATCGCCATTTTCTTCGGTTAATTGGCCAGCAATCAGCCCTTTCACCATCCTATGCTGCGTGGTATCGAATTTCATACCGATTAGTTGCACCGAGGCATAACCGATGCCCTTACCCGTTGCATCATCAATGACTTTGCCGTAAAAACGGCCGATGCTCATTTGTTGGCGTTGTTCCCCGCCGCCTTGGCCGCCGGGGCGACCACCGCCGGGGTTTTGGGCTGCGGTTTTAACCGAAAAACAAAGCAAAAGGAGCGTGAATAGGAGGATTGGATTGCGCATGGTGTGAATTTTCCGCAAAGAACAGGAATTTGTGGGGAAAATGGGGTAGGGTGGGGGAGAAAGATTGGGAGGGGAAGGCATGGGTAGGAATGAATGTTGCTTAGTGGAGACTTGGTGAAAAAATAGATGAAGTAGTGGCTCAATTTGAGGGCGAAACTTATATCAAACGGATTGTCGCTACACTGTGGCGACAGTTATTAGAAATGTTGATGTGGATGTTTTGCAAAGAAGATAGGTGTGATTGGTGGGAGCGTTTGGCCACCGGTTGAAACCGGCGGTTACAAGATGGTAGATGTGTATCCGTTTCTGTGGATTTTCAGTATTTTGCAAAGAAAATTTGATTTGGCGTGTGCTTGGCCGCCGGTTAAAACCGATGGTTACAAGAAGGTAGATGTGATTCAGGTTCACCCCAGCGGCGGCGAATCAAGCGCTGGGAAGCAAAGGCCACGCGAGGCGGGAGGTTCTTTTTTGAACACCCTCAACACCATTGTTTTTTGAGCCAATCGTGGTCTCCTGCCTTCTCGCTTGTGTATTTTCGTATTTAAAGTAATGTTCCGACCACATCTATCATCTTGTAACCGCCGGTTTTAACCGGTGGCCAAGCGCCCTCACCAATAACATCTTCCTTCTTTGCAAAACATCCACATCTACTAAGCAACGGGTTGCGGCGTATTCATTTGCCTCCTATTTTTGCGTCAATTTTTAATCATTTAATCAAACGCTTCATTAAAAATGGCTCAAGTTCGCATTTGGGTTCACACTGTTTGGGGTACGAAAAATCGTCACCCCTTCATGGAGAACAAGAACAAACGCATCGATTTATTCAAACATATAAAATCGTATGCGAAAGAAAAGCAGATTTACCTTGATTTCATCAACGGAGCATCTGACCACGTCCACTGCCTGGTTTCTATGGCCTGCGATCAGAATATCGCTCAGATCATGAAGTTATTAAAAGGCGATAGCGCTTATTTTGCCAACGAGCATAAATTGTTTGTGCCCGGCTTTGACTGGGCAGATGACTATTACGCCGTATCAGTTGGCCAGTCGCAGGTTGAGGATGTTCGAGGATACCTTAAAAAGCAGGAAGAACATCATAAAAAGAAAACTTTTGAGGCTGAATGTCAGGAGTTTATGGCCAAATATGGGTTTGTTCGGTTGATTGGTTGATGTGGATGTTTTGCAAAGAAGGTAGATGTGGTTGGTGGGAGCGTTTGGCCACCGGTTAAAACCGGCGGTTACAAGATGGTAGATGTGATTCCGTTTCTGTGGATTTTCAGTATTTTGCAAAGAAGATTTGATTCGGGGAGGGCTTGGCCACCAGTTAAAACCGATGGTTACAAGATGGTAGATGTGATTCTATTTCAGTGGATTTTCGCTATTTTGCAAAGAAGATTTGATTCGGGGAGGGCTTAGCCATCAGTTAAAACCGATGGTTACAAGATGGTAGGTGTGATTCAGTTTCACCCAGGCGGCGGCTAATCAAGCGCGGGGAAGCAAAGGCCACGAGATAAGGAAGGTTCTTTTTGTGATTTTTTGAGCCAATCGGGATCTCCTGACGTCTCACTTGAGTATTTTCGTATTTAAAGCAATGTTCCAATCACATCTAACATCTTGTAACCGCCGGTTTTAACCGGCGGCCAAGCGCTCCCACCAACCACATCTACCTTCTTTGCAAAACATCCGCATCTATCCTGTATCCAATCGGGATATCATGCACCCTTTATGTTTTTCACCCTACTCCCTTCCCGCCCCGTCAATCGCCTTCAACAACACCCCGTCATCCGTATCGCTGCTCAATTCCCAGAACATAATGCCGCCTAATTTTTCGCTTCGGGCATACTTCGTTTTTCGGGCCAACGAAATCGGGTCGTCGAAGGTGGCGAACAGCTTTTGGGCGGCGGAGTAGGCGTAAGGCGCCTGGGCTAAGGAATCGCGGTAATGCACAAATCCATTTGCGGTCGACAGTTGCTCAATATCGCGATAAGGCACATAACTTTTGAATACGCCGCTTTGGTAGAGGCCGTGGTTTTGGTCGGCCACCTGTTCCCAGGTACGCGCGTAAAAGGCCGCACCAATGACAATTTTGGATCGGGGTACGCCCAAGGATATCAGGCGTTTTACCCCAAAATCAACGGAAATGGGCTGTTTCGGCGTAGAAAACAAGGAAGTATGGTGCCCTGTGCTGGTACTGAACCCGTTCACAATATCATACGACATGAGGTTGACCCGGTTGAGCAAAGGCATGACAGCGTCCCATTCCACGGCATGGTCGAAGAATTCCGGAAAACCGCCTGCTGCAAAACTGAGTTCGTAGCGCCGACCCAACACCCGACGCAGGGATTGGATGAGCAGGGTGAAATTATGCCGGTCGGCTTCCGCGAACGGATGGCCCGGACAGCCCGAAATAGCCGGGTATTCCCAATCAAGGTCGATGCCGTCGGTGTGGTAGGTTTGCATCAGTTGCAGCACCGAGGCGGAAAATGCTGCGCGGGCTGTAGGATCGGCAAAGACATTAGAGCAGGTTTTGCAGCCGCACCAGCCGCCCAAAGAAAGAATGACCTTCAATTGCGGATGCGTTTGTTTCAGCGCCACCAGCCGGGTAATGGCTACGCTGTCGGAAGCATTGTCGACGGCCATTTGGTTGCCTTTCAGGTGGCAAAAACTATAAATTACCTGTGAAAGTCGGTCGAAACGATAACGTTGCAGGTCGGCGCCGTCGCCAAAGTAATAGGCGATTACCTGGAAACGGTCGGCGGGTGGGGTCGTGTGCCGGGCCGGGATATGGCAGGAAAGCGTGAAAAAAAACAGGCAGAGGATGAGACAGGCGGATAATTTCATTCGATTTTGTTCGTTTTAGCCTTGGAGCCGCTTGTTCGGTCAGGCGTAGAAATATGAGCGCATCATTATTTAGTAGGCATCCTGATAATCAACGAAGATTTCAAAATTAATCCATTCCCAAATTCTGGGTTCAGTTGGGTTCGGTCATTGCCCAACTTATACAATGGGAAGGCTAAAGTCGCTTTATCCCCGATAGCATAGGTACGAAAATGGCGCAAAAAACTGGTGCCCGCAAAAAACTGAAGTTGGCTAACGCCTAATTTTACCTGAATATATGCGCCGCCTTCATTCGTGGCTTTTTCAATATATGTAGGTAACAGGGTGTGCAATTGATAGGTTTTAGTAAAACCGGAATAGCGCGCACCTGCTTTTAAATTAGGGGTGAGTTGGTAGTTTATATCGAGATTCAAAGGTAAATTAGCGTTAATTTCCAGTTTGTTTTTCAGGATATAAAACCCGAACATGGGCACTATAAATACGCCAAATAAGTCTGTATTGGCGTAGATACCAAATTTATAATTCAATCCTGGACTTTTTTCATGTTTCAGGAGCGCAAAGGCGCCCATTTGAAAGTCGTGTTTTCCGATGGATTGGAAGTCTGAATTTAATTTAGGGAGCAACAAATAAGTGCCAGTCCAGTGCGCGCCGTGTTTTTTCACAATTCCCACTTTACCCATCACGCTGTAAAAATTGGTAAGTGGGGCTCCGGGGAATAATCGCACGCGGTTATGTTCGGCAAATAAACCGCTGAGTAGGACGGCTCCGTTTTTTTTGAGCGCCGGACTTCGAATTGGAATGGTTAAGTCGATGGATGTTTCACTCAAGGGGATCCGGGCATTGGAGGAGTCGAATTTTTGGCCCAGGCTTTCCAGGTGATCGATTTTTAAAACATCAAAATATTGTTGGGCATTTGCCATGATTGTGGCGCCTGCGAATAGGAGGCATAAAATAAACCTTATTTGATTTTGCTTGGTTTGCATAGTGTGGGTTTTGAAGTCGAACAGGGCTGCTTTCACAAAGATGCATTATGTTTGTTACTAAAAGATCATTTATGGCGCAAAAACGAACATTTAAGTTCATTCTCTTAAGCTCAATTGTTCTCGCGTTCGCTTTAACAATTTGCGCCAATATTACTGTAAATCAAGCAACTGCGGC
>JBAXTB010000324.1:0-6600 GCA_037130425.1 Bacteroidota bacterium
TCGGGTTGGAAAAGAACAGGGTCGTGGCGTCGCTGAACGGATTTGGCTGCGCGAATACGGCCATTTGCTGATCCGGGTTGTGGGTGCCGCTTGTTTCGTTGATCGTAACACAGGTTGGAATACCAACTAAACCGGCGCTTTTTTGGTATTTGCTGTTCACAATGGCGTCTACGGAAGCAATACACAACGTTGATCCCAATCTTTTGCTGTAATGAATTCGAAGCAAATTGCCTGGCAGGATGTTCTTCTTGATGGCCGTTTCAGTAGGGGTGAGGGCCAGAATTTTTCCGTTTGTATTAAATTGAATGGCGCCGTCAAAAGCAACATCGAGGTTCTCAACTGATTGAATTTCAAGACCGCTCACCGAGAATTCGTAGCCATATATTTTGTTATATGGATTTACCATCTGCACGTCAAAGGTTTTAGCCACGGTATCCACTTTACCCGGAAGTATATAAACAATGTCCTTGTCGTTGGTTAAGCCTGACGGGAAGGTACATGGAAAACGTACACCCCAATAATTGACATCATCATGGTGCAGGGTGCATTCCTGAAGCATCGCAGCATCGTAAATGTTAATTTGATTATCTTCGTACAATTCGTTACAGGTAGAAACGGTTCCGTTACCCGCTAAAGATGCCGCTAAATAAGCCTGAACATCGGCAACATTGCGTACGGTATCCTGGTTTAAGTCGCCTTTAAGGGCGGGGCCACCGCACACGCCATTACAGTCAAGTTGCGCGTCTCCGAAAGCTACGCCATTGCAATCGATTACCGGCGGGCAATCATTTTCCAATACGTCTAAAACGGGAAGGTTTTGGCTGTCATAACTTAGGTTGAAACAAACCTGGCCCCAGTTGTTGTCGTAAGAAGCCTCTACGCGACCGACTTTGTCGGGGCTTTTATCCCAGTTTACGCGTACCGCCAAGGTGTAGGTACCAGGCAGCAAATTGGTAATATCAATCCACTGGCAGGGTAGGGAGGAGTCGTAAATGTCGCCGCAACCGGCTGTGACGCCCATGTTGTTGCAAGAGTATTTGCCGCTGCCGCCATTTGAACATTCAAGGTCAAGGACGCAAAATCCGTTTTTGGAGCCGACTGGAACACCGTTGCCCGCTGCGTCATACAACACATATTCTGCGTAGCCCTTGTAATGCCAGTGGTTGTGGCAAGGATCCCAAACAAACTGGTCGGATGGGGTAGTAGGGGAGGCCGGTGTTTCACCAATATAGTAATCCTGTGCGCCGATATTTTGAATTTGCGTGGTAAAGCGAATAATATTCCGGTTTCCTACGCCGCGCAAGCAGCCTTCCTGCACCATGCAGGCATCCGCATTGGCAATAAAATCGAGGTGCATGGTATTGATAAGCACATCCTGACGCACCAACAAATCCGGTTTGTTCGGGCAGTCCGGATTGCCGTCGTACAAGCAAGTATCGCTCACCATAGCAAGCGGGTTGTAGTTACAGGCGGTAGGATCTGTGCATCCGACGACCGGACCGGCGTATTTGAGCGACCAATGGAGCGGTGTGTTGTTACAATCGCCGCTTGTATATCGAATTCGGAAAAAATATTCGTGCCCGCCGGCCAGTTCTAATTTAGCGCTTGAGCCGTCGGGGCAATTGCCGTTTGCAAAAAATATGGCCCCTGTTTGATTTTCTGCCAGGGTGATACCATTGCACATACTATAAACCCATATTTTGCTTGGACAGGTATTGCCCAAATCACAGGTGCTGATTGTATAAGTACCGGTAGAATCAGGTACAAAACGGTACCAGGACTCCAGCGCATTCAAGGTTGTGAAAGTATCCGGCTGCGAAATCATGATCGGGTTGTCGCAATAAGCGCCCAGTGGGCAGCCGAAACGCACCATTTCACCAAAATTATAGTTGCCGTTAGGATTATCGCGAATCAAAGAGTCGTTTACAAACAATTTGTAATGACCGTCTGGGAAAATGCCGTCGCCGTAAGCGTCTGCTATTTTGAAAATGGTACAACCGCCAACTTTGGGCGTACAATAGTTAAATACATGTAAGCTGTCTGCAAATAAATGACCTGCCGCATAAACAGTTGATCCCGTTTGGTCTGTTATTTGCCAGGAAACTTCCTCCCAGTACTGGTCGGGGTCGATTTCAAGGCGGATGTGATTTTCATTCGGGCCACATTGTGCATGAAGCACTGAAATGCTTCCGATATACAGAAAAAAAAGTAAAAATAAAGGTGAACGCATAGCAATTTTAATTGTTAAGATGTTTAAACGGTCAAAAGTAGTGTTAGCGACGGAAACAAAATCTTTCATCCCTTAGTTTTGTCGACTCGCAACAAAATAAGCCCAATTCGATGATAAATAATATGGCATGTCGAAAAAGAACTTTTGATTTGCATTTTCATACGCTTGAATAAAAGTAACCTGCTAAAACTAAACCATACCACATGCGTTTTTCGCTATCAATTTCCTTTTTGATTCTTTTTCTTAGCCTAAAAATAAATGCACAGGATAACGACGGATGGGTGTTTAAAAATGAAAAAGAGGGGGTTAAAGTGTATTACAAATCGACTTCTGATATCCAGGAAGTAAAATTAATTTCTTCCATTCAATCAACCATGTCGGGCCTCATCCAACTGTTTTCCGAGGTAGAAAACTACCCAAAGTGGGGATACAAAATCATAGAATCCAGGTTGTTGAAAAAAGTATCAGACACGGAATCATATTACTACTCCAAAATTGATTTTCCGTGGCCTATGAACGACCGCGACATCATTATGCACTCTATAACGGTTCAGGATCCTGTAACACGTTGTATAACAGCCGTTAGTGTGGCCGTTCCTGATTATATTCCGGTCAACAAAGACGTGATTCGGATTCGTACTGCCAACACCAAGTGGACGATTTATCCGGGCGCTGGCGGATGGTTATACACGGAATATTATATCCACTCAGATCCGGGCGGGACCATACCTGAATGGTTGGTGAATTTAGCGATTGATATGGGGCCAAGAGAAACGATTAAAGGAATTCGGAATGCGCTGAAACAAAACAGGTACCAGCAAGTGAAATTAGGATATATCAAGGAATAAAATTCTTTTGAAAATCAAACAGCCCTTTGGCCAACAATCCGGCCAAAGGGCTGTTTTTTATGCGAAATCTGATTTGATATGTATAGCAGCCTGCGACAAGCCGTCGATGATCTGGAACGCAACGGAATGCTGTTGCGCATTCGTGAAACCGTGGATCCTAATTTGGAAATTGCCGAAATCCATCGGCAGATATTTGACCGGCAAGGCCCGGCGATTTTGTTTGAAAACGTACTTGGAAGCCCGTTTCAGGCCGTCAGCAACATTTATGGCACCTTTGATCGGACCGCGTTTTTGTTCCGCCATACGTTGGATCGGGTAAAACGGGTGATTGAATTGAAAAAAGATCCGTCCGTGTTGCTTAAACGCCCGGGGCGGTATTTGTCGGCGCCGATTACGGCTTTGTCGGCGCTGCCTATGCAAAGTCGTTTTGGAGCGCCGGTGGCTTACGGAACCACGCGTATTGACCAGTTGCCGCAAATCAAAAGTTGGCAGATGGACGGCGGGGCGTTTATCACCATGCCGCAGGTGTACACGGAAGACCCAGACACGCCGGGCGTCATGCATTCGAATTTGGGCATGTACCGCATCCAATTGTCGGGCAACGAGTATGTGCCCAACGAAGAAATCGGGATGCACTACCAGTTGCACCGGGGCATCGGCGTGCATCATACCAAGTACAACAAGCTTGACAAACCGTTTTTGTGTTCTATTTTTGTAGGCGGGCCGCCCAGCCACGCGTTTTCGGCCATTATGCCGCTGCCAGAGGGCTTGAGTGAACTCACCTTCGCGGGGATGCTCGCGGGCAGGCGCTTCCGGTACGCGCGCCGCGAGGGCCACGTACTGAGCAGCGACGCCGATTTTGTGATAACGGGGGAAATCCTGAAAAATGTGCGCAAGCCCGAAGGGCCGTTCGGGGATCACTTAGGCTATTACTCCCTGACCCACGATTTTCCGGTGATGAAGGTGCATCAGGTGTACCACCGCAAAAATCCGCTGTGGCATTTCAGCGTCGTGGGTCGCCCACCGATGGAAGACAGCAGTTTTGGTTGGTTGATACATGAATTGGTGGCGCCGCTTACGCCGCAGGAGTTTCCGGGACTGAAAGACCTGCATGCGGTGGATGCTGCGGGGGTTCACCCCTTGTTGCTGGCGGTGGGCCATGAGCGTTACATGCCGTTCCGAGCGCGCGTGCCCGAGGAAATTTTGACGATTGCTAATCGTATCCTCGGCACCGGCCAAACCTCCTTAGCCAAATTCCTGATTATTGCCGCTTCCGACGATGATCCACGTTTGGACAGCCATGATATTGCGCATTTTTTCCAGCACGTACTGGAGCGCGTTGATTTTACCCGCGACCTACATTTTTATACCCGCACCACGATTGATACGCTGGATTATTCCGGCTCCGGCTGGAACCAAGGCTCCAAGTTGGTGATGGCTTGTCGGGGCGACAAAAATCGCAATCTTAGCACAAACTTGCCGCTTGATTTTACCCTGCCGCAAGGATTTGGCGATCCGGCGTTTTGTATGCCCGGTATTTTGGCCATTCGGGCGCCGCGTTTTGAAACCGGTCAGGAGGCCAAAATCGCTGCGGAAACGCTGTGTACCTGGCTTGAGCGCTTTGACATGACGGAGACCCCTTTGGTATTGTTGGTGGATGACGCTGATTTTACTGCCGCGACCTTGAATAATTTCGTTTGGGTGGCCTTTACCCGCGCCAATCCGAGCCACGACGTGTATGGGGTGCAGTCTTTTACGGAATTCAAACACTGGGGCTGTAAAGGTTCTTTAGTGTTGGATGCGCGTAAAAAACCGCATCATGCGCCTGAATTAGTGGTTGATCCCGATATAAAAAAGCGGGTCGGGGAACTTTTGGACAAGTATCGGGTTTAAGGGAAGTAACAGCGTTGTGAATTTTTTTGAAAATTTTTCCGCTAAGATTTGGTTTTCACTTTTCTGCGGTGTTATCTTTGCACCGCTTTAAACGACACCTCTTAAAGTATGCGCCAGAAGGTCCGTTCGTCTAGGGGTTAGGACACGTCCCTTTCACGGATGAAACACGGGTTCGATTCCCGTACGGACTACATAACGCCTTGCAAGTGAAGAACTTGTGAGGCGTTTTTTCGTTTATGGGTATTTATAAGTGAGGAGGTGACTCTAGTCACCCCCTCACTTATCGCGCCGTTGTTGGCGTCCTTTTTCGCCGTTGTTGGCGTCCTCGCCAACAACAAAGGCGGAGTGGGTACTTAAATAAAAGAAACGAATACTTCCTCAAAAACAAGTGATTTTCACTTGGATTGGTGGTAGGTGTTGTTGGCGAGGACGCCAACAACGGCGAAAAAATCCAGGGCACTTCGGCGAAAATGACGGTATCATTCAGGCTTTTGCTATATTGTTGAAGCCGGGTAGTAAGGATTTAATGTAGTCGATCATCTTTGCAAAATTGAGGGATTTGAGTTTTTCTAGAATAAATGATATTTACAAATATTTGGCCAAGTTTTAGCAAAGAGATTACTTTATCTTCCCGTTGTTGGCATCCTCGCCAACAAAAAGGCAGCGTGAGTGCTTAAATGAAATAATCAAGTGCCCGTTACTTGGATTCCGCTCGTTTAGCGCCGTTGTTGGCGTCCCCGCCAACAACAAAGATAGCGTGAGTGCTTAAATGAAAAGAGCAAATACTTCATTAAAACAGGTAACTGCGCCTTGGATTCTGCTCGTAGGTGTTGTTGGCGGGGACGCCAACAACGGCGAAACTTGTGAGGCGTTTTTTCATTTGTGGGTATTTATAAGTGAGGGGGTGACTGTAGTCACCCCCTCACTTATAGCGCCTTGGATTCCGCTCGTAGGTGTTGTTGGCGGGGACGCCAACAACGGCGAAAAGCATTACAGGAAACTTCATCCGAAAACAGTTACAAAATCCCAGTAGCCTCCTGTTTCGGTTTTGTAGGCAGACGAATACTTGTACGCTTCGGGTTGTGCCGCCAATTTCCACTTCTCCGCACATGGATTCCAGTGAATGTACTGGGCTTTCTGCCAAAACACATTGTCAGTAAATATTGCAATAGAAAGTGGGTTTCGCTCCCAAAACTGGTACTCCCTGTCAGCCAAATTAACCCTAAACCTTTCCAACACATTGGGGTAGTTCGCCTTCAATTCTTTTTTAAATTGATGAGCTGTATAAGAAAGCAATGCCGCTTTGACCTCTGACAATGAATAAGGCTCCAGGATGCACCAAATGATGTGAATATGGTTGGGCATGATAACAAAGTCATACAGGATTGCGCGTTTTTCCCGAACCAGAAATCTGAACGATTCAATGATAATATCTTTCATTTGATCCGGCTTAAGCAAATGCTTCCATTCTAAAATAGTGGCTGTCGTAAAATAAAGGTCGAAGTAACGATGAAACATGAAGTTGGTGTTTTAGTGGCTCAAAAATAAGGGATTTTGATGTTTCCGCTCGTAGGTGTTGTTGGTGGGGACGCCAACAACGGCGAAAGTGAGTGGATAGAGGGCGGCGGA
>JBAXTB010000325.1:0-6577 GCA_037130425.1 Bacteroidota bacterium
CGGGAAACGGAGTTCAGAAAGATGCGTGTAGTTCTTTGACAAGATTGTTTTTTTCAGGAAAAAGGCTCAATCTACCCCTTTGGGAGCCTCCGCATCCGGCAGTTTCTTTTTGAAATTGTCAGATGAAACCACCTTTTTGCCCGATTCGTCCTCGAATGCCTGGCGGGCTTTGCCGGCGGAGCGGCCACCTTTTTGGGCAGATTTGCGGTTTTCGTCGAAGCCTTGCGCGTCGGATTCGATGGCGTTTTGGCGCGTGCCTTCTTCGCCGAGCATGGTGAAAATCAATTCGAGGTTGGTCATGTGATCCCTCAAGTTTTCGCGTTGGAGGTTTTTGAAGGTTTTGTGTTCGGTAGGCGTGAGTCCGAAAGTGGCCTTGGCAATTTCAGCGGTGAGGATGGCGTACTCGGCGCCTTCCTGCACGGCTCGGTTTTTCCACTCGTCGGTGAGTTGTTGGCGCACTTCAATGCTTTTGAGGCGCATTTCAATCCATTCGTCGGGGTAGCCTTTGGCGCGGTACAGTTCGCGGGCGCGGTCGGCGGCGAGTTCCGGGTTTTCGATTTCGTCAATTCGGTCGGCTCCGACCTCGGCAAGCCAAAGTTTGAAGGGTTCAGCCTTAGCCGATGGAACAGATTGGATGATTCGGAACAGCCCACGTTTGTTGCTCGCATTGGTTTTGCGGATTTTGCCGTCGGGCGCAGGCATTGCAAGGGGGGTACAAATTGTACCCCAGTTGGAATCCAGCATCGGGTCGCGGCTGCGCATTTTTTTAATGTACTGCTTGGCATCCTGACTGCCGGTCAAAACTTCGATGACATCCGCCACCGAAAACCACCACTCGTCATTGTGCCAAGTGCGGCGAATCTGTTTTTCCTGAAAAAGAACGATTTTTTGAGGTTCGTTCGACTCGTTTGATGCTAAATTTTCCATGTTTGATAGGAAGTTTGGCTCGACGGGGGCGAGCGGGTAAATGATAAATTTAAAAACTTCCTACTGCTTATTGTCCTCACAAAAGTAGCATGTTTTTAAAAAACGATAAAGTGAAATTTTAAGAGACCAACCCCAACACCCTATATGTATTACAAATTGAACTTAAAATTCATTCATCCATGAAAAATATAAAACACATCATCCCACTCTTGTTGTGGGCCATGGTGTTGACGATGAACAGCCAGACAGCGCGGGCGCAATCCAGCCCAAACTGTCAAACGTTCAGCGACAACGACTACATCAAATCCACCGCGTTTTTCAACTATGGCAACGTCAGCGATGCCTATACGAACAAAACGCGGATGTACATGACCGTCGGGCAGCCGCTCATCGGTACTTATTTTGCCCAGAAGACCAAAGGCTCTTTTGGTTTTTGGTCCACCTTTCTGATGCCGCCTGCCGCCCCGACGGTCATCGCCAGCGAAGGCGACCTGGAAGACCGCGTGCAGGTGAATTGGTCGCCCGACCCGCTGTCTCCTGCCGCGACGGCGTTCAAAATTTACCGCAACGGCGCGCTGTTGGCTTCGGTGGACGGTGAAACCTATTCGTTTTTGGATTTTAACGTCATCGCGGGTAAGTTTTACACCTACGAAGTGGCGGGCGTGAACAGCTTCGGCGAAGGTGTACGCGGCAAAAACTTAGGCTTTTTGAACCCCAATGGCGTGGTCACCGGCGAGATCAAGTCATTTGCGGGCAATCCGGTACCCGGAACGCTGGTGACCCTGACTCCCACCATCGGTACCTCCGGCATTTTCGGGGGCGACGACATGGCATTTGCGGAGTACAACCCTGCTTATCCGCGCGATCAGTTTACGCTCTCGGCCTGGGTAAAATTGGGCGCGGGCAATGATGGCGCTGCCATTTTTGACCTCGGCAGTTCGATTTCCAAAAACTGGTGGCTGCACACCTTACCAGCTGCGAGCGGCAAAGGCGTGCGCTTCTGTGTAGGCAACGGTGTGGGCAACGTAACGCAATTGGACTATCCCTTTCCGGCTGCCACTGCCAATGACTGGCACAATATTGCAGTGAGCTACAATGGTTCCTCGTTGTTGTTGTACGCCGATGGGGAACTGATTTCAACGGCGGTCGCGCAGATCGCCAGCGACTCCATTCCTTTGTTTTTTGGACAAAAAATAGATGGTTCGGGCAGTTTTACGGGAAATATTGACGAGGTACGCTTCTTCAACCGCCAATTGGCACAGACCGAAATTCAGATGTTTTTGAACACCACCGTCGCACCTGACATGAACGGTTTGGTCAATTATTGGAAATTTGACGAAGGCACAGGTAGCAAAACCTTTGATTTGACGGCGACGAAGCAAAAACTCTACTTCTGCGGCGCGGATTTTTCGAACGACAAACCCGATGTGTTGAACGCGGGCTTGACCAACGAAGATGGTTTTTACAAAATTCCGGGGGTCAATTATGCTGCGGGCACGACGTTCACGGCTCGCCCATCAAAGACTTTTTACTACAACCAGTCGCTGGAATTCAATGGTGTGAACGAACAGTACGCCACCCTGACCGATTTCGACCTTGCGGATTCTTCCACGGTGGAAATCACGGTAAAATCGTTTGATTTTGCGAGTAATCAGACCTTGCTGAACAAGGGCAGTAATTTCAACCTGAACCTGAACGCAGGCAATTTGGTGTTAACTTTAGGCAGCACCACGTACAATTTTGGGGCGCTGGGTATGGGTTTTCACCGTTTATCGTTCACGATTCAGCAGGCTGCCGGTAGTTCATCGGCTTTGGTGACGTTTTACAAAGACGGCGCGTTGGTTGGATCCAACACGTTTTCGGGCGTGGCGGCCGATTTCGCAGGCGGCGGTGGCTGGCTGTTGGGTAAAAATGCCGGCGGCAACTATTTCTCCGGTTTGATTGACGATGTGGTGTTTTACAATACCCTCTTGCCTTTGCCGGCTATCCAGTTGGCAGCGAACGTGGGAACCGACGTGACCAATCAATATGTGAGAAACTATTTCCCGCTCAACGAAGGAGACGGCGACGAACTCGCCGATTTTGGTTTGTCGCTGACAGGTAAAGGTACGGTTTCGGGCGCGACGTGGAGCACGGTAGCAGGAATATCGCAAACCGAACCGCATAAATTCACGCCTTCGACGCGGTTTGTCACACTCAACCCTTCGGTGACGAGCGTGGACGGCGTTGATTTTACGGACCAAAGCACGATTCCGGTTTCGGGTTATGTGCGTTTTGACGGTACAAATTGTTTTCAGAAAAAAGTGGAAATTTTGGTGAACGGACAACGTGCCGCGCCACCGATTTTTACGGACAGCACGGGCTATTTTGTGGTGGATTTGCAGCCGGGCGCGACGGTTAAACTGACCCCCAAATTCAATGAACACACCTATTATCCTGCTTTTTGGGAGTTGATCAAGGTCAGTTCGCCCGTCGCGGGCATCCTTTTCCGCAACCAAACCTTCCGCAGCATCGAAGGGCAAATGGCCGGCAATGAGGTATGCCGAAAATCGGTGATTCCCAATGGCGCTATCGTCAAGGTAGCCGTGGAAACTTTGGACGGCTGTTTTTATGAGGAAAAACAGTTGACCAACCCGAACGGCAAGTACAAATTTGACAAACTTCCGCCCTTGCCATTTTTGGTCAAAGTCACAGAGCACTCGAACAATGTAATTTATAACTATTTTCAATTGAAAGGTGGTGAAAAAGTGGACTTGACTGACGTGAGCGACACGACTGATTTTATTTATTACTCGGCACCAATAGTAGAAATGACCCCGTTTGATACCAATGCTTGCGGCGTTCCGATGCTCGAACAGGACAATGATTACAGACTTGATGTGCGTGTTTATCAGGATTATGAAGGTGGTCGCTGCTATTTGGATACGGCACAACTGCATTTTGAGAACCTGATCAACTTAAGCGAGTTAGATACTTTGATGACTGAAGGGATGATCAAATACAAATTCAGGGCAGGAGACCCAAACATCGTCCCGCCTTATTTGAAGACCCTGACGGTTTTGGCAGAAGCGAATGACCAACAAAGCACCCATGCCCAATCCACGGTTGTACTGGGCAAACGCCCACGTTTGGTCAATTTTACTTCCACTTCGCCGGAAATCCCGACTATGATTTTGCGTGACCCGCCGGGTGATGCCAGCAGCGCGTCCATCGAAAAAGGCACAACGGTTTGCAATGGCTGGTCAATAGCTAATACAATTGGAGGAGAAGTTGGCTTGGATGTAGTAATAGAAACGGGTACAAAGTCAAAGATTATCGCCGGGACACCCGGTAGCGGCACGATTACCAGTATTGATGTTGAGAACACCATCACGACTGGATTTAATGTCACGACGGGCTACACTGCCAATGAATCTATGGAAGTCTGTATGACGGCTTTGGAAACCATTTCGACCTCCGACGGCGATTTGATTTCTGGTGATGATGCCGATGTGTACGTTGGAGGTGCATTAAACATGTTGTTCGGTGTTACCGATGACCTTCGCTGGGATACGGCGGATTGTGCGTTTTCGATACATCCCGGTCTGCTGATATTTCCCGACAAGTTTGCCAGTACGTTTGTTTATTCTGGTCACCAAATCAAAAATGATGTTATCCCCAACCTCGAATTGGTGGGCGACATCGCCTCTGCGGATAGATGGCGCAGCATTTTGCAACGCAACGCGACTTTGAAAAGCCAAGCAGCTTTTGAAAAAAACATTTCTTTCGATGCCGGTGTCGTGTATGAAAATTCCACCACGACCGAAATCACGAAGAGTTTTTCAGATGTAATGAGCTTTGAAATCTCGCTGGCAAATGCCTCTGAAATCGGTGCCGATATTGCAGGTGTCGGTTCTTCTGTGAACATCAACGTTGCATTCACAACGGGCGTTGAGACCGAATTCAGCAATTCAACAACCAGATCTCAGACCGTCACTTATACCTTAGCCGACGACGACATCGGCGATGCGTTCACAGTGGATATTTTGCAGGACAAAGTCTATGGCACACCCGTTTTCAGAACGATTTCTGGCAGATCTTCCTGCCCTTACGAAGAGAAAACCGTACCCCGAGAAGAGGTGGCCATCACGGTGGATAAAACTATCGCCGCCAATGTTTCGGAAAACGACGCGGCGGTTTTCAAATTCACTCTAGGCAATATTTCCCAAACCGAAGATGCCCGCGAGTACCTGTTTTCTTTGATTCCAGAATCGAACCCGAACGGTGCAGTGGTCAAAATTCAGGGCGGCTCGCCGCTCGACCGTCCGTTCCAAGTTCCTTACGGACAATCGCAGGAAGTAATCGTGACCATCGAACGCGGGCCGACGGAATACGATTACGAAGGCCTTGAATTTGCGTGGTTTTCTGAGTGCGAGGACGCAAAGGGCGTTGCACTCGGCCAAACCTCACTCGACCCGAAGTTTTACAAATCCATCCTGCTGGACGTGCATTACCTCGAGCCATGCAGCCCGGTTGACATTGGTTTTCCTTTGCAAAATTGGGTTTGGACCATCGCCAATGGCGATTCGATGTTCATCACCCTGAACGATTTTAACCGCTTAGACGCTGATTTGGAACTGATTCGTGTCCAATACAGGCGCAAATACGGGGATGGCGCGTGGGTCAACATTATTGAAGTGCCCAAAGCACAACTTGACAACGACGTTTTCAAAATCATCAAATGGGGTACCCAAGACCTGGCAGATGGCGAGTACGAAATCCGCGCCGTTACCCAATGTTTCGGCGGGCAAAATGCGGGTATTTCGCATGTCATTTCGGGCAGGTTTGAGCGGCAGTCACCCGCCTTGTTCGGCACGCCCGAACCGGCAGACGGCGTGCTCAGCGGTGGTGACGAGATCTCCATCCGCTTCAACGAGCCGATCCGCTGCGACCTGCTCATCCAGGCCGACTTTTTCAGCAACAACAACATCGGTCTGTACAACACGGAGACAGACGAACTGATCGACGCCACGATCTCTTGCCAGGGCGATAAAATCATCATCGTGCCCAACGTGCCCAACCGTTTCATCGAAAACAAGGTGCTTCGGGTAGAGGTGGACAATATTAAAGACTTAGCCGGCAATCCGTTTGTACACAAATCCTGGGAGTTCGTGGTAGACCGCAACCCGGTACATTGGGATGGCGGTAAAGTGAAAGTGACCAAATTAAAGGATGAAACGGTGACCGTCACGCGCCGGATTGTGAACGAAGGCGGCCAGGCCACGGACTATTTGATTGAAGGGGTGCCAAATTGGGTGCAAGTGTACCCGCTGGGCGGAAATCTGCTGCCGGGCGCATCTGAGGAAATCACCTTTGTGTTTAACAATCAGATGGCCTACGGCAAATTCGTAGATACCATCAGCATCAATCCGCCGCTGGGCCGCGAACCGCTCATCGTGGAGTGCCGGGTCATGTGCGAATCTCCTGATTGGAGTTTTGACGCGCCCGCGTACTCGCAAACGATGAATTTTGCGGTGAAACTCAACATTGAAGGTGAAGTAAGTAATGATGAGGAAGATATTATTGTCGCATTTATTGACGGCGAGGTGCGTGGCACTGCAAAAGTGCAACTGCTGCCTACCTTGCCGCCTTTAGGAACACAGTACATGGC
>JBAXTB010000326.1:0-6538 GCA_037130425.1 Bacteroidota bacterium
AGGATCGGGCCAAAAAACGGGGTAGGATATAGTACAAAATGACCAAAAAAGCCCCAGGGATTCCTCTTCCCCGGGGCTGTGAATTGCTTTGTAAAACAGTACGCACGAAGTGTTGTTCAATTTACGCAATTCGACATTCGATATTCATCTGTTCGATATTCCCTATTCCCTACTTGTGCGTTTTCAACTTATTTTGAACGTACTGCCCGATTTCTTTACCACATTTCAAACCGGCCTGGTTGCCCCGGCTATAGTGGATGCCGCCGTACAAACGGCTCATGCCCACTTCATCCGCCGCTTCACGGAATGATTTAAAACTGCGTGACGGCAGACCGAACTCTGTTTCTGTGCTGTCGGTAAAGGCAAAACTTTCGCCGTACAGACCTTCCAAAACGGAAGCCGCAGCCGATGAAATGGTGCTGTGTCCGCTGGTGTGCTCCGGGAATGGCGGCGTTTGGATCATTGGCTGCCATTCCTGGTCAATGTATTGATTGATATAGGATTCCGGACGAATCAGGTTGACTTCATACTTGACTTTCCAGCAGGAAATAAAACCGTCGGCCAAGGCTGCCGCTACTTTCACATACGTTTCTGCCGATTTCATAATGTCGGCGTTGGCTTTGCGACAAGCGTGGGAAGCGATGTTCATCCAGTGGCCGCCGGGGCTGATTTTCTTGCGACCAAAGGACAAGTGGCCCTGTACTTCCATGGCAAAGGGGTTGTCGTCCCAGTACCAGGCGATGGCGGTATGTTCCTCCGTGCGGTTTTTGCCCAACAAGTACACTTCTTCGGCCTGTTTGTAAAAATCGCTGCCTTTTTCTGTGCTAAATGCTACCGGCGGATCAGGTTTGAACTGACCGGCAGAGTCCATTACCCAAGGACGGATTTCAGACCAGTGCGGCTCCAAACCATCCTGATACATGGGCGGCGTTGGGCGCCAGCGGGACTGATTTTTGGTGTCAATGGTAAACTTCGGCGCACTGCGGGTTTGCGCGTAATTATCTGATTTTGACCACGCTAAAATATGTTTGGCGATCTGATCCCCGAAAGCCATGGAGCGGTCGTACACATCAGGCGGCATGTTCATGGCCTTGAAATCGTCGAAGATTGTTTCTTTCAGGTCTTGCATTTCGCCTTCTGAAAACACAAGTTGCTTGCCCACGGTCAGGAGCGCGTTGGCGCTGGCGAGCGGGTAGCAGTATTCTTTACCGGCTTCCGGTTTAGGGCAAGGTTTCAAGCCGTTCATCTGTCCGGCTAAGCTTTGGTATTCCGGATAGCCGGGAACCAGCGCTTCATAGCCGGCAACGGAGGCATACGTGTAAATACGTGCTGAAATGGGCGGCGCAAAAATATCGTGCCGGATGATTTCAGTGAGGCGCTTGATACCGGCGTGCAAAAATTCAGCGTTGGCGGCTTTGGCCTGGTAATCTTTACTGTACTGTTTGCAGGATGGCATTGAAATAAGCAATGCGACCGCGAATGCAGTGGTGATCTTAAAAATACGCATTTTATTGTGCAGTAGGGTTGGTGATTTCCGGTTCAAAAGTATTGCACGAAAACCAGACAACAAGTTAAAAATCGCTTAAACATTTGATTTTCAGAAGTTTTTCCACATCATGCTTTCCACTGGCTTATCGGTGCGCTGGTTGTATTTGGCGTTCTCCTTTTTGTTATAATAGTTCTCAATGTCGCCCTCCACCAAAAAATAAATGAGCTGGCCGATGGGCATACCTGCGTACACGCGCACGGGCTGCGTGCAGGAAATTTCAAGGGTCCAGTTGTTTGAAAAGCCGACATCGCCTTTGCCGGCGGTAGCGTGTATGTCAATACCGAGACGCCCCACGCTGCTTTTACCTTCCAAAAAAGGAACTGCCCGATGCGTTTCGGTATATTCTTCCGTGACGCCGAGGTACAAGGTGCCGGGTTGCAGCACAAAACCTTCCGGACCGATTTCAAACAATTCAATCTGGTTGTGTTTACGCGCATCCAGCACCCGGTCTTTGTACACCGCAAAATATTTGCCCAAATGCACATCATAAGAATTGGTACCCAAGCAACTGCGCAGAAACGGTTCGATCACGATTTCACCGGCTTCAATACCTTCCAGAATTTTTTTATCGGTCAGGATCATATTGTTTTTGTGTTATGTTTTAATAACGGGATTGCAAAATTACCTTAATGGAGGCAAAACAATGTCGTTCGGCTAACATTTAGTGGAAATGCTTGTTGTTAAACCAAGATTAAAGTGGATTTGAAGGATAGATGGATAAAAAACACTGATTTTCGATGGATTAGAATCTTGTCATTTTCATAACCACTTTGTATTAGACTAATTTATTTTTGCTCAAAAAAATCGCTTACTTTGTCCTTCCTGCCTTTTTATGAAAAAAACACTTGTACTCGGCGCTACGCCTAATCCTGAACGCTACGCCTTTTTAGCCGTTAAAAAATTGCGCAGCCGAGGCCACGAAACCATCCCGGTGGGTATCCACAACGGCGAAATTGACGGTTTGGCCATTCAACAAGGCACGCCTGCGCAAGAAGGGATTGACACAGTGACGCTTTATGTCGGCCCTCAACATCAACCGGCTTACTACGACTACATCCTGGGCCTGCACCCCAAACGCATCATTTTCAATCCGGGCGCTGAAAACCCGGAATTAGAACAATTGGCCCAGGCGCAAGGCATTGAAACGGTGGAGGGTTGCACATTGGTAATGTTGTCGATTGGCGTGTATTAAGCGCTGCGACAGGCTACTTCATCTAAATTTTACCTAACGCGCCGTCCGTTTTATCTTTTTGATTGTTTAAACGATACTTCGTCTGAAGTTTGGCGCAACTTACCCGATAAGCTCCAATCTTTACGGCAGTTATATTTTTTTAAACACAACAACCCTTTCCCGCTCCTCCCCGACATGAAAATCGGCATTGTCTGTTACCCTACTTACGGCGGCTCCGGTGTGGTTGCCACAGAACTCGGCCTCGGACTGGCCCGCAAAGGCCATGAAGTCCACTTTATCACGTACCGGCGTCCTGTGCGCCTGGCGCATTTCCACGAAAACGTCTTTTACCATGAGGTCGACAGCGATGATTACCCGCTGTTCGAATACCCCCCTTATGATACGGCGCTGGCTTCTAAAATCGTGGACGTAGCCAAATACCAGAATCTTGACATCCTGCACGTGCATTACGCCATTCCGCACGCGGCGGTGGCCTATATGGCGAAAAAAATCTTGCTCACCCAGGGCATTTACCTGCCGGTAGTAACAACCCTGCACGGCACTGATATTACTTTGGTGGGCAATAACAACGCCTTTGCTCCGGTAGTAGAATTCAGCATCAATAAAAGCGATGGCGTAACGGCCGTTTCAGAAAACCTGAAAGCAGAAACCCTCCACTTTTTCAATATCCATCGCGACATAAAAGTTATTTACAACTTCATTGATTTTGAACGTTTTAAGAAGGTAAACAAGGACCATTTTAAAAAAATAATCGCCCCCGACGGCGAACGGATTTTGGTACATACCTCCAATTTCAGGCGGGTGAAGCGCGTGGAAGACGTGATTCAGATTTTTAACATCGTTCAAAAGGAAATCCCCTCGCGGCTGCTGATGATCGGCGACGGCCCGGAACGACAGAACGCTGAACGCTTGTGTCGCGAACTCGGCCTCGGAAACGAGGTGCGTTTTCTGGGAAAACAAGATGCGATTGAAGAATTGCTCGCGATCTGCGACCTGTTTATCATGCCTTCCGAAAGCGAGAGTTTTGGTTTGGCCGCTTTAGAGGCCATGGCCTGCGAAGTTCCCGTGGTTTCGTCGAACGGCGGCGGTTTGCCGGAAGTCAACATACACGGCGTGACTGGCTTTATGAGCAATGTAGGCGATGTGGAGGAAATGGCCCGGTATTCCATTCAACTCCTGCGCGATGATGAAATGCTGCACCAGTTCCGGGCAAATGCTTTAGCCCAGGCAAAACGTTTTGATTTGCATGAAATTCTGCCCCATTATGAGGCATATTACGCTGAAGTAATTGAAAAAAGCGTCATAAAAGTGGAATGACGCAAAGATTACGGACGGTAAGCGCCAAACCGGTACCTTTGCGCACTCCATTTTTAGCGATCATCGGATTATGAAATTACGCATCGGCACCCGCGGCAGCAAATTAGCCCTTTGGCAAGCCCATTTTACACAGGCAGAACTCACGCGCATCGGCGTGGAGAGCGAACTCATTATTATTAAAACCCAGGGCGATCTGATTCAGCACCTCGGCTTTGATAAAATGGAAGGCAAAGGCTTTTTTACCAAAGAAATCGAAGAAGCCCTGCTGCGCGGCGACATCGACCTGGCCGTGCATTCCATGAAAGACCTGCCTACGCAACAACCTGAAGGATTGGTGATTACGGCCGTTTCATACCGCGATAACCCGGCCGATTTGCTGATTATTCGTCCGGAAGCCGCAGTGTCGGGTAAAATTTTCAAATTAAAAGAAGGCGCTGTGATCGGAACCTCCGCCGCCCGCCGCAAGGCCCAATTGCAGGCATTCAGGCCGGATGTTATCCTGAAAGATATTCGCGGAAATGTGCCTACCCGCCTTGAAAAACTCCGTCAGGGCGATTTTGACGCCATCTTTTTAGCCGCTGCCGGCGTTGGTCGCCTCGAACTCGACATGAGCGACCTGGAAGTGGTGACGCTCAACCCGCGCGAGTTCGTACCCGCGCCCGCGCAAGGCGTACTGGCCTGGCAAACCAACCGCGACGATGTTGCTACCCGCACCATCCTCAAACGCCTGCACCACCCGGAAATTTCATCCGTCACCAATATAGAACGCCGCGTGCTCCAACTCATGGACGGCGGCTGCCAACTCCCGCTCGGCGTGCATTGTGAACGCGACAGCGTGGGGAATTATCACACGTTCGCTGCCTGTTTAATTGATGGCGACATGCGGCAGGCGCGCCTGTCATCGAGCACGAGTTTTGGGTTGGCGGAGAAGATTGTGGAGATGTTGATTGATGCCGCTTGAGAAGATGGGACATAGGTGACGCAGATCCTTTCAGGACACAGATTTTAAAGGATAATAATCATTAAAATCTGTGCGTCCCTACACTTTGACCCCATTCCGTTCGCACGCGGCCGCAATGCAACAAACAACGGCCACAAGATGAATACCTATTTTCATGCCGCAGCATACTCCGTATATGGCCTTGCCTCTGGAGGCTGCAAGCCTAACACTATATCATCTTTCGGCACACCACGTTGCACCAATTCACGGGCGATCAGAATATCTGTTCGGTTTTGTTGCAGCCATATTTTCCCGTTTAAAATATCAAAGTGGAAAATGACTCCGAAACGGTACTGATCTTTATCCCACCCAAGCCGTAGTAATTGGAAATGGTTATTAGGATAATCGCAAATAACTTGAGATCGCACATCCCCATTCGAGCTTTGGTCAAATGCGGCGGCGTATTCCTTTAAAACAGCTGTCAGTATTTGTTGGTATTTTTCTAATTTTTGATCCATTGTACGATTGTTTTAGAAGTGATATCGAAAACAATTACAGAGACGTTAAATTGCTCTAAAGCCAATCTGGGCAGTGTTAGTTTTTTAATTCGTTCATATCGGTCAACACTGACTGCTAAAAACACTTCCCGATCCGGTTCTTGTAGTTTCAAACCAATGCGATACTCTAAATATTGACCCAATGCTTCATGAAAGTCATAGGCTACACTTTCACCCAAAAAACTTTTGAGTTCTACAGCAATCTTTTGACCATTTCGTTCTGCTCCAATTAGCTTTTCAGCGCCAATGTCGATTTCATATTCCGTTTCGCCAGCCTCCAAAATATAAGGATCATGGGTTATTAGCCAGCCATCTTTTACAAGAGACTCTCGAAAATGGAAATGATATTTATCTTTTGCAGCCATATTATTTGCAAAGTTAAGGTTTTCATCTGTATAGCAAACCTTATTTTCAAGTGCTGTTTACGCCCCGTATTTGATATAAGGAGCACAAAAAATGACTTTTAGGGATCGTAATCGCCAAAAAGACTTACTTTTGGGGATTACAATCGCTAAAAGATGATAGATTTCTGTAAGAAAACCCGCCGCCCCGGCTGTTTTTGCTGCTGCTTATCCTGAAAACGTATGAGGGAGTATCATAAGTCCTTTTTTAAGTAACTTGAGGATCGTTTACAAAATAATATTTTGATGACCGAGCGTATTGTCGCCGTATCACAAGTATCAATTGATTTTACCAAGCCAAATTTTATTTTGAAAAAAGTAAATACTCATCTGATGACTTGGAATCATCTGATGAGTATTTACTTTTTTCAAAATAAAATTTGACATTTCAGTTTTGCTGTTGGCTTATGATACAACCTCAATTAGGCGCGATCTCAACTTTTTATTTGGCGAAAAAATCTCACGTTACCTTGTGATGCGGCAAGGAAAATTTGGAATAACAAAGCAAAAAATCCTTTTAAATCTGCGCCCTGAAAGGTAGGCTGTCCAGAATACAGAAAAAAAAGACCTTTACTTTTGTGT
>JBAXTB010000327.1:0-6520 GCA_037130425.1 Bacteroidota bacterium
GCTGGAATTCGCCTTTTTGGGTGTGTACTTTTCGGCCGGATTGATCGTAGATGGTGAGGGTGACGGTAGTTAGGTTTGGCGCACCCGCCTGCGCGCTGCGCGCTTCGGCGGGTAAATGGAAACCAATTTTCGTCCGACTTGAAAACGGGTTTGGTTGATTCTGAAACAACTCAAATCCGACGCCGCTGATGACAGAACCGCCTGGGCTGTTGAAGCGTAATCCTACGTTTAGCACATCCACGCCCTTGCCGCCTGCGCTGCGGTACGCTTCAGAGCTCGTGATGCGGCTGGAAAACGCCAGCATTTTGCTGAGTGCGCCGTTTTGGAGCGCCTTGAATGTAAGCGTAAATTCAGCGTCAACATCGCCGTTCCAGGAACTCGTCAGGGCATGTTCTTCGGCAAAATCCGCAAAATTATCCAATCGGAGTCCTTCGCCGGGCAGGATGTCGAGCAGTTGCAATCCTGGATAATTCAGGGTGAACTGGTAAGCGCTGACAAGTTCGGCAGCCTTGAATTTGACCTCAAAAGTTTCACCGCTTTTAACCGTTCGGTCGTCCGCATCGAAAAGCAAGACATCCGTGCTGCGTGATTCATTGTCCATCAAGGAGTTAGCCATCGCCGTATTGTTTACGTCGCCCACTTTGATCGCTACAAAGTTGTCGTTGAGGGCATCGCCTTGTAGCGACGCCACCGATTTGAATTCAGGAAACGGCGCATTAAAGGGATTGTTCGGATTGGTAAAAATAAAAGATTTGTCCACAAAGCGCCAGCTGGTATTGGCTGGTAAATCGGTATAAATACCAAGAATCATTTTTCGGAATTCCACGATGTCAAAGGTGGTGATTGAATTCGACATATTGGCGTCAGCGGCAATCATTTTGTAGGGCGATCCCAGGGGCTGCAAACCCAGGATATGTTTGCTGATCAGCACGAGGTCGTAGGTGGACAGGCCATTTAGCGGGTTGTCGTCTTTGGACGGTGTGATGGTATAAGACGCCGAGACGGGAACGGATTTATGAAAAATATAGGCCCCCGTTTGATCCGACAATCCGGTAAAACTGAACGCCACACCGGCAGGACTTTGGCCTGCTAAAACCAAGGTGCCGTCTTCCAAACCTTCATCGGTTTCTGTTTTAAGCGCGCCTGCAACGCTTGCCTGCGTGGTATTGCAATTGCTCTGGTTGTCTTGGACAAGTATGGAGGTTTGGCAAAAAGACGTTTTGCCCGCCAGGTCTTTTACCCATAATTCAATGGGTTGAAGGCCCAAGTCATTGCAGGTAAAAGTGAGCGTGTCGATTGGACTCAGGTTTGCATGTTGCGGAAAACCAGTGCCGCTGCCGGCAACACGGGCGCCGAGTTTCAAGTGGTCGTCGAGGGTACAGTTGTCTTCCACGTCCAATAAAAAGTCCTTGGCAAAAACCGACACTAAGCCTGTCGCGCCGATGTTAACGCTTAAAGGGCTGGTACACAGTACTGTTGGCGCCGCACAATCCCGAATGGTAAAATTGTAGCCGCATTCGCCCTCGTTGCCGCAGCCGTCGCTGACGATCCATTTTATTTTATGGGTACCAAGCGGAAGTTGAGGCGGGAAAAATTCATCCGGATTGGTCTGGGTATTCCATTTAACGGTTGCCTTTATTTGCGTCCCGTTTTTGGACACCTGCATGTCAAATTGGTATTTGTTGTCCACAGATTCCGGCCGTTGGTCAAATGCAATGGTGGTACCGCCGCTAAAGTTCGGCGTGTTGATGTTGTTGTATTGTATCGTTCCGGGTTGCGGCGGGTTCGGGCTGCTGACCACCGATTCCTGCACGCCATCTCCGTTTAAGTCAAGAAAGAGCAGGTACCGGATCGTCAAATCGGAGCCGGAGCATAAATCAGTGGCGCTGATGCTCAAATCTGCTGTGCCCTCGCAAAGATTATGGGATTGGTTGCCTTGGTCGAACCAGCCGCTGTCGTTCCATAATTGCAGGTTATTCGTCGTAATATCGCAAATATCCAGATCCGTAGTTGGGCATGTGATGACGGGCGCTTGGGCGTCAATCACTTTTATAATCTGTTTATAGGTGTAACAATTCGCCGAGGCACTCCAAAAACTGCTGTAATCGGTTTCTACAGGGTCGTTTGGATAAACTTTTGTAACCGTCGCAGTCCAAGGCGCTCCTGTACCCGGCGGCGATACAATTGGCCCGGGTAAATTGCTGGCATGGTTCGAATTGATGTTCGGCGTCGGATTGGGCACGTTTATGCAGGAGCCTTGCGGGTTGTACGTACACCAGTTGACAATTTTCCAATTTCGTTCTATTTTATAACAGGCGTCCGGAACCACGGTATATACCTGATCCACATAAGTGATGCCCAAGAGTTCACAGTCTTCCCCAAAAATTACCGGTTCACCATAAACGCCTGTGCCGTTGCAAACCGTAATGATTTTATCGTCTGGAAATTTGATCCAATAATCCTGTTTATAAGAAACGACGATCCGCTGCGTAACGACACTGGAAGCGCCTTTGCAGTCAAAGGCTCTAAATGTTCTGACAATGGTGCCTCTATTGCAGGTGGTGTCAAAATCGGTGTAATCGAAAGAATGTACAATTCCTTTTTTGCCCAAATACTCTTTTGACACATCTAAACAACAGTTATCAGATACATTGGCGTTGCCATAAGAAGCAAGCGTTGGGTCGAATAATCCGCAGTCGACCGTCAGGTTTGGCGGCGCTTCAATGGCCGGTGGCAACTGGTCCTGCACGTTCACATCCACGATACATTCATTGAAAATTAAATTTCCGTTCGGATAAGTCGCAATGCTGCCGTCGTCCTTTAATTTATACACCCGGAGTATCACTTTTTGCGTTGTCCCAACCTCGCAGCAATAGAACTTGATGGAGTCCGCTTCTGCAATCGCCAGATTATATTCGCTTTTACCGCCGGGATTTCCGCTGCACGGGTTGTGGTTAAGCGCTGTGATGCAGGCACTGTATGGCGCCTGACGCCGCACCGTAAATTTGACCGGCCCATTCACATCATAAGAACCATTGTCAAATGATTTGGCATTCACCCAGGTAATGCCTGCAAAGGTATAGGAGCCTGGATTAGTCGTGTAACAATCATTCGGGTCATCGTTACCAATGGCAACAACCGTCGTTTGGTCACACGATGCGGTGGGCGGCGCAAAATCCGCAATGGTCAGGGTATATTTACCAATTCCTTTGTTCCCGCAATCATCTGTTGCAAAATAAACCACCGTGTGTACGCCAAGGGGTATACAAGGCATAGTCCCAAAGGTGGCCAATATTTCTAAGCTGCCCGGTGGATTACCCGAAGGAATCGTTATTTGGCTGGTCACCGGGATAAATGCAGTTGTATCACCTGAAAATGGATCTAATGTCAAAACAATGGCATAAACCTGGGTTATTTTGGAACAATTATCGACTACCTTGATGGGCGGCAGTTTAAACGTAGCGCAATTAGACAGCGGATCCGTCGTTCGAACCAAATTGACAGGCAAATCCTTAAAGGTCGGCGCTTCCTGGTCCTCCAAAAAAATAGATTGCGCGAACGTCAGGGTAACGGGGCCGGAACAGGGATCCAGTACCGTCCAGTTTCGGGTAACGTGAAATGCGCCGTTGCACACCGGGATCAATTGATCGACATATTGAAAACTCATCTGACAATTGTCGGGTAGCCCATACAAAAGCGGGGAGCCCTGCATACCCTGCGCTGCGATCCAGTCCGGCGTCGGATATTGGCTCGAACATGCAAAAACAGGCTTGTCAATCCCATTGAAACTTGGCGGCGCTGTTACGTCCGCATAAGTTGCGCGCAATAAGTTGATGGTCTGGTAGCAAGTGCTTGAAATGCCTGCCTGATCGGTGGCCGTCCAGCGGCGTGAAATGATCGAACTGAATTGGGAACTGCAACTTTGGTTTGTCGATTGGTCAAAATAGGTCAGGGTTGCTGCGCTGCAATCATCTATGAAACCTGCTGGTACGCTGTACGTATTGTTGCCCAGCACCGTTGCCGTTCCGCTTGGCAGGTTATTCGGAAAACCGGTGGTCAGCGGCCCGGTCATTTGGATATATAACTCTGCCAATTTAATGATGGAAGTGTCGGCGTTCCCATTCAAGTCCGAAATCCTGATTTTCCAGTCGCCCGCAGCGAGCGCTCCGTCAAAAGCGCTGAGTCGACCGAAGGAAAAAGGTATTTGGTTTCGGGTGTCCGTTGAAAAAGCCGCGCAGGTCAAATTGCTTAAACCTTCATCATCAAAACGGGTAAAAATAGAGGTACCAGGGCAGCCTCCTAATTGGTCCCAAAGGTTTATCACGGTTCCCGAAGGACTGACCATTTGTATTCGAAGGTTGTTATTAAATGCAGCGCCGGTTATTTGCGTCCTGAAGTCGATGTCATTTACCACCGATCCGGGCACTGCCGGCACCGGAATAATCAATTCAACCGTTTGAAAGTCAAGCACTTTTTGACCACCGGCGGGCAAATTTTTTGCACTAAAACGCGCAGAAAGCGTGGTGTTTTTGACATACTCCGGTTTGGTAGGAAAATTGCAGGGTACGGATACGGCCTGCGTCGGGCATTTTAATTTCGGGGGAGTGGCGTCCACGATGCTGGCATCGCTCTGGCATTTGGTCCCGGAAGCCGGTTCCGTTACCCGAACTTTCACTGTTTTACCGATATCGGCCGCATTAATGATATTGAGTTCCCAAGGGCCGTTTCCCAAGGGTGGGGTCCGGTCTATTTCAACTTTATAATAATCGTAGCAACGATACGCGCCACCGATTAATACCCTGTCGGCGCCAATTTTTTCCTGACAATTATCGCCTAAGGATACCGTAATTTGACCGAAACAAGTAAGGCTGAAACCGGTTGGCACAAACTCGCTCACGTTGACCGAAAAGGAACAGGTAGCCGAATTGCCCGAAGGATCTGTACACTTAAACGTATTAACAGTCGTACCAATCGGGAATTTGCTGCCAGAAGGGATGCCGCTGATTTGAACCGGCGCCAGGGTGGCCGATGTTGTGTAGCGCACATACCCGTTGAAGGCGCGGTTGAGGTCGGTTTGAGCAAAAGGGTATTGTTTGCCTGCCCCCGGGTTTGCGGAAACCTGCAAAACGCCATCGTCTTTGGATCTTGAAACTTCCGTGCAATTCAACGGCGCGCCGATTATGCTGGTAACGTATATGCCGCGTGATTGTCCGGGCGCCAACGTAATTTCAAAACCTGGGATTGGTGTTGCTACGGTAGGGCTGGTAGATGTGACGGTAATGCTGCCTGCCTGTGTCCAGGCGCCAGGCGTCTGGTCTACCCCCTGCCAGGAGGCTGCGGTATGGGTAAAATAAACTTCCATCGGCCAGGTACCGGCATCCAGCGAAGTTCCGAATTGCGTGATGGTGATGGTATTGGAACCCAGGTTTTTCAGGTTAAACATGATGCCCGCGTTGTCTTTGTTAAAGTCAATCGGATGATTCACAATGCCTTGCGTTCCTAAAGTGCAATTGTCGCTACATGTAACGTTGTAGTTCGCAATACCGGAGCACTCGCCCGACGGTAAGTTTAGGGAGATATTGGCAGGGCATACGATTGCCGGTTTGGAATTGTCGTTCACCGTGATAATCTGGTTGGCCGAAGCGATTACTGCCCCGCCACAAGGATCTGTGAGTTCCCAGGTAATAATATTTACGCCAACCGGAATGGCGATGGTTGTAGTCAAAGGATCGGTGACAAGGGTCTGCGCGCTGCCATTGATCCGATACCGAAGTTCATAACCGGCATTTGAACCGCCGGGGACAAAGGTGGGAAGCGGGGTAGTAACATTGGCAAAACAGTTCAATCCTCCTTGCGGGATATTGGCTGTTAAGGGAGCCGGAGCCGTCATGTTAACCGGCGATTTTGAAATTTGCCGCACCATGGCCGACCAGCCGGGAAAATTGAACGTGGCGTCGGATCGGAATTGAAACGTCAGGGCTTCTTCATTGTTTGTTCCGACATTTGCCAGACCCGTGTTGGCCGTGATGATACCAGGGCTGATGTTTTGCCAGTTGCCGCCGGGAAATCCAGAGACCGTAGCGCCCTGCGGTCCAGGAATCTGATTGGTTCCGACATTTACACCATTGAAAATGTACAAGGCATCATATCCGGGTTCAAGTGAAAACGTGCTGAAAGCAACCTGAATCCGGTGCGTAGCGGCATTGGAAGGCACAAAGGTAATACTCGCATTTGCGTTGTTGGAATAGCCGGATGAAGGCCCGCCGCTGTCATAAAAATTGTAAAAACAGTTCCCGGGCGAGGACAAGGAAAATGGATTGGCTCCGGTTGGCCCATTGGCGGCCATGTTGATATTTGTTTGTGCCTGCGCATGGCACAACGCCAATATTGCTACAACTGCAAGTGTTAATTGCTGTTTGTATTTATACATTTTCATGAGAAGTATTAAAATTTGCCCTTTGATCTTACATTCAAGGATGCAAATATAAAAATAATTCGAAGTTTTTTCTAACTTGCCCGT
>JBAXTB010000328.1:0-6498 GCA_037130425.1 Bacteroidota bacterium
ATGTTTGTGAAAATAGATTTTTTGCTGCGCTGCGGCTCTTATAAAGTGATTAATGTGCCCATTTCATTGCAAATACTAATTCCACAACTACAAAAATCAGAAATTAGCGCCCCAATCTTAAATCATGTAATCTTAAATCATGTAATCTTAAATCCTTAAATCAATGATATTGCTGTAAATGCCCTGTGCAGACAACTACAGCACATCCACCCATTTTCCCGGCACACTCGCATTAATACGATTGTCGTACATCGCCTCGCAACTTGCTGTGGGTAAATAGTAATGCCCGGCGTACGCAGCATTCAACTGAATCCTGAATGTACGCGATTGCTTTATATTGGCGTTGTTGTTCCAATTGAACGGTAAATCAAAGTAGGTTGAAACCCGATCGTCGCGTATATCCTGGTAGTCCATGGCATCGGAAGCCACCCCGTTCACGTCGCTCATGCGCGTGTTGAGGATTTCCCAGCCGGACGGAAATATCTGGGTAAGCGCCAGTTCATTAAAGTCAAACTTGAACGCGCCTGTGCGCGAAACGGTTACTTCTGCTACAAAATCGGCGCCCTGACGCAGTTTGCTCACATCCACAGCCTGGCCCTTGTTGTCGGTGTATTTTACATTCACCGAAATGTTGGAAGAAGCCGCCACCTGATCGCCGATGGAAGGGCGACCGGCATACACCACGCGGGCAAACAGTTTGACCTTGCTGGTGTTCTTCACGGTAACGGCACCGGTACTTTTATCCGTAAAATTGTACATGTAATACGGCAACTCGCTGTTCACCGCTACATCGCCGCTGCCGGCAATTTGTACGGAAAACTCCGGTTTGTCCCCCATATTGTTCTTCTGCGCGTATTTGCACAAGGCGCGTAAGCAGGTCGCAACCTCCTGGGTGGAATACCATTGGTTGGCATTACCCATCGCGCCGGCTACTTTGGTCGCCATGTCTGCGGCGCGTTTGTTGTCGCCGGTGGCAGTGTATGTTTCCAAGCGCAGGGCCTGGTCGCGGAGGTTACTGCCGTAGGTGTAGCCCCACCAATCGTAGAGGTAGGCTTGGGCCGTTGCGTCGTTGAGCAGGTCGCGGGCCACTTCGGATTTGCCGGCAATGGCGTAGGCCGCAGCGAGCAAACTGTTGGCGCCTTCAAACTTGTTTTTGCGCTCCCGCAGGCGGTTCATGCCCGCCATATCGGGTTTGCCGGCCAAGGCAAGGGTGTACAAACGATAAGCCTGGGTCATTTCATTGTCGTGCCGCCACCATACACCATTTTCATTGTCCTTGCCGGCTTCCCACAAACGCGACGCCTTGGTTTGGTACTCAACCCAGCGGTCCAGCAATTGCTGCGGGATGGAATAACCCCGGTTTTTGGCTTCAAGCAGGAAATGCCCGGCGTAGGTGCCCGCCCAATCGGAGGCTTCGTGGCCACCCGGCCAGTAACTAAATCCGCCGGTAGACATTTGGAAATCCTGCAAACGCGTGATCCCGGCGGTTACGTTGCGCTTGATGTCCTTTTGCTGCTTCGGCGAAAGGGGCGCAATCAGGTCGACATACAACTGCGGGAAAATGCCGGAAGTCGTTTGCTCTATGCAACCGTGCGGGTATTGAATCAGGTATTCTAATTGTTTGGACAGGTTGATCGGCGGAATGGCGCTGACTTCCACGACGGCGTTTGTAACTTCAGTGAAATCAGCGGTTCCGGCTGGCGGAGACCAGGATTTGCCCGGTTCGATGGCGCCTTCCAATACGCGGGTGATGACCGGGTTGGGATTGCGCACTAAAATTTCAATGTCTTGCGTGGTGGTTTCGCCGCCGCCCGTAGCGGTGATAGTGAAATTGGCCACGCCGGTTTTGTTGCCTACTTTGAGGTCAAAATAGGTCATTTCTTCGCCGGGTTGCTTGAAATTCAAGGTATTAGACGCAGCGCCGCCAATGCTGACGAGGCCGGATTTTTCCCGAACGGAAACGGTGGCAGCATTTACTTTGGCTTCCATCGCAAATACATCGACCGGCAGTTTCAGGGTTTCGCCGGGGCCTAATACGCGCGGCAGGGTCGGCAGGATCATGAGTGGTTTGCGCACCGGACAGGTTTTTTCCGCCGAACCGTACGCGCCGTTGCCGCCGGATGCAGGGGCGGATGACACCACCATTACACGTACCGAACCGACATAATTCTCGATTTTCAGGTTGTGTTTGGCTACCTGGCCTTTTTCCAGTCGGAATGGTCCGAGGTGAATGACAGCTGGTTTGAAACGGTTCACCTGCGCGGCATTTTTCGATTTCTGGTTGATCCCGTCACCACCGATGGCGAGGATACGTTCCAGTTCGGCGCCGTAAGCCCCTAATACGTAATCGTATATGTCCCAGGTTTTTACGCCGAGCGCTTCCCGTGCGAAGAAGGTTTCCCAAGGGTTTGGCGTTTTGAAACGCGTAAGGTCGAGCAGGCCTTCGTCCACAATATCGAGCGTGTAGGTACAGGCTTTGCCGGACGTTTCGCGAACGGCCACATTGAAGGATTCGCCGGGCTTGAGTACATCCGGCATGTCGATTTGCGGCGTGAGGTGCGTTTGCGGATTTTCCACATTTACCGGCATCACGCCGTACATACGGATCGGCAGGTCATTTTTGGTTTGCGCGTGCGGTTGCATGAGGCTCACGTGTGCGTAAATCGTGGGCGCCATGTTCTCTGTCGTCTTGAATTTCAAGAAGTTATCGCCTTGTTTGGCATCAAACCACAGGTGTTGCACCACGCGGGTACCGTTTTCAAGGGTCAACAAAATACGACCCGATTCACCGGCAGGCACTTTGAGGGTAACTTCGTCACCGACCGCGTATTTTTCTTTTTCCACCGAAAACGCCAGCATCGCGGCAGCATTCCGGCTCTTGATGTCATCTAACCGGTCGGGAGATCCGCGCCAGAAGAAATCGCCGGCAGCGTGCCCGCCTTCTTCGTCGAGTACGCGCACGAAGAAACGGCCCCAGTTGTTGTCCGGTTTGAGTTTCCAGGCTGCGACGCCGTTTGCATCTGTTACCAAATTTGTGGCGTCGAGTGCGTTTACATTTTCAGTGGCATTGAATTGGGCTACGTTGGAATTGTAGTCTTCATCCCACCACCAGCGCCAGTCGCAGCGGAACAAACGCGCCGAAAGTTTGCGGTTTGCCAGCGGTTTGCCGTTTTTATCAACACAGGCAAAACGCACCACACCGCCGCGTTCGCCGATGGTTTTTTGGCCGTATTGGCCAGTTGGTATGGAAACGCCCACAAAACGGTCGTAGGGGAAATAATCCATCGAGAAATTGTCGGTGCTGAAATCGCCGCTTTTCTCAAAGGCCCGAATTTTAAAACTGGCGATCAGTTTACCAGGCGCTTCTTTGATTTCACCCAATTGAAGCGGCACATCGGCCAAGCCGTTTTGGTCCACTTCTGCGTCGAGCAAAGTTTGCGGTTCGCTATAAAACGAGCGCGCCGGGTCGTCGAACACAAAATCTTTGAAGTTTTTGAATTCAGTTTTGGTGGCCCGCATTTGCAGGTCAATTTTGGTTTTCAGGTTCTTGGCCACTGCGCCGTGCAACCAGGTAACGGCTAATTTGCCGACTATGTTTTCATCTTTGCTGGTCAGTTCTTTTGCGCCAAAATTGAGATCCATTTTCAAGCGATTCGGCTTGACGGTTTCAATTTTCAAGGTTTTTGTGAAAGATGCGCCGCCAACCATCACTTTCGCGGTCCAGTTGCCAGTCGGGGCTTCAGCGCGGGTGGCGCAATACAATGGGTAAACACCGCCAACGCTTTGGGACTGCACGGTGCGGTATTGGAGGGCGCCGCGCGGATCCACGAGTTCAAGCGTGACCGGGTGACCGGCGGGTAAAGTACCTGCTTTATCTTCCAATACGAAGTTGAGGTACAGGGAGTCTCCGGGACGCCAAACGCCGCGTTCACCGTAAATATAACCTTTCAAGCCTTTTTGCGCCTCTACGCCCGCCACATCGAAGCGGCTGAGGCTCAAGGTGTTACCATCGGCCATGCGCAAATAGCCTCGGCGGTTGTTACCAGTGGCAACGGTCACGAACGGTGTTTCCCGCATACCTTCAATGGTGGCTACGCCGGACGCATCGGTGCGCACTTTGGTGATGGGTTGTAGTTGGTAACTGAAAATTTGAAGGTCAATGCCAGGTACTGGCTGCGCCGTAATCAGGTCGGTAACAGCTAAGAACATGGAGCCGTCGCTTCCGCGTTTAGCAGTCAAACCGAGGTCGCTGACAAATACGTTGCGGGAGGCAAAGCGCTCGGCATAATAATACTCTTTGGCGCAAGGTTTGTCGCGGCGCGACCAGTTGTAACCAGCGCTTTCTTCGCTTGTTTCATTGCCAGCGCTTTCTTCTTCATCGCCGTAATACCAAGAGTCGGTGTCGTCCCAGTAAATGCCCCGGTAGCCGCCCATGATGCTGACGAGGTTGCCATCGTCGTCGCGTTTGCCGATATGGGAAAGATCGTCCTCGGCTTCGGCTTTTCCACTGGCTTCATCTATCTTTTGAGCCGTCGGGCAGCTCAGGTCGGTGTAACTCCGGCGGAAAGCGATGCGTACCTGATAAATCGCGCCCGGATCCTGTTTGATCATCTCTTTCAGGTCGAGTGCGTAGCGTTGCCAGTTGCGGGTATCGGCGTTGGGCGCGAGTTCGCGGAGGCTTACTTTTTTCTGTAAAACGATTTTGCCTACACGGTTCAATTCCTGATCGCCTTCTATTTCATTTACCTGGAGGTATTGTAAGATATTGGAATTGAATATTTTAAATACTTCAACATCAACCGCATTTAACCCAACCGCTTCAAACGGGAAGATGACGCCGCCATTGGCATTTTGTGGAATAATAGCGCCTCGGCCCACCAAACGAACCGCAGGGTTCAGGTCTTCAAAGTTAAGATCCCAGTCGCTGCCGCCGCTCAAGGATTTGCCGGCGGTGTTGCGGATACCGGCATCCACGCGCAATTTTTTAACGCCGTTCACCCGCGCAGAGGGGTAGGCGCGCACGAAGTTGCCGTCGATCACAAAACGGATATTGCCGCTGAATTCGTTGATCCGGATCAAACCGCTCAGATCCTGGCCGGGATCAACCGGGTCGGAGAAATTGATGATCGCGTATTGTTCGTCGACTTGCACCGCACGGGCGCTGAGCACCACGAATTCGTCGATGGCGGCGACCACTTGCTCCAGTTCGCCTTTTTTATCGACGCCGATGGGGGCGCCCGACCAGGACAGGTTTACGTTGGAACGCACATTGGAGCGCTCCACGCCGGTTACCGTGAAGGTGTGGGTTTGCCCGTCTTTATCGTGTGTCCAATTGACCAACAGCACTTTAGCGCCCTGTTTGGCCTTCAGCATTTGTTCCACCTTGGCATTGTCGACGGCTTCGTTGACATGCACTCGGCCGGTAATTTGTTGCTTGTGCGCATCGTAGCGGTCGGCCTGAATGCCGTCGGTCACCACCTCGCAGGCGAGTGCGCGCACGGTGAAATCAAACTCAAACACCTTGGCGAGGGCCGGCACATCGGGGTAGATGCGCTTGAGGGACACGGTGCCTTCGTAGCGTTTGCCGGAGGGCAGCGGCTCGGAAGGTTGGAGTTTGATGGTTCGGTCGTCTTCCCAGATCGCCTTACCGGGAATGGCGGGCGAAACAGAAAAAATGTTGGCAGGAACGGCCTGGCCAACCTGTTCAGGGCTGACGGCGGCATTTACAAACCGCACCCGGATGGCGTCGTCGCGGCCGATGGCGCCGGAGGAAAAGGCGTAAACATATTTTGAAACTGCTTCAAAATACGCTTCATTTTTAACGATACGCTGTGAACGTATCACCCAAACTGCTGCTGCTAAAACAGTGGAAATCAGCGCGAAGTACATAAATGACTTCCGCATGGATCGAGTAATCATCATGGAATATAATGTTGGTTTAGGTAAACGACTTTTGGATGGTTAAATGTAGGGCAAAAATAGGTCTTAAGAGGAAGTGCGGCGGCAATAAATATTAGCTGTGGCTTTGTCGTGAGCAAGTGGGCTGTTCGGCATAGGATTCGTTTTGGACAAAAAAAATCGGGGAGATGGCGGGCTAAATACTAATTTTGTGGTTCTGTTCAGCATCGACCCTAAACGGTTAGTTTCATTGACTCAAGGTTTTCCGTAGTCCTGACAGGACGAAATCATCAAAGCAGGGTAGCACCCTGCTCATGGAATCAGCGCGAGATCTAAGCCCTGAAAGGGCGAAATCAACCTGCGCTACGTGTGAATTCGCCCTTTCAGGGCTTTTGAATATCTTGGCCATTTTAAATTGGGCGTTGCCCAATTCTAATGATTTCGCCCCATTCGGGGCTGTGATAACGCTTAAGTGTCAGCGCTGAAAGAGTTGTTTAGATCACTAAACAAAAGTGAGAAACCAATTTAGTTCCTATTGTTCCAATATGCACCAACTCATTGATACCCACGCCCATTTATACTCTCCCAAATTCGGAGCGG
>JBAXTB010000329.1:0-6493 GCA_037130425.1 Bacteroidota bacterium
GCAAAATTGGATAATAATCTGCGCTCCTCCGCACTCAATTCGCTCAAGTCGTACATGGCCTCAATAATAGCCGAGGGCGTTTCATGACGCATCCGGCCTTTGCCTTGGTAATCCGTGCGCACGGGCGCGCTTTGCGTAAGTTGGAGCACGCCTTTGCCTTGCAAATCCTGTAACAAATCGGCGAGGGAGTAGCGGGTTTTGAGCCGGTTGGTTTGGGCAAGGGTTTTGGCCAATAGTTCTATCACCAACGTGTTTCCGGCCACGGCGTCGCGTATATGGCGGAACAAGTCTTCCTCGCCGGGCTGGAACTTGGGGTAGTATTTTTGGAACAACTCTAAGGCTTTGTCATAGGGCAAACCCTCAATCCGGTAGGTTTCGGCCTGTTCAAAATTGGTGACGCGGGTGGTGAGCAGCAGGTGGAAATTAGTCAGGCGGCGCAAATACTGGTACGTGGCGTCCAGGTCTTCCAGTTCATTGGCGTTGTCGATGACTAAGAGGCAAGGCGCGTTCAGTTCGGCCAAGGCCGGCAACAACACTTCGAGGCGTTCGATGGGGCCGGCGCGTTCGTCAAATTTCACATCAAGCGGGTTGGCGAGTTGCAGCATCGCATTTACGATGTTTTTTTCACTCAGTAGCCAGGCGCGGTGCGCGTAGGCGCCTGCGTGGGCGTGGGCGTGGTAGTAGCGGGAGGCTAAAGAGGTTTTGCCTACGCCGCCGTCGCCGTTTACGAGCAGGAGGAGGTTTTCTTTATGGGAAAAGAAATTATTGTAGATGTAATCGAGTTCTTTTTCGCGGCCGAGGAAGACTTCAGGGAAAAAGGGTTGCGCCGTGAGGGCGCGGGGAATTTTGCGGTCGCCGTAGTGGTAATGATTTTCAGTTTTATCGCCAAAATGAAAGTCGCGCCCGGCTGTAGCCGTTCCGGTGTTAATATTTTTGCTGTTTTGAATGGAAATGAGCGCCCGCTCAAATTCTGCCTGCATCTCCGGCACTTCCGGCTGCGTTCCATCCGCGCCGACTTGCCGCTCGATCATCGTCAGCAGGTCCAGCACCGCAGCCCGAATCTTGTTTTGGGCCACCTCCCCCTCCTCGCGGGTGACCGTGCCCGCGTGGATTTTATCCTGTATATCCTGAAACCGGCCGGATTGGTTAATGGCCTGTTTCAGCAAGGGGCTGTTTGCCAACAGGTTGCGCAATTGCTCAAGCGCCGTAGGAAGATCGTTGTGGGTGATCAGGTCGCGCAGTTGGGTAAAAAAGTTCGGGTTTGTTTGCATGTTCGGGGAAAAAGGAATTCCGAACAAAAATAGCAGGTTTTATTGAATAACGAATATAGAACAGATGAATATAGAATATCGAAGGGGCGCGTTGGGCTGGGGATCTTTCTAAATCTGTACTCCATCCTCCACGCGTAGGGCAAAAAGAACACAGATGACACGGCCTTCGGACACAGATTTATCCGTTCTTGGGATCAGGTCATCTGTGTTGCTTGCATCCTTTTTATCCGTGTCTCCCCTCGCAAACAGCAAAAAAATCCTTTTAACATCTGTGCCCGCAGGGGCCGCGTCATCCGTATCCCATCCCCTCGCGCGCGGCGCATGTAAAGGAATCATTAACTTTTAGTTCAGAAACATCCTGCTCCATCCGGTGTTTAAGCCTTTACTTTCGCGTATGATGTTTACCTTTGCGAAAATTTCCAAGGCGTTTTTGTTTCTCGATCTAACATGAGTGATCCAATTCAACACGAATGCGGCATCGCGGTACTGCGATTGCTCAAGCCGCTTGAGTATTACCATCAAAAATACGGTACAGCCTTTTACGGGGTGCAAAAACTCCAACTGCTCATGCAGAAAATGCGCAACCGCGGGCAGGACGGCGCAGGTATCGCCACCATCAAACTCAACACCCTTCCGGGAAAACGCTACATCAGCCGCAAACGCAGCAATGCGCCCAATTACCTGACCGATTTGTTCGAAATGGTGTGGGCCAGGCTGAACAACACGACCGAGGAGCAGCGCCAGGATCCCGCTTGGCTGAGAGATAACATGCCGTACATGGGCGAGGTGCTTATGGGCCACCTGCGTTACGGCACCCACGGCGGCGACAGCATCGAGTTTGTGCATCCCTTTCACCGTCAAAACAACTGGATCACCCGAAATTTGCTGCTGGCCGGCAATTTCAACATGACCAATGTGGACGAATTGTTCCAGGAATTGGTGGACTTGGGCCAATATCCCAAGGAGAAAAGCGATACAGTGACGGTTTTGGAAAAAATGGGCCATTTCCTCGACGATGAAGTGCAACGCCTGTTTGCCTGGTTCAAGGCCGACGGGATCAACAATAAGGACATCAATCAGCTGATTTTTGAAAACCTCGACATCCAGCGGATGCTGCGTCGGGCGACCAAAAAATTCGACGGCGGTTATGTGTTGGGCGGATTAATTGGCCACGGCGACGCGTTTTTGCTGCGCGATCCCAACGGAATTCGTCCGGCGTACTGGTATATGGACGACGAAATTGTGGTGGGCGCTTCCGAACGCCCGGCCATTCAGTCGGTGTTCAATGTGCGTTATAATACGGTGCATGAACTCCAGCCTGGTCATGCGCTCATCATCAAATGCACCGGCAAAGTAGAAGAAGTACCTTATGCCGAACCGCGTGAAAAAAAGGCTTGCTCTTTCGAACGCATTTATTTTAGTCGGGGCAACGACCGTGAAATTTATGTAGAACGCAAGAAATTGGGCGAGCAATTGGCCAAATCCGCGTTGGAATCGGTCAATTTTGATTTTGAAAAAACGGTTTTCTCTTATATCCCGAACACCGCCGAAGCCGCGTTTTACGGCCTCATGGAGGGTGTCAATATTGAACTGAATGCCTGGAAACAGGAACAAATATTAAACGCCGGAAAAGAACTAACGCCGGAAAAACTGACGGAAATCCTGAGCGTAAAACCGCGTTTTGAAAAATTAGTACACAAGGACGACAAACAACGCACCTTTATTGCCGACAAAAAATCGCGCAACAGCATGGTGAGTTATGTGTACGATGTTACCTACGGCCTGGTACAGGATGGCGTGGAAACCCTCGTGCTACTCGACGACTCTATCGTGCGCGGTACCACGTTGCGCGACAGCATCGTGAGCATTACGGCCCGACTGAAACCGAAAAAAATCATCATCCTGTCGAGCGCCCCACAGATTCGCTTCCCCGACTGTTACGGCATTGACATGAGTAAAATGAAGGATTTTGTAGCATTCCAGGCATTGGTGGCCTTGCTGAAAGAAAGCAATCAGGAGCATTTGCTACAAGAAGTGTACAAACGCTGTAAAACATCTGAAGGGCATCCGGTTGAAATGGTAAAAAATGAGGTCATCGAGCTGTATGATTTGTTCGATTACAAGCAAATTTCGGCCAAAATCGCTGAAATTGTTCGTCCGGCCGACATCATTCCCGAACTGGAACTCATTTTCCAAACCCTCGACGGCCTGCATAAAGCCTGCCCGCTCACTTCGGGCGACTGGTATTTTTCCGGCCATTATCCGACGCCGGGCGGCAACAGGGTGGCCAACCGCGCCTTTATCAATTTTGTGGAAAACCTCGACGTGCGGGCGTATTAACCATGCAACGGTTCGGATATTTCGCCCTGCTGTTTGCGGTTCAATTATTCCGTTTTATCCCTTTTGGCGTGCTGTACCGGCTCTCCAACGGGTTGGCGTTTTTGTTATTTCGGGTGATCGGCTACCGCAAAAAAGTGGTACTGGATAACCTGAAACGCGTGTTTCCCGACAAAAAAAACGCCGAAATTGACCAAATCGCCCGGCTTTCCTACCGCAACCTGACCGACCTGACGCTCGAAACCCTCAAGGGATTCAGCATGTCGGCGGCAGAAATTGAGCGGCGCTGCCCTTGCCTCAATCCCGAATTGGTAAACGCTTACCTTGATCGCGGCCAATCAGTCATCATCAGCGGAAGCCATTACAACAACTGGGAACTGGCTTGTCTGAGCATTCCCAAGGGATTTCATGCGCCGGCCGTCACGGTGTACAAACCCCTGACAAACAAGGTTATAGATCGCTATTTCAACCAAAACCGCGCCCGCGGCGGGATGCAAATGGTGAATATGGAAGAAGTGTTCAGCGCCATGCGCAAACGCCGCGCAGAAACTGCGGCCTGGATGCTGGTGTCGGATCAATCGCCGTCGAGCCGCAAAAGCGCCCACTGGGTTACATTTTTGGGCCAGGACACGGCTTCTTTACCCGGTGTGGATCTTTTAGCCCGCAAATTTGATTACCCGGTACTGTATTTCCACATCGAACGGGTGCGGCGCGGGTTTTACCAACTGACTTACGAAGAACTGTGGCCCACTCCGTCTGAGGCTTCCGAAATGGACATCACGCGCGCGTACACACAGCGGGTGGAACGGGAGGTTTATGCCCGGCCGGAGAACTGGTTGTGGAGTCATAAACGGTGGAAGATCGTGCGGTGAGATGCAGGGATCCGCGTCATCTGTGTCCCATCCCCTTGCAAGCGGAAAAAATCCTTTTAAATCTGCGCCCCGGCAGGATCCGCGTCATCTGTGTCCCATCCCCTCGCATTCGGCAAAAAATCCTTTTAAAATCTGCGCCCCGGCAGGATCCGCGTCATCTGTGTCCCATCCCCTCGCAAGCAGCAAATCCTTTTAAATCTGCGCCCGAAGGCCGCGTCATCTGCGTCCTTTTTGCCCTACACGCGGCACGCACAAGAAATTAGTTACTTAAATGAAATCTTTAGGAATCCTCAAGGCGCGCTTTCCGCTGCCTTCTCAACGGTCGTCGTTTCCGCCGGATACCAGCACAAACGCTCCAACATGGACGGGGTGCCCATGAACATATTAAGATCCACTTTTTTCGGAATACCATCCACGCAGCCTTCGTTGGAATACTGCCAGATGTCCCAGCGTTTGCCGGAACTAAGGCAAGGCATATTGTCCGAATAACGCGCAATCCAGAGCGGATTGTCGTCGAAAGCGCCAACTAAGTAGCGCTCGTAAAAATGCTGGTTGGTATAAATAATGGGTTTCACACCCAATTGTTGCTCAACGGTTTGTATCCAGATCGCGGCTTCTTCCAACAACACCTCTTTGCTCATGCCATCGGAAGATTCAATGTCAAGCACAGGAGCAATATCGCCAGGGCGCATTTGAACAGTTTGTAAAAAATATTGCGCCTGTTCGAGACCGCAACCATAAGCGTGAAAATAGTGGTACGCGCCCCTGCGCACGCCCAAACGCGCCAGTTCCGCCCAGTTATGGGCAAACAGGCTGTCGGTAAAATCAACGCCTTCGGTGGCCTTTACAAACGCAAATTCTAGCGGCTGTTTTGCAACTACAGTATCCCACTGTATTTCGTGCTGGTGATGCGACACGTCGAGGCCCATCAACTCCGTGGCAGGTACCTGCGAGCCAACCGAATGCCGGTTTAGCCCCAGTGGGACAACAAGCAACAAGATGATGGCGCAAGTACGTAACATGTCTGGTAGGTGTAATTGAATATTAACCATTAGGGGAAAACCCTGGGCGAATATAGGGTCTTGGCCGTTATAGCGCCCAATGTTAACTAATCGTTTTGCATTTGGCTGACAAATAAGAATCTATCATAATCCATACCGGAAGCCGTTAAAATATCTGTTTTTGCGCATCTTTGCAGTCAAAATGATTTAAAAACATGTCTGTAGCAGATAAACTCAAAGCAATGCGGGAAGCCAAAGCCGCCGAAAATTTAGCCGCCGGAATGGCCTTTTTAGCCGAAAATGCCAAACGCGCGGGCGTGGTAAGCCTCGAAAGCGGGTTACAATATGAAATTATCACGGAAGGTTCGGGCGACAAACCAGGGCCGACCAGCGCCGTAACCTGCCATTACCACGGCACCATCATCGACGGTCGGGTGTTCGACAGTTCGGTGCAGCGCGGCAAACCGGCTACTTTTCCGCTCAATCGGGTGATTAAGGGCTGGACGGAAGCCTTGCAACTGATGCCGGTGGGCAGCAAATGGCGTTTGTTTTTGCCGCCGCACCTGGCGTATGGCGATCAGCATGTTAGCGCCGAAATTGCACCAAATAGTACACTCATATTTGAGGTGGAATTATTGGGGATTGGTTAAAATCGCCAAGCGTAGACAACGTATCACACCTACCATCTTGTAACCCCCGAACTTCAGTCGGCGGTTACAAGATGGTAGATGTTTGAACACGTTGTGCTCGGCGATATTGAAGTAGACACCCTGCTCTGATATGAAAATTTTTAATATGAAAATCGTAGCCGGAATGTTTTCTGCTGATTTGAATATCTCGGAATTAACCAAAGGGATTTTCCTAATTCAAATGCGCGCCTTAAGTGGTGAGGTAATCGCTACCGGACGATTTACGAAAAATTAAGTTTGGGATTAATTTAAAATGGGAGTGTCGAAATATACCAAGATTAAAATGGATTTGAAGATTTTCAGGATGGATTAAATTGATTTTC
>JBAXTB010000033.1:0-25764 GCA_037130425.1 Bacteroidota bacterium
ACGGCGCCTTTTACATAAGCGTCCAAAGAGTAGGCGTAGTTGGTGTTGTAATGGTCGGCGTGCGTGGTCATGGGTTCTTCTTTGCTGCTGGTAGCGAGGGCTACATAGCCTCGGTAGGTGCCTTCAAAAGGACGGGCGTCGGCTTTTTTGTTGCCGAGCAAACCCTCTGCCGCCAATTGATTTTCAACCAACGTTTCGGCGTAGGAAGTGAAGCCTTCGTCCATCCAGGCGTACAAACTTTCGTTGGAGCCAAGCACCATTTGGTACCAGGAGTGCAGTTGTTCGTGTACCGCCACACCTACCAGGCTGTTGAGCGGGCGGTTACCGGAAATCAGCGTTGCCATCGGATATTCCATGCCGCCGTCGCCGCCCTGGATAAAATAATATTCCTTGTACGGGTATTTGCCGCAATGTGCGTCCATGATCGAGCGGGCATGGCTCATAATGGCAGGCAATTTGCCCCATTGATCGTCATAACCTTTGTCTTTTTGCCAGAAAAAGTGCATGATAGAACCATCTTCCGCTGTGATTTTGCTGTGGGTAAATTCAGGATCGGCGGCCCATACGAAATCATGCACATTGGGCGCGACAAAATGATAAAGCAGTTTGTCGCCGCCGGGTTGCTGCACCGTCTGGCCGGGGTTTTCGTAGCCGTTTCCAACCGCTTCCGGGTTTTGCAAATAGCCGCCCGCTGCTACAACGTATTGTTTATCAATAGAAATTTTAACATCATAGTCGCCCCAAACCCCGTAAAACTCACGAGCAATGTAGGGATTACTGTGCCAGCCCTGATAATCATATTCGCAGAGTTTGGGGTACCATTGCGACATTGAATAGGCCACACCTTCATAGTTATCGCGGCCGGAGCGGCGGATTTGTAGCGGCACCTGGGCATCCCAGTTCATATCGAACACGGTGCTGTCGTGCGGCAAAATCGGTTGCGCCAGTTTGACTTCCAGAATCGTTTCATTCATATCATATTTGAGCGCTTTCCCGTTTTGGCTCAGGTTTTTGACTTTGATCCAGCCTTGTTCGTCGTCTTTAAGTTTGAAAATACGGTCGGCCACGCGCGGGTCAGCGTCTTCAATGGTGCGCGAACGCACATCCATCATGCTATTCGGTTGAAAAGCATTGAAATACAAATGATAAAACACCTGATTCAAAGTGTCCGGGCTGTTGTTATAATAGGTGAGATGTTGTACGCCCTGATATTGGTGTTTGCGGACATTCATATCGACCGACATTTCATATTTTACGCGTTGTTGCCAACGTTCAGGCTGGGCTTGGGCCGCAATGCCCAAAAGGATCAGGGAAAGACAGAAAAGTAGTTTTTTCATCGTTTATAAAAATTTTTCTCCGCAATAATACAGCAAAAGGCTTCGGTGATTTGCAAATTTTGGAAAAACGTATGCTGTGAAGGAACGAGCGTAGCAGACAGCGCCCTATCTTTGCCCGCATAAACTAAATTGAGTATGAAAATTAAGCTTTTGTTTGCCCTGATTTTGTTGGCTGCTATTACGCGCCTTGGCTTGCATTTGTTGCCAGTTCCGCCGCATAATTTTTCGCCGATCAGCGCAATGGGTTTGTTTGGCGCGGCATATTTTAGCCGTCGTTGGATGGCCGCTATTGTACCGTTTGCAGCGCTTTTTCTGACGGATTTGGTGCTGAACAACGTAATTTACAGTCAATATTATAGCGGTTTTGCATGGATTACCTCTTGGTGGATTTATGCGGCATTCGGTGTCGTGATGCTGGCTGGCGGTTTAATCCTGCGCAATCGGGTAACGCCAGGCCGCGTGGTGGGCGCAAGTCTGAGCGCTTCCGTTATATTTTTCCTGATTTCTAATTTGAGCACTTTTGTTGACACCAATCTTTATCCGCACGATTTTGCCGGATTATTGACTTGTTACACGGCAGCGCTTCCTTTCTTTGGCAATACTGTATTAGGTGATCTTGTGTTCTGTGCCCTGTTGTTCGGCATGTATGAATGGATGATGCATCGGCCGCTACAAACACAGAAAATTTAATTCATGGCGAAAAGCAACCCTGTCCCTAAAAAAGTAGCCGACAGTCGGACGATTATGACTGAACTGATTATGCCCAACGACACCAATCCGATGGGCAATTTGATGGGTGGTTATTTGATGCGCTGGATGGATATTGTGTGCGCGATTTGTGCCGGCAAACACACAGAAGCGCATGTCGTAACTGCGGCGGTAGACCATATTTCATTCCAAAACCCGATTCGTTTGGGCGATGTAATTACCCTTGAAGCGTCTGTAACACGTGCCTTCACGACTTCGGTTGAGATTTATGTGGAGGTTTTTGCGAGCGACATTAAGGGCCAGAATGCGCGGCGTTGCAACCATGCCTATTTTACCTTCGTAGCGCTCGACGATAAAAAGCGTACCCCCGTACCTGTTCCGCCGGTATTGCCGCTTTCCAGTGAAGAACAAACTTTGTACGAAAGCGCGGCCCGACGCCGTGAAATGCGTCTGGTACTGGCAGGAAGGATTAAACCTAAAGAGGCTGTGGAAACCAGAAAATTGTTTTCCGACCTGGAATAGCCAACACGATAAACCCAAATGATCTCACTGACACCGCCGGGTGATCCATATCAGTACCCCCCTCAAATCATAGCGCCTTAACTTTGCACCACAAATAGAACAAATCAAATTTAAGCCTTTCCATAACATGTTTGAAGAAAGCACTTTCCCGCTAACCCGATCGTCCGCTACCTTGATTGCCCTTGAAAACTGGGTAACTTCCATCGCACAACACTGCGAAGCGGAAGCCATCCACTGGTGTACCGGAACCAAGGAGGAGTATGACCAACTCTGCCAACTATTGGTCGACAAAGGCACTTTTATTCGCCTTAATGAAACAAAGCGCCCAAATAGTTTTGCGTGTTTCAGCGACCCCAGCGACGTAGCCCGCGTAGAAGACAAAACTTTTATTTGCAGCCGTCGCAAGGAAGATGCCGGTCCGACCAACAACTGGATGGATCCGAAGGAAATGAAGAACATTCTGGAAGACCTGACTAAGGGTTCGATGAAAGGCCGCACCTTATATGTTATTCCATTTTGCATGGGGCCGGTTGGCTCTTCGCTGTCGCGTTATGGCGTACAACTTACTGACTCTGAATATGTTGTCACAAATATGTACATTATGACCCGCATGGGTAATCAGGTCATGTCGTACATTGAAAAAGGCGATTATGTCAAATGCGTACACACGGTAGGCGCGCCCCTGCAGGCGGGCGATGTGGATGAAAAATGGCCTTGCAACCCGACCGTTAAATACATTTCCCACTTCCCGGAAGAACGTCTGATTATTTCTTTCGGTAGCGGTTATGGCGGCAATGCTTTGCTTGGTAAAAAATGCTTTGCGCTCCGGATCGCCTCTTCCATGGGCCGCGAAGAAGGCTGGTTGGCAGAACACATGCTTATCCTAGGCGTGACTTCGCTGGAGGGTGAAAAATCGTATGTAGCGGCGGCTTTCCCAAGCGCTTGCGGTAAAACCAACTTCGCCATGATGATCCCGGCTGAAGGATTGGAAGGCTGGAAAATTACGACCGTCGGGGATGATATTGCCTGGGTTCACAAGGGCGAAGGCGGTCGTTTGTACGCCATCAACCCGGAAGCGGGCTACTTCGGCGTAGCGCCGGGCACGAACTATAAAACCAATCCGAATGCGATGGAATCGGTGCGCGCCAATACCATTTTTACCAATGTGGCAGTTACGGAAGACGGCGATGTTTGGTGGGAAGGCATGACGCCCGAACCGCCAAGCGGCAAAATCATCGACTGGCACGGTGAAGTATGGGATCCGGCAAGCGGAAAACCTGCCGCGCACGCAAACTCGCGATTTACTGCCCCATCTTCGCAGAACCCGGCCATTGACCCGGAATGGAACAACCCGGCAGGCGTACACATCGAAGCCTTTATTTTCGGTGGTCGCCGCAGCACGGCCATTCCGCTTGTATTTCAATCATTTAACTGGAGTTTTGGGGTGTATTTGGCCGCAACCATGGGTTCCGAAACCACGGCCGCAGCCTTTGGCGAAATCGGTAAGGTGCGCCGCGACCCGTTTGCCATGCTGCCGTTTATGGGCTACCACATGGGCGATTATGTAAACCACTGGCTGCAATTTGGCCGTGACCTGCCCAATCCACCGCGGATTTTCAGTGTAAACTGGTTCAGAAAAGACGAAAATGGCAAATTTGTTTGGCCAGGTTTCGGACAAAATATGCGTGTGCTGAAATGGATCATCGAGCGCACAAAAGGCAAATCATCCGCTGTTGAAAGCCCAATCGGCTGGATGCCGCGTTATCAGGACATGGACTGGAACCGTATGGAAGATTTTACAAAGGAAGATTTTGCAAAAATCATGACCATCGGCCGCGAATTGTGGAAGCAGGAATTGTTGTCGCACGAGGAATTGTTCTCTCGTTTGTATGACAAATTGCCGAAAGAATTCTACTTTATGCGAGAGTTGTTGTTGTCGGCGTTATGGCGCTCTCCGGAACACTGGGGCTTGGCGCCGGAACGCGAGTAGAATATCGAATATCGAACAGATGAACACCGAATATCGAAGTGGGCGTTGCGCTTGGTATCTTGGGATGCCGGGCGCAATGCCCACTTCGATATTCAATATTCATCTGTTTTATTTATTGCATTTCGTTGTAATCTATGCGGGAAAACTGGGCTTGGATGGAGGGCGGAATTTATTCCGCCTACAAAAATTAAACATAACATATTGCTTACCAATATTTAATACGTATAATTAGGCGGAATAAATTCCGCCGTCCATCCAAGCGCAACACTCCCATTCGATATTCGATATTCTACTGTTCGATATTCTATTTCCTAACAATCTTCCCATGCAGCATCGCCTCCCCTACCCTCGCCCGTACCCAATAAAGCCCTGAATTCCAATTATTTACATCAATATCGTACGGGAAATGAATTTCTTTAAACGAAGCAATTAACCTTCCCGTTGCATCATAAATTTCCACATCCGCAGGTTCTTTGCTTTTATAATCAAGTTGAACCCCTGTGCGCGCGGGCACGGGCAAAACAAGCAAACTTGGGTTTTCAACATTAGCCGCTTCGGTCGCCGTAACCTCAAGCCCGATATTTACACAATAATCTTCGACCTGCCCAAAATCGTAGGATTCACAAGGCAGCGGTGCGCCGTTTAAGTCATTTTTGAACTTCATCATCACGCGCATACGGGTGCTTCCGGTCATCGCGGTATCCGGCACATAAATCCAACCGCCGGCAGGGTCGGCGAGCGCAAAGCCGGGGTCAAACGCGATTTCATTTTCAGCAAACAGCCCATCTCCGTTATAGTCAATGTACATGCGATAAAACTGTTTTTCGGGCGAACCAAAAAATGCAGGCATAATGGTAACTGGATAGGCTGTTGACTTTTTTAGTTGCAATGGACTGATAAAAGCATTTGTCGTAAAATCCTGGTAGCCGCTACCCGGAATTGCATTGGACGCATGCGTCCAGTCTCCAATGGAAACCGAAGCAATCCACTCGCTGGTAGCCGAATAAGCGCCGGCTGCACAATAATTCATGTCAATACAAGCGCCGCAACCCACACTTATGAAATAGAAAGATTGGGAAAATATACTGGTCGGATTATCGCACAAAGTCTGTATTTGCGCCTCATAGCGGGCACAAGGCCCTAAATTGGTCAGGGAAATATGCGGCCCATCCGACTGGTAATACATCCAATTGCCTTGTGGTTTGCGCACCCTGATTTGATAGGCGTTGGCGCCTCCGATCGGCTCCCACGACAAATAAGTGTGCCCATCCAAAATTACAACATCGTTTATTACAACAGGTGGCTCGCAACATCCTTTTGTGGCGAAATGAAACGGTGGCGACCAGCCGCTTGACAGATTTTGCGCACAAAATCCCATCATTTCGAATTCGTATTCGGTACAGTTGTTAAGCCCTGTGATGGGGTACGGCGATTGCGGATTTTCAATAAGCATCCAGGCTGTATCGCCCAAAATACGCCAGCGCAAAAATCGTTTCATGGTTTCAGGCGCTTCTATCCAGGTCAATTGCGCGCTATTATTTGAAATAGATTTGCTCAGCAAAGCAAAAGGCGTCTGGCAGGGACTACATTGTTCCTGATAATTTTCAAGCAGGTTGTTCAAGTTTAAACGGCCGCCGGAAAGGGTATTGTTTTGCAGTGCAGGAATTGGTGTAACGCTTTGTAAGACAAGGCTTTTTGCAAATAAAGCCGCTGCGCCGGGATTCGTTTTGGCCAAAGCAATCAGGCCCGGACAACTTGCCGCATACAGCAAGGCAATAGCCCCGGATACATGCGGCGCGGCAAAAGAAGTACCGTCGAAAGTGCCGTATCCGTTATTCGTTGCTGTGGTGTAAACACCGTGGCCATAAGCGCCCAAATCAATATTGATCGGCCCCCAGGCCGCATTAACGGCTTTTTGGTCGGCGCGGTTCAGGCTTGTCACGGTGATAAGATAATCACTTGGGCAGGCAGTCGGCAAATCCCCAACCTCATCTACATTTACAGCCTGGTTGGCCGTTGCCGCCACACCAAGAATGCCGGCCACACCGAGTGAGTCAAACGCAGCGCACCAAAGCGGCGATTCGCTGGGTTGGCCGCCGTTGACGCCCCAGGAACAATTTACAGCCACGATAAAAGCGCCCTTTTCACCGTGCGTTTCGTTGTATAACTTCCTGGATTTCAGCACATAATCATAAGCTTCAAGGATACTTGCCTCATTATCGTTTCCGGCTATAAACATCATTTTTACATGCCAGTTCACGCCTGTAACGCCAATTCCGTTGTTGCCAACTGCGCCAACAATACCGCAAACAGGCGTGCCGTGCGTCGTGCCGGTTCCTTCAATCAGGTCATTTGCGGCCCAAACATTCCAGCCGTGATAATCATCTTTATAGCCGTTTTGATCATTGTCGATACCGTCATTGGGGATTTCGGCACGATTGATCCAAAGATTTGGTTCAAGATCCTGATGGTGCGGTGAAATGCCGCCGTCAATCACGGCCACGACAATGGTATCCCCGGCGGGCGTTATGCCTCCTGTGGTGAAATCCCAGGCTTGATCGGCATCAAGATCGGCATCAAAAACGCCGCCGCCGCCGCCGGAATTGATGTATTGCCATTGTTCGTGAAATAGCGGGTCATTCGGCAGGATGCTGATTGGCGTAATAGAACGATTTTCAATGTAATGATTGTGCTGCGCGACCGCTATTTCAGGTCGTCTTAAAATCCACGGCAAGACGTCTTTTTCATTAACAGAGAAATCATTTGTACTTACCAACCAGATATTCAATGTTTTAGACACTTGCTTTATATGAAAAACGCGACCTGCTTCAGCCTGTTGCAAGGCTTGAAAGAAGGGAGGAACACGCGCGTCCTGATTAAAACGCAAGAGCCATTCGCCCGGTACAATCCCGGGTTGTTGCGCTTGACCCATAAAATAAGATCCTAAGAAAAGCACCAGCGCAGGCAGCGACAGTCGAACTTGGTTCATCTTAGCAATTATTGTGCGTGCTGGGCGATTGTTGAATTTTTTGTGCAAAGATGCTGGGTCTATGGGAATGAAAAATTTACAGAATGAGGCAAAAATACGGTAAAGCGCCGAACCCTGAAGATAAACCAAAGGCTTGCGTATAAAATTGACAAAATTTACTACTTTACCCCAACTTTGAATATTGCCCTTGCCAAAATTTTCTTTGGAATAATCTTTAAATTTTTGCCTTCGCAGAATATTTAATTCTCAAAACAGGTTAATTACCAAATTAAAAGTAAATGCTATCAAAATCTACCCTTCCATTTTCCCCATTAAATGCATTACGGATAACGCTTGTTTTTATTTGGATGATTATAAATACGGTTTCAGCTGACGCGCAAGGCGGTGGTTGCGATTGTACAAACTGTCCACAATTTATGCCGGATGGTTTTACCGGCAGTTTTTTTATACAGGTTCAAAATGCCACAAATCCAACGCTTGGCCAAAATGGACAAGGTGTTTGCGGTGTTCGTCTGCACTTCGACCATGAATATTTGGGCGACTTAAAAATTACCCTGACTTCACCCAGCGGACAGATGGTGACGCTCGTTGGACCAATCGGTTTATTTGGCCCAACTGACTTTACGACCTGGGATGTGCTGTTCCTGCCATGTGGCGATGCTGTCACGCCCGATCCCGGTTTTAGCAATACCTGGAATAATAATCAGCCTTGGGGCTTATTCGGCAATTATACAGGCAGCTATTACCCGAATAGCGGTTGCCTGGAAAACTTCAATTCAGGTCCCGTAAACGGCCTTTGGACCCTCACCGTTACAGACGGACAAGCCATTGACGTTGGCAACTTTTATAATTACGAAATCATTTTCTGCGACCCTTCCGGCATCAACTGTTTTTCCTGTGCGGCAGATGCAGGCAATCTTACGCAGCCGGATGTGAGCGCTTGTCAGGGCAGTTCAAGTTTGACCCTCAGCCTTCCGCCCACTTATGTGCCCCCCATTGTAGCGCCTCCTGTGCCGGATTACGCCTATACTTACGTTATATCCGGCCCTGGCGGCATCATTATGGAATACCAACCGGCGCCGGATTTATCCACGTTCCCGCCGGGGAATTATACGGTATGCGGTTTGTCCTATCTTGCAACCCAGGAAGGTCTTATTCCGCCACCCAACGGCGCGCTTACGGTCAATCAGTTGACAACCCAGTTAAACTCGACCCAGCCTCCGTTTTGCGGTGATGTTTCCATAAACTGCGTGGGTGTGCAGGTAAAGGCTTTGCCCCCCGACGAAGAAGAGTTTGTTACTATTTGTGCGCCGCAATGCTATGATTTTCACAATTCAACATATTGCGCAAGCGGCGATTATGTTAAAAATTTGACGCTCAACGGCTGCCCTTACATAGCTACCTTGCACCTGACGGTACACCAGCCCAATACAATCTTCGCAAACGAAACGATTTGTTCCGGCGGTTGTTCCAGTAACCCAGCCTTCCCGAATGCCTGCGCTGCGGGCGGGTACCAGGCGACGCTCCAAAATATTTACGGTTGCGACAGTACCATCATCCTGAATGTTACGGTTATGAATGTTTCATCCGTGATTATACCGCCGCCGCCATTCAACTGTGGCCAAAGCACCGCAACAATTAACGGCACGGGGTCTACTACCGGCGCGGGCGTCAATTATTTATGGACGGCAAGCAACGGCGGAACCATCCTTGGTTCGCCGCAAAGCCTCATTACAAGCATCGGGTCGCCAGGCGATTATCAATTGCGTGTTTGTCGTTCCCTTGGCGGCGCAACCTGCTGCGATTCAGCGAGTGTGAGTATTTCATCGAACCTCACACCTCCGGGAAACCCTTCAGGCATAAATGGAAATCCTACCATTTGCCAAGGTCAAAGCCAATCCTTTAGCGTGGCGGCAATTCCGGGCGCTACCAGTTATACCTGGACGGTTCCGCCGGGTGTGACCATCAATTCCGGGCAAAATACAACGGTCATAAACGTAACCTGGAATAGCCCAACGGGAGGCGATATTTGTGTTACGGCCAACAATACCTGCGGCGTAAGCCAACCATCTTGTTTGACGATTTCCGTTAAAAATCTGGTTGTGCCGACACTACCGACTGGCAACACGGCGGTTTGTGCAGGCAGCACCCAAACATACAGCATTCCGGCATTACCTGCCGGCACTACTTACACTTGGACCGTCACTGCCCCGGCGACCATCGTTTCCGGACAAGGTACCAATCAAATTTCGGTAAAATGGGGTACGATGACAAGTGGAAGTGTGTGCATTAGCGCAACTTCTACTTGCGGTACCAGCGCGCCGGTTTGTTTGCCCGTCACCATTTCTGATGTGCCTGCCCCGCCTGCTATTAGCGGAAATCTTACGGCTTGTTCAGGCAATCCGGAAACCTATACAATCACTGCCATCCCGGGCGCAAGCAGCTACAACTGGCAAATTACCGGCGGCGTTATTTCCAGCGGTAACGGTACGAACAGCGTTCAGGTGGTATGGGATAACAACGTAAGTAGCGGTACGCTGTGCGCAACTGCTCAAAATACCTGCGGCGCAAGTACGCAGACCTGTATCAACATTACGGTACAAGCGCCGCTGGCACTACCGGTTATCGCAGGAGACGCAACCCTTTGCACGGGCACAACAGGTTCATATTCAATCACACCAATAAGCAGCGCTACGGGATATAACTGGACCGTACCAGCCGGTGGAACCATTGTTTCCGGACAAAATACAACCGCAATTGCTGTCAATTGGGCTGCTGCCCCAGGCGGCAATGTTTGTGTGTCAGCCATCAGCGGTTGCGGCGCAGGACCGCAGCAATGCTTTCCGGTTGTGATTCATACCCAACCTTTGGCAAATGCCGGTGCAGATGGCGCGCTTTGCGGCACAAGTTATACCCTTGGAGCAATACCAAGCGTGCCCGGCGCAACAGGGGTTTGGTCTACCCTTTCCGGCCCTGGAAGCGTTAGTTTTGCCAATGCGTCGAGCGATACGACCAATGCTACCGCCACGCAAAACGGTTTGTACCTTTTCTTATGGACCGAAAACAACGGCGGCTGCATGGATGGCGATACCGTTCAGGTGAATTTTAATGGTTCGCCCAATGCCGGACAAATTATGCCTGATTGCGATGCGAACGATCAGAACTATACCATCGCATTCCAAATAAACGGTGGCACGCCCCCATATACCATTCCCGGAGGAACGGTAACGGGCAACAATTTCTTGTCGGCGCCGGTCGTGAGTGGCCAGACCTACTCTTTTATGATCACGGATGCCAATGGCTGTGTTTCACAGGCCATTACTGGCGGATTTAATTGCAATTGTTCTACCAACGCGGGACAAATGAACCTGCAACAACTGTCTACCTGCGAGGGTGGCTCGGTAACGGCCCAACATCAAGGCGGTCAAAATTTAGACGGTAATGATGTTGCAGCCTTTGTGATGCATTCGAACAGCGGCCCCTCGTTAGGAACTATTTTTGCAGAAAACACCACTGGCATCTTTAGTTTCCAACCCGGTATGGTTTATGGCACAACCTATTACATATCGTATGTTGTCGGCAACAACCTGAACGGATTACCGGATTTAACAGATTTATGTCTTTCCGTAGCGCAAGGTCAACCGGTGGTATTTTACCAAAACCCGATTGCCAATGCCGGCATTGACCAGGCTGCTTGTGGCCAGACCATGACCGTCACAGGCAATACAGGTGTGGGAGCGTGGACAGTTGCAGGTACGCCTGCGGGTGGAACGATTAACATTACAAGCCCGCAAAGCGCCGTCACGGATTTGAACGCAACGGCATTTGGCAACTATACTTTGACTTGGACGCTTGATAACAACGGTTGTACCGGATCAGACGATATTGTGGTCACATTCAACGAGTTACCTGCAGCGGGTGCGATCGCCGAAGTGTGCGATGGAGCGAATGAGCACTATACCGTTTCCTTCCCAATTTCAGGCGGATTGGCGCCTTATACTGTTAATTCAGTGGCAGTTGCAGGCAACAATTATGTGTCGGCGCCGCTCGCCAACAGCCAATCCTATTCATTTACCATCATGGATGCCAATGGTTGTGCCTCTGCTGCGGTCACTGGCATTTACAATTGCAATTGCGCTACGGATGCCGGACAAATGAATTTGACTCCTTTGAGCGCCTGCGACGGCCAAAGCGTAACGGCCCAATTCCAGGGAGGTGAAAACTTGGACGCAAATGATACCGTATCATTCGTGTTGCACACAGGTTCAGGAACGAATTTAGGCATCGTTGTGGATCAAAACAAAACGGGTGTTTTCAGTTTCCAGACAGGTATGACTTACGGACAGACCTATTATATATCGCTGGTAGCGGGCAACAACATCGCCGGTTTCCCCGACCCGGCAGACCCGTGCTTTTCTGTTGCGCAAGGCCAACCAGTGGTGTTTTATCAAAATCCGATTGCCAATGCCGGAGTTGACAATACCGTTTGCGGCAATACATTAAACCTAAATGGCAGTGGTAGCGGAACCTGGACTTTGAGTGCAGCGCCTCCGGGCGGAAGTTTATCCTTTGCAGATGCTCAAAATTCCTCAACAGCCGTAAGCGCCACAGCACCAGGCACTTACACGGCAACCTGGACTGTCTCCGTAAACAATTGTACCAGCACAGATCAGGTAGATTTGCAATTTAACGATGTTCCGATTTTAGCGGATTTGACGCGCGATTGCGACGCAGCCAATGAAAACTTTACGGTCAATCTGACCATTTCCGGAGGAACTGCCCCTTACAGCGTAAACAGTACGATGATTGCCGGCAGCACGTTCAGTTCGCAGCCGCTGCCCAATGGCTCCGGTTATATTTTTAACATCAGTGATGCCAACGGCTGTACGATGCCGCAAATTGACGGCGCGTACAGTTGCAACTGTTCAACCAATGCCGGCAGCCTTCAAACCCAGACCCTGAGCGCCTGTGAAGGCGCTACGGTGACTGCACAGTTTAACAACGACCAACACCTTGACGGGAATGACGTCATCGCCTACGTGTTGCATAGCGCGAGCGGCCCGGCGCTGGGCCAGGTTTTTGCACAGAACAACACCGGTACTTTCGGTATTCAACCGGGCATGACGGCTGGACAAACCTATTATATTTCGGTCGTGGCCGGCAACAGCCAAAACGGCATCCCAAATCCAATGGATCCTTGCTTCTCGGTCGCTCCGGGGCAGCCAGTGGTATTCCTTGCAAATCCAAATCCGCAAGCAGGCGCCAATACCTCAACTTGTGGACAAACGATTGATTTACAAGCAACAAACAGCGGATTTAACGGCGCTTGGGCGCAAGTGGCAGGTCCGGGCGTTGCAACATTTACGACGCCCGGCGCGGCCAACAGCGCTGTTTCGGTGGCGGGCTACGGAACCTATTTATTTGAATGGAAAGAAACCAATTCGATCTGTGTTAAAACCGATACCGTGGCGGTAGCATTTAATGAAATCCCTTCCGTTAATGGTTTGGATGAAATTTGCAACCCGACCAACACCCAATACAATGTGACGTTTATGGCTTCAGGCGGCGCAACGCCATACACGGTTAACGGCTTGGGCGGTACCTTCACGGGTAATACGTTTAACTCTTTACCGGTTGCCAATACCACATCTTATTCCTGCACGCTGATTGATGCAAATGGCTGTAAAACAGACATTTCCGGTTCGCACAATTGCAATTGTTTCACGGACGCGGGAGATATGCAAACAACGCCGGCTGTATTCTGTGCCGATATGCCGGCAACAGCCGTTTGGAATAACAACGGCCATTTAGATGGCGATGACATATTCGAATATGTATTGCATAGCCAATCAGGCAGTAATGTTGGAACTGTTTATGCCGTGAATAGCCAGCCGAGTTTCAATTTCGGCGCAGGTTTACAAACCGGCGTCACCTATTATATATCGGCGGTTGCGGGCAACAACAACGGCGGTTTGGTGGATTTGAACGACCCCTGTTTGAGTGTTGCGCCGGGCGCGCCGGTTGTTTGGAAACCGGTTCCAACGGCGGGCTTTACCGGCGATGCAACTATTTGTGCAGGCACTACCACCAACTTAACATTTTCAGGAACAGGCGTTTATCCGCTTACGTTGTCGTACACCGACGGCACTTCAAACCTAAGCGCAACCCTGGCAAACCAACAACCAATCCTTGTTTCGGTAAGCCCGACAAGCACGACAACCTACACCTTATCAAAGGTAACAGATGGAACAAATCCGACATGCAGCGCAACGCCGGGCATAAGCGTCCAAATTGCCGTAAACCAACCCGTTTCTGCCGGAACCGCCAAGGCGCCATTGGAACTATGTGTAGGGGTAACACAGACGATTCAACTCACAAGTTTGATTACAGGGGCCGACGCTGGCGGGTTGTGGCAGGAAGTGTCCACGATACCATCCATACCAGGCGCCTTCAATGCAAATGCCGGAACATTTAATACGGCCGGTCAAGCTGCCGGCACGTACAAATTCCGGTATCGTATACAAGCGCAGGCGCCTTGCGAAACGAAGGAAGCAACCGTTTCAGTTGTCCTGAATCCGACGCCGGTGGCCGATGCGGGCGCTGATAAAACATTGAATTGCAACATTTCTTCGGCGGCGCTCGGCGGTCCGGGCACAAGCGCCGGTATGCAATATATCTGGAAACGAGATACGACGCTGGTTGCCAATTCGGCGCAACTGAACACCGGCAATCCGGGCAAATACACACTCCTTGTAACAACCCCGGCAGGCTGTACCGCTTCGGATCAGGCAACCGTTGTTTTGGATGCGGAGTTGCCTTTTGCAAAAACAATTACAAGCAAAAGCGTGCGTTGCTTTGGCGATAAAAACGGCAGTATCACCATTGATTCCGTGGTAAGTTCACACCTGCCAGTCGTGTTTTCTTTAGACGGCGGGCCATTTACAAACCAAAATGTGTTCTTTCCGCTTACACCAGGCAAATACACCGTAACCTTGCAAGATGCGAATGGATGCGAATGGGTATCTGATTCCATTACCGTTGGGCAACCGGCAAAACTGACGGTTGAACTGGGCGGAAACTTAGTCGTAACGCTTGGCGATCAGGCCAAAATTGAAGCCGCGATTTCCTTACCCCTCTCTGCGATTGATACGATTTTCTGGGTACCACTGCTTGACACCTTACATGCAGGCACACCGCAGCAGACCTTCCGGCCTTTACAATCAGGCCAAATCGGGGTTCGCGTGGTGGATACGAATGGATGCGCGGTAAACGACCGGGTCACCTGGTTTATAGATCAGATGCACCAGGTGTACATTCCCAATATCATCAAACCAGCCAGCGATTTGAATAATTTGCTCATGGTTTTTGGCGGCGCCGATGTGTCGTCTGTGGAGTCTTTACAGATTTATGACCGTTGGGGAAGCAAAGTGTTTGAATCTTTAAATTTCCTGGCAAACGACCCGACAATCGGTTGGGACGGGAAATTTAAAGGCGCAGAAGTCAATCCGGGCGTGTACATATATTACGCAGTGGTACGGTTTATTAATGGAGAACGCGTCCTGTTTAAAGGAGACGTTACGGTTTTTCGTTAATTTTCCAAAACTTTAAAAATTGATAACTATAAAATAATATGCGGAATAAGTTGAGGATCAATCCTATGGATAAATATTTTCAACTTATTTCGCATTTGCTTAAAACGGCAAATCGTTAAAAAAGGCAATAAGGTTTCAATCAAAATAAAATTCTTGTTTCCTTTGCAAATGAAATTACCGAATAATCCGTTATCCCACCGTCGAACATATGTGCTCCTTCGCAACCACTTAAAACCTTAATAGGAGGAGTATTAAAAAAAATTGCGATTCATACAGCGAATTATAAAGTCGCTGTATCTTGAATCAAAGCCAGTTGCTAATCGAATATTTTGTGTTTACCATATTACCGTTTACTGAATTCGGGAATATGCCATTTTTCCAAACAATTACAAATCTACCGTTTTTTCATGGGAAAAAAACTACTCCTTTCTGTCTTCATGGTATTGATGGCATTGCTGCAAATCAAAGCACAGGTCACTCCGCCATGTCCAAATCCACCGCCTGCTGGTCCGGGATCATGTAGTGCCACTTGCGTATATTGCAATTTTGACGGATATATGGGGATCAACAATGGCCCTCCCTCAGGCGGTCCCGTCGTTTGCGGCGCAATTACCATTCACAATGACCAATGGTTCGGCTTTGTAGCAGGTACCGAATGTATAACCGTTAATATCGCCACTTCAAACTGCCAGACGGGCGATGGATTGCAGACTGCTTTTTTTGCAAATTGTCAGGATGATGCGCTTGTTTGCAATTCGGGTAGCAACAACGGCGCCGGGTTGCCGCTTGAAATGACCTATTGCAATTTTACGCCGGGTCAAACATATTATCTCATGGTTGACGGCTTCATTGCCGATGTATGTAATTATACAATACAAGTGCTTGACGGTTCCGTATCGGCTCCGCCTGTTGCGCCTGCATCAGCCCCAATTGGACCAAAAGTCGTTTGCCCGGGCGCAGTAGTAGAATACCATATTCCGGATATTCCTGGCGCTGGCGCATACACCTGGACCACGCCTCCGGGAAGTTCGATCAACGGTGGAAGCAACAACCAAACGATTGCAGCGCCAGACGGTACAACGATAACCGTAACGTATGGCACACAAGGCGGACAGGTTTGCGTACGATCAAGCAATGCGTGCTCACCTGCCACGCCACCAGCCTGCATTACGGTCGTAAACCAACCTATTCCTCCTACAATTCTGCCCAAAGTAAACGTTTGTAATGACGAGCTTCCTTACGAATTACCATGGGGCGACCTTGTAAATGCGAGTGGCACCTACACGCACCTTTTACAATCCTACCTCGGTTGTGACAGCATGCTCAAAAAAACCGTAACAGTCGTCCCTCCGAAATTCACGAACCTCCCGCCTGTTACCATGTGCGCAGGTGGAAGCATTACCATTTGTGGTGAAGTATACAACAGCCAAGGAAACTATTCCGCAGTGTGCCAAAACTTTCAGGGTTGCGACAGTATCGTTTCTTTTGCCATTCAAATCCTTGATCCGCTTGCTGATATTCAGGGCGGCGGTACGCTTTCTTGCATAAACAGCTCCGTTACGTTGAATTCAGCCGCAACAACTGGGGTGAAAATTTGGCGCAACCTCACCACAAACACGGTTGCAGGCAATGGAAACACGCTGGTCGTAACAACGCCAGGAATCTATACGCTCACAGTGACGGCCGTATCCGGTGGTGTAACTTGTATTGATCGCGATACGATTAGCATTGCAGGCAACACAACACCTCCGACCTTAACACCCGTTGGCGGAACCATCGGTTGCTACAATACAACGGTGCAACTTGTTGCCAATACAAATGCTCCAAGCCCAACGTATGTGTGGGCAAGTAACCCTCCAGGTTTCAACTCTACGTTGGCAAACCCGATTGTAAATACGCCGGGGACTTACCTTGTTACCGTTACCAACCCGAACGACGGTTGTACGGCAGCAGGAACCGCTATTGTAAATGCAAACAATACGCCCCCCACATCGAGCGCTACCGGCGTTACGGTAAACTGTGCCATGCCATCCAACCTGATTAGTGCATCGTCTAATATCGGCAATGCTACGTTTTCATGGTTCGGACCAGGCGGATTTACTTCAACGATCGCCAACCCATCGGTAACAAACCCTGGGAACTATACCGTAACGGTAACAAACCCTGGAAATGGTTGTACCAGTTCGGCTACAGCAGTCGTTGTGCAGGATATTGCAACACCAGGCGCTACTGCCTCCGTTACCGGGTCCATCGGTTGTCTTACCCCGAATATTCCGCTCTCCGGAGGTACCAATACCGGTATCAGTTATGCCTGGAGCGGCCCAAGTTTCAGCTCTGTTTTGCAAAATCCAAGCGTCGGAACGGCAGGCACTTATGTGTTGACTGTAACCGGAACGAACGGCTGTACCAGCACGGCTTCTACGCTTGTAAATGGTAATACCAATACACCGGATGTTGTTGCAACAGGCGCAACCGTAAACTGCGGCACTCCTACCATCAGCATTACAAGTAACTCAACGGTAACAGGCGTGAATTACGCGTGGAACGGACCAAATTCCTTTAACGCGGCGGTTCAAAACCCATCGGTTACGGATCCGGGAACTTACACCGTTACCGTAACGGCGCCAAACGGTTGCACCAACACCGCCACTGCGCCTGTTATTGGCGATTTTACCAATCCGAATGCTTCTGCAACGGGCGGTATTATCACTTGTAGTTCCAGCACAACGACCATCAGTGGTTCATCTACAACGCCCAATGTTACCTATACCTGGAGTGGTCCGGGTAACTATATGTCTAATTTGCCGGTTGTAAATGTAAGTACAGTAGGCAATTACACCGTAAAGGTAACAAGCGACAATGGCTGTACCGCCACTGCGATCGCAGTAGTGGCCCCTGATGCGGGTATTCCTAATGCCTCCGCAACAGGCGGTACCTTGAATTGCACTAATAGTTTCGTCGTATTAAATGGGGCGTCTACGACTCCGGGCGTTACGCTTTTATGGACATTCCCTGACGGTTCTACAACCCCAACACCAAACCCGACGGTATCGACAGACGGTTTGTACACTTTAAGGGTTACAGACCCTGCAAATGGATGCTCTGTTCAGGCTGTTGCAAACGTAAACTTAGATAAAGATCCTCCAGGCGCAGGCGCCACAGCGGATACCATTACTTGCTACTTGCCTTCCGTTACCTTAAACGGTAGTGCGACCGCAACAAACGTAAACTGGCACTGGACAGGTCCGAACGGTTTTAATGATTTGACGCAAACACCAAGCACCGGTGTTCCAGGGATTTATCAATTGATCGTAACCGGTCAAAATGGTTGTACCTCCGTCATTAATCTTGACGTTCCGGTTGACAAAAATAATCCACAGGCTGTTTCTACCACCGGAATACTTACCTGCGCGACTACTTCAGTCGTACTGAGCGCATCGTCTAACCTTCCGGTAACGTATGCCTGGAGCGGGCCAAACGCGTTTAATGCTACGGTTTTCAACCCAAGTGTTTCAGAACCAGGCGATTATACCGTAACGGTAACTGCCCCAAACGGCTGTACGGATACTAAAACCGTAACGGTTACACAGGACATTGTTGCGCCCGGCGCGAGCTCAACCGGCGCTACGATTGACTGCGCGAATCCGCAAGTACAAATACAGGCAACTTCTCCATCAACCGGCGTTCAGTACAAATGGAGCGGACCTAATAACTTTACTGCTAATTCGGCCAACCCGACCGTTACGCGCAACGGTTTCTATTCCGTTACCGTTACTGGCGCAAACGGCTGTACCAGCAGCAGCGATGCCTCTGTGCAAATTGACACTGTTTCGGCGCAACTACAAGCATCTCCCGGCGATATCCTGACCTGTGCGACTACAACCGTCAGCATTTTTGCGGATGTGTTTACCAATTCGCCGATTAGCAGTTTGTCCTGGACGGGTCCGGGTAATTTCAGCTCAAGTGTGGAAGATCCTATGGTAACCAAACCAGGTACCTATAAATTAGTGGCGACTACTGCCAATGGCTGCACCTCCCAGGTTTCAACGACGGTTGATGTAGACATTGCAAGCCCTGACGCTTCGGCCACTGGCGGCACCGTTTCATGTTCGATCACTTCCACCTCATTAAATGGAACTTCAACAACGCCAGGCGCAAGCTTTAGCTGGTCAGGCCCAAGCTTTACTTCAGGCTTAGAAGACCCAACGGTTACGGCCGCTGGTACATACAACCTGACCGTTACCGGCACAAACGGCTGTACCTCAATCGCTTCCGCTACAGTAATTGCAGATGTCGCGCCTCCAGGCGTTTCGGCTTCCGCATCTACTAATTTGGATTGCGTTTCATTGGTATCTGATTTGACTGCCCTGACGCCGGCCAACAACCCAATTTATTTGTGGAACGGCCCCAACAATTTCACATCAAGCGTAGGCAATCCTTCTGTTACAATGCCGGGTACATACAAGGTAACAGTTACCGGCGAAAACGGGTGCACCTCGGTTTCCAATGTGGTCGTTACACAGGATATTGCTACGCCGAATGTATCCGCAACAGGCATAACACTGGATTGTATATCGGGTTCTGGCATGATAAAAGGGGTGTCAACTACACCAGGCGTAAGCTGGTTTTGGACAGGACCAAACGGCTTTACAGCAACGCAACAAAACCCGACTGTTTCCGACGACGGTACTTATGAACTTAAAGTAACCGGCCAGAATGGATGCACGGCAACTACCACTACCGTTGTTGCGAAGAACATAGATGCTCCGGAATCTTCCACAAGCGGCGGCGGTACCCTTACTTGCCTTGTTACCTCTTTGAATGTGATCGGTTCAAGTACCACCCCCGGCGCTAACGGCGCTTGGTCTGGCCCGAACGGATACACGTCCAACCTTGCAACTGCTCCGGTAATAGACCCCGGCATTTATGTCTATAAAGTAACCGGAACAAATGGTTGCGTTTCGACCTCTTCTGTTACGGTATACCAAAGCATTGACAAACCGTTAGATGTTTTCGCCACCGGCGGACAGGTCAACTGCACCAATCCGGTCATTACCATAACATCCGAGACTTCAACTTCCGGTACGTCCTTTAGTTGGACCGGTCCGGGCGGTTATACTTCCACCTTGCAAAATCCAAATAATATTACCGTTGGAGGTACTTATACGGTGGTTGTTACCCTTGATGCCAATGGTTGCACGACTTCTAATACCGCAGTTGTAACTAAAAATACAAACGCGCCAACCGTGACGGTAGCCACTCAAACCATTACCTGTACTTTGCCCGCAGTCGTACTGGATGCCACGGCGTCTCCGACGAACGTCACGTACAAATGGACCGGCCCTGGCATCACAGGAAGCAATTCGACCATACAAGATCCGGCCAATATTTCGACGCCAGGTAACTACCAGGTAATCGTAACTGCTACGAACGGTTGTAAAGACACCTTCGCAATCACTGTCAATGCAGACAAAGCCAATCCGGGTGTTACCGCAAAAGGTGATACCATCACTTGTACGGCTCAATCCGGGGTAATCACCAGTTCGTCAACAACCAACAACGTAAGTTACCATTGGGAAGGACCGGCCAGCTTTACTTCCATGATCGCCAGCCCGACCGTAACGCTTTCCGGTACTTATACGGTGACAGTCACTGCGGCAAACGGTTGTACGTCAACGGCTTCTGTTGAAGTTGCGCCAGACGTAAACGCTCCGCAGGTAGTTGTATCAGACAAGGTTATTTCTTGTAATGTAACAAGTGTAAACCTTGATGCAACCCTGGCGAATACGGTTCCGGTTACCTGGAAATGGAGCGGACCAAGCGGTTTTACCAACAATACGGCAAATCCGACGGCAACTGTACCGGGCGATTACCTTGTCGTGGCAACCTCCACAAACGGCTGCTCAACCACAAAAGCAGTGACGGTAGCCGACGACACAAAAGGCCCGACCATTTTCGTACCAATACCGAACAAACTAACTTGTACGGTCACGCAAGTTCCAGTGAATGTAACGGTGCAAGGCACTGGCAACTTCTCCTATCAATGGACTGGAAATAATATCCTCTCCGGCGCAAATACGCAAAATGCAACAGTAGGTGAGGCCGGTGTGTACGATATTGTCGTTACCAACATCGCGAATGGTTGCAAAACCACTGATTCCACTGAAGTAAAAGTAGATGATGATACGCCAAACGGCGCGACCATCGCGAAAAAGGATATTACCTGCTATGGTCAAACCAATGGCTCCATCGTCATCAGTGGTGTATTGGGCGGTTCAGCGCCTTACCTGTACTCCTTAGACAATCGTCCATTTACCTCCGGCTCCAGTTTTTCTGCATTGAGACCGGGCAATCACACCCTCAAAATTCAGGATGTGAACGGTTGCGAATACGAAAAAGTGATTCCGATACAACAACCGGATTCGCTTTATGTAAACCTCGGCCAGGATACGACCATTCACCTCGGTGATTCAATCAGCCTGTCTATCGCGAACATCACCAACGACACAGGTCGCATCAGCCAACTGCTGGTAAACCCTGCAAGTTTGTTTTCAGGCGGCTTAACGGCAAACATTAAGTTGTTGCCAATCTACACCTTACAGTACACGGTGACAGCTGTGGACAGCAACGGTTGTAAAGCGTCGGATACGCGTCTTGTGATTGTAAACAAAGAACGTCAGGTGTACATCCCGAATATCTTTAATCCGGGTACCGACAACAATAGCCTGTTTATGATCTTCGGCGGCACGGATGTTGAGTTAATTAAAACCTTCTATGTCTTCGATCGCTGGGGCGGTTTGGTGCATGAATACCACAACTTCTATCCAAACACACCGGCCTCCGGTTGGGATGGTAAAATCAAGGGAGAAGCAGCCGCACCGGCAGTATTTGTGTATTACGCAGAAATCCTGTTCAAAGACGGCGAAACCGAAATATTTAAAGGAGACGTATTGCTTGAACGTTAATTCGTAATACGTTACAAATAAAATACATGAGCCACGCTGATTTTTCAGGGTGGCTCATTTTTTATGTGCGTTCTTCAGTTTTGATCTTCTTAACAACTTTAAAAGTGCAAAGCGGGTACTTTTGCACAAAACTAAAAGATATGAAAAAAATATTTGCAGCTGTTTCTATCCTGAGCGTCGCATGCGTACTCGGGGCTTTCACCTTTCCGGTAAAAAAAGTAGCCCCGCCAACCGAACTGAAATGGTACACCTGGGAGGAAGCCGTGGAACTCAACAAAACCGCGCCGAAAAAAATGATGGTCGATTTATTCACCGATTGGTGCGGATGGTGCAAAAAAATGGACAAAACTACTTTTGCTGATCCTGCGGTGATTGAATACCTGCAAGCAAATTTTTATCCGGTTAAATTCAACGCCGAGCAAAAAGCCGAAATTGAATTCAATGGCACGACTTTTAAATACATGGATTCAGGCGAAGGCAGAGGCGTTCATACCCTTGCCTATTCTTTGCTCGACGGACAAATGAGTTATCCGACGGTCGTTTTCCTCAATGAAAAATACGAACGTATTATGATTTCTCCGGGTTACAAAGAAGTGCCGGCCTTAATGAAAGAACTCAAATTCGCCGCTGAGGAACAGTACAATAAAACCACTTGGGAGAAATATTCGGCTGAAAATTAAGCATTTACGCAAAGTGTTTAGCTTAATCGAAGTCCGTTGGGCAATGCGCGTTCCGGCACAACCAGCGCCACCGCGCCGTCCTCCTGCGTAAGACCCAATACCAGCACTTCTGAGAAAAAATTGGCGATTTGCCTGACCGGGAAATTCACCACGGCCAGCACTTGGCGTCCGACCAGTTCATCGGACGCGTAAAGCGCTGTGATTTGGGCGCTGCTGCGTTTAATACCGATTTCCGGGCCAAAATCAATTTGAAGTTGGTAGGCCGGTTTTCGCGCTTTTTCAAAAGGTACAGCCGATAAAATAGTACCGACGCGGATGTCTACTTGTAAAAAATCGTCAAATGTAATTTGTTGCGCCATATCATTTACTTACCGTTTGGGGTTACAAGATCCTGTAAACATTTGAAAATCAAAAATTTCGATCTTGTAATTCATCAAAATCGTATGAATCACAGTATAATTGCAGCCTGAATCAATTCAGGAACTTACCGGTACCTTCAAATATGAATTCAAAAGCACTCGTATTAATCATTTTTGCGGCCTGGAGTGCCCTGTGCTGGCGCTGGTACGTTTGCGGGATCAAAGAAGCCTGCAACAAAAAACCAAGCGTAGAAACCCCCAATTTGATCCAAACACAGCCCATTCAACGCGATACATTGGCTTCGGAAGCAATTCAGCCGGAAACAGCGCCTAATTCGGCAACGTCTACGCAAAACAACGTTGAGAAAAAACAGACAGCCACGCCAAGCGCCAAACCATTTAAGCCCTCCAACATTGACCAGGTGCAAATGGAACGCGTGAAAGATTATATGGTCATCCATTTTCCCTACAACTCTGTTCGCCGCGAAGACAACGACGCCATTGACGCTTATTTGACCCAACTGGCTTCCGAACTCAAATCGTCCGGCAAAAAAGTACATATCACCGGTCATACCGATTTTGTGGGAGAAGCCGCTGCCAATATCCAGTTTGGCTTAAAACGCGCCAACAGCATCCGCGATATGCTGATCAAAAAGGGTGTAAAAAAATCGCAAATTATCTGCAAATCATTAGGCGATAAAAAACCGGTTGCCACCAACGATACCCCTCAGGGACGGTATAAAAACCGCCGGGTAGAAATCAGCGTAGGAAAGTAAAATTAACTTCAATTATGTTTGAGCAAAACGTCACTTACGGACCCGGCACGGGCACCTTTACCCAACATACCTTCGAAATTTTGATCATGTTGTTGGGCGCATTTCTGCTCGGTCTTTGGCTGGGCTGGATCTTGTGGAGCAAATACAAACAGGCAGCCGACAAATTAGCCCTTGATAATCAAAGCCTTAGCGCTGCCGCTGAAGCCTTGCGCGTCGAACTTGCCACCATGCGGAATAACCTTACCAGCACGCAGGCCGATCTTGAAAACGCCAATGTGTATGTAGATCAACTGACCCGCCGCAACACGCAATTGCAAGACGAACTCGATCAGGTGCAACTGAGCTTTGACAACACCAAGTCGCGCAACCGCCTGTTGGAAACGGAGTTGGGACTTTCATTTGACAGCGACACCCATGTAACAACCCAGGATATTCCGCTTGAAATTGAGCAAACGCAGCAACAAGAGGAGGAAGCGCCCGTCAACGAACCCGAAAGCGTAGAACCTGAACACATAGAAGCGGCCAATGAACCCGTGGTTGAAATTACGGCTTCTGACCGCGAGGATGAAGACAATTCAGGTTTGCCGACAGAAGAATTGCAAATTGACAACTTGGTTTCTCCAATATTGACCATGCCGGCCGCAGCGGACGATAACCCTGAACACGAATTGGCCGGTATGGCGCCTTTAGAAGATATGGAACAAACAGAGGCGTTTACGCTTACCGACACGCCGCAACAAATTGATACTGAACCCATTCAGGAAGCGCCTAAAACAGTAATCGCGCCGCCTGCATTGGTTAATTTCACCCCGGTAGCAGAACCAGGCATCGAATCACAGCCGCTTGCCGCACGCAGCATCGAACCGGACGACCTGACCGTGGTAGAAGGCATCGGCCCGAAAATTCAGGAATTGCTGTACCAATACGGCATCCGCAGCTACCAGCAACTGGCTGAAACGGAAGTTGACCGAATTAAAGAAATTCTTTCCAGCGCAGGCCCGCAATTGGCCATGCACGACCCCGGCACCTGGCCTGCACAAGCCAATTTGGCGGCGAATAACCAGTGGGATAATTTGAAATCCATTCAGGGATTCTTGAAGGGCGGGAAGAAGCCGGATTAATGGGGTAAATTCCTTTATATTGTTACTTGTAATACCCAGCCCAACGCTTGTCATGTCGGAACGCAGTGGAGACATCTACACAAGCCCGGCTAAGCGGAAATACTTGCAAGACACCCGAAAAATCCTGGTTTGTGTAGTTGCCTCCGTAAACTACGGCATGACAAGCGTCAGGCTTGGTATCTTTAAAATGGTTTTTTTTGCCGTTGTTGGCGTCCTCGCCAACAACAAAGGCAGCGTGAGTGCTAAAATGAAAAAAGTGACTTCCCATAGGATTCCGCTCGTAATGACCCTTGTCTTGATTTTTCAAATGCCTTGCAGGTCGTCTGGAAGCCTTTGCCGGCGGCCACTTTTTCTACCGCCAACACCAATGTATGCCCCGGCGCCTGCAAAACCATTAACGCAAATTTTACCGGAACCCCGCCTTTTACCCTGTCCTATAACAGTCCGGCGGGTTCAAACACACAGGTATTTTCCGGAAATAGCGGTAGTTTTACTGTTTGTCCGCCAGCAAATTCGGTGGGTAATTTTGTGATTCAGGAGACGGGTGTGATGGACGCGTTTTGTGCTTGCCCGTGAATAGGTTTATCGGTCAAATATGCTTCAGTTATCGGCATTTGCTCGACCAAATTTGCTTATACGTTACGTTTGATATTGAGCGTAAAGACCGCATAACATCTACCATCTTGTAACCACCGGTTTTAACCGGTGGCATTACAGACACCCTA